>CAKZPK010000281.1 GCA_937139035.1 uncultured Crocinitomix sp. | reverse complement strand
AGTTAACAAAAGCAGAGGAACAAATAATGCACGCCATTTGGAAGGTTGAAAAAGGCTTTGCAAAAGATATTTTGGAACAACTAAAGGATCCTAAACCAGCATACAATACTGTTCTTACAGTTATTCGAGTGCTAGTTCAAAAAGGATTTGTGAAATTCAAAACTTATGGCAAGTCAAACGAATACTATCCTACAATTTCTAAGGATGAGTACTCACTCCAAAAGGTGCAAGGGTTGAAAGCGAATTATTTCAACAATTCTAATGCTCAGTTTTTATCCTTCTTTATGAAAGAAAATAACATGAGTTTGGATGATTTGAATGAGATTATTGAAATTATAAAACAGGACGAAGATGAGTAGTTTTATTTGGAGTTTGATTGAGGTTAATGTGCTTATTGTACTACTTTGTGGAGCATATTTCTTAGTTAAAAATCAGCTGAGTTTTAAGCAAAGGCGGTTACTAATCTTTTTAAGTCCAGTTTTGGCAATCGGAACTGTTTTACTGAAATCTTACGTAGAAATAAGTAATTACTCGATTCCAATTGTTGAACTTGATGTGATTAGTATAGGAGAACAAGTTTCTAGCTCTGATGGTGCTAATCAAATGGGGGCATTAAACTTCGTTTCGCTGGAAAATATCTATTTCTTTGGGATAATTATATTGACATTATTGTTGTTGCTTAAAATTGGCAGAATCGTTCTGTTTTTTTTGCGAAACATAAGTGTCAAACAGGACTCCTTTAGAGTTTATTCTGTTGAATCTATTGAATCTTTTTCATTTTTCAATTGGATTCATATTGAAACAGGTTTATTACCAGAAGAAAGAGGAATAGTGCTTGAGCATGAAAAAATGCATGCACGTAAGAAGCATTCATTAGAACTTTTAGGGCTGGAAATTATACAAATCGGTCTTTGGTTTAATCCTTTAATTTTCATTCTTAAAAGAGAATTGATCAATTTACACGAATATGAAATAGACGCTGAATTATACAAAAAGCATGAAGTCAATTATATGCGATTTTTGCTGTCTTATACATTCCAAATTAGTGCATCTAGATTCTTTCTCACAAATCACTTTTACAATAAAATGACATTAAAAAAGAGAATAGAAAATATGAAAAATTTAAAACAGAGTAAAAAAGGGTGGCTTTTAATTATCCCCTTGTTCCTGGTAACAATAGGATTTGTCAGGTATGTTAAATTAGATACGTTTAAGTCGTTAAACGTTGAGGCTGCATGGCATCAATTGCAACAGAATTATGATGGGGTTTTGTTTCATCCGAAATATGAAGGACAGTATCATCAAAACTATACAAGTTATCTTCAAGAAAAACTTAACTATGTTAATGATGTTGACTATTCACAAGGAAAAACCGTTGTTACATGTTCAGTTACAGGTAATGGAGAGGTTGTTAGTTGTAGTGCTTCAGGAGGAAACAAAGAAATATTCCAGGAAGTAGAGGAAGTCGTTTCTTCTATGCCATTTTTAATCTTCAATCTTGAAGATGATTCGCATTCTGATTGGCAACTTGTATTGCCTATATAGCTTGAAGTAAAACATTATTATAAAACAAGACGAAAATGAGTCAAATTAGTTGGAATTTAATTGAAATGAATGTCTTAATTCTTATGCTCTATATTGGGTATGTAGGAATTCGAAGACGATTAAGTTTTGCTCAAAGAAGAACAGTGTTGATTGGGTTACCAGTTGTTGCTGTTGCAACTATTTTGATAAAATCAGGGATTGATATTTCAAGTTTTTCTTATTCACTTCAAGTTGTAGAACTAAGTCCTATTCAAGTTGGGACAGATGCTCAAGCCGCAACACTTGGACAAACGCCTCTTATTACATTAAATCAACTTTACTGGTTTGGGGCTTTATGTTTTGGGTTGCTCTTTGTTTTTAGAATAGCTAAGATTATTTCATTTTTCCACAAGAATGATTCAAATAAAGTGGAAGAATACCGCATTTACAAAGTAAAAGGAAAGACTTCATTCTCTTTCTTTAATTACATCCAAATAACACCGAGTTTAACATCAACAGAGCAAGATATTGTATTGGAGCATGAAAAAATGCATGTGAAGAAAAGACACTCTGTTGATACCATCTTTATTGAAATTGCTCATGTGATTTTCTGGTTTAATCCAATTTTCTTTTTCATTAAAAGAGAAATGGTCAACCTGCATGAATATGAAGTAGATGCTTTAATGTATAAGAAGCATAAAGTAAATTATATGAAGTTTTTGGTCAATTATGCGCTCGGTTTAAATGGAACACATTATTTATTAACCAGTAGGTTTTATAACCAATTAACATTGAAAAAAAGAATTAAAATTATGAAAACGAATATTAGAAAAAAATCATGGTTGCTAAGTGTTATTCCTTTAATTGGAATGTTGGCAATAGCAGTTCAGTGTACTAAAAATGAGGATGCCTCTTCTGATGAAACAGTAGATAATCCAAACGAAGAGTTGGTGGAAATACCGGAAAAAGTTCATGAGGATGTAGAAATCTTTCCAGAATATGACGGTGGCCAAGTTGCCATGACCAATTTCATTATAGAGAATGTCGAATATCCTAAATCAGCCTCAGAAGAAGGGGCTGAGGGAATAGCGTATGTTCAATTCGTTGTATCGTCAACTGGAGCAATTAAAAATGCCGAAGTGGTTAACGAACTTGATGAACGTTTAGCCGCGGAAGCATTAAGAGTTGTTGAAATAATGCCAAATTGGATACCTGGAGAGAACAAGGGAAAAAAGGTAGCTGTAAAATTCACTTTACCAATTAGTTTTAAACTCAGTTAAATAACAATTGATAAGTACACATTCGCCAAAGTGTGTAGCGTAAATAAGAGCATTTGCATTTTTTGCAAATGCTCTTTTTCGTTTGCGGAAATCAATTATGTAAGGCTTTTAAGTAGTGCTATTTTGCAAAATGAAGATTCTCTTATTTGTTTTACTAGCGTCAAGTTCATTCGTTTTTGGTCAATTTAGTAAGGATGATTATAAAAACTTAGCAAGTGTAGAATCGGGCTTTTATCACCGTGGTTTGATTGGGGTAAGCTATAGCCGATTGTTTAAAGATAAAAAACACTATTATTTTAGTGCAGGAGGAGGCTTGGGGATTGGAACTGTGCCATTTGGTAGAGCGGTTAATCAATTTTATTACCTTTCTGTTGAGGCTGGAGCGGGTGGAGAGTTAGGTCATGAGCCTATTTTTTTTTGCCTTGGTTTGGATTATAAGTATCTTGATTATTTTAATATGGAATATAATAATGTTACTACTTATACTGATCGTGTACATTATAAGGGGGTGTGTTTGATTCCAAATTTAATACTGACGGTAGAGGTTGAAAAAAATATTTGGGTCAAAATGCGTTCGACACCTTTATATGCTAAACGGAAGGGGGAAAAAATAGAAATTGGTTGGGGAATAGGACTTTCAGTTGGAAAGCGGTATTGATTAGTTGAATCATTTTAATTGAGTTAGATTGTAAGTTGCTCTCTTTTCGTGTCTTAGGTGATGCTAAACTAAAAACGTGAAAATATTTTACCACTACTACTCGCAATTGTTTCATTAAGCGGAATTGCGCAACTCAATATAATAAGTACAAATCCCATTGCGGAGCAAATAATGTTGGGTGATTATGAGTCGGCAGTTTATGCAGCAACATTGCTGAGTAATAGAGGTGATACTAATTTGAAAACCATTAAATTAGTTAAGGGTTAGAGTGTAGTTGGTCTAGTTTTTGTGGTGAGTTTATAAACCATTATCATGATCGCGAAAAAAATCTATTTGGCAACATTAGTAAGCTTAGTGATAGTTGCCTTTAATTCCTGCAAGAACAAAAAAACAAGAACGTGCTATTTCGTAGAAAACATTACCGATACTGTTGGTATTTACAGGGGAGAGGGTTTGTTTAATCGGCATGCTGAAAAAGAGTGCGAAGCTGAAGAAGAACGCCGAGATACACTTGAAGAATACTCCTTTAATATTTACGATTGTGATTGCGACGTAGGACGTCAGTAGGCAAATCTTTATTGATATTTCTTTTGAATGGTTTGAATAGAGTCCATAATCATGGATTCAAGTACATTCATGTCAATATCTGCCAGTTTTTTGATGTATAGGCATGATTTTCCAGTTTTAAATTTCCCTAGTTTACTTAAATACTCGTCATATCTTGAGAAACCCGCCATAATGTATAATGTTAAGGCCGTTTTTCTAGGAGAGAATCCTGCTAACATAAAGTCGCCTTCTCGCCCACTTTTATATTTGTAGTGATACTGCCCAAACCCTATGATAGAAGGTCCCCACATCTTGCCTTTTTCACTGGTTAATTTTTCAAAAAGGTCAACCAATGTTTTTGCATCATTTCGTTTTTGCTCATTTTCTACCTGGTCAATAAATTGGGATACAGAAGCAGTTGTTGCCTTGGTTTTATTTTCTGCCATAATATTTGGTTTACAGTAGTTATTTCTAGAACTATTAAAGTTAGAATAATTTATATTTATTTTAGTGTTCAGTTAAGCATACTTATGGAAGTAATAATTGTAGTCGTTATTTTAATTGGGATAGCCTTTTGGTTGTGGCGAGATAGTGTTGAGAAAAAGGTTGAAATCCCTGCGGAGTGGCATGACTTATTGGAAAAACATGTCCGTTTTTACCAATTATTGAATGATGAAGAGAAGAAGGTTTTTCAGGATCAAATGGCAGTTTTTTTACATGAGGTTTATATAGATGCTGTTGAATTTGAGTTGGAAGAAATTGATAGAGTATTTGTAGCTGCAAGTGCTATAATTCCTGTTTTTAGGTTCAGAAATTGGCACTATACCAATATTACAGGCGTCATTATTTATCCAGATAATTTTAATAAAAACCTTGGCTTTGGAAGTGATTCTGAAAATCGTTGGATTGCTGGGATGGTAGGGACAGGGAAATATGAAAATCAAATGTTTTTGTCACGCAAGGCGTTGCATCACGGATTTAAAAATAAAACAGATAAGCGGAACACAGGTGTACATGAATTTATACACTTATTGGATAAAACAGATGGAGAAATGGATGGTGTTCCGGTCAATTTTTTGGGACAAGAATATATAATTCCGTGGTTAAACTTAATGCATAAAGGCATGGAGGAAATTAATAACGATAAGTCAGATATTCGTGCTTATGGCGGGACGAAACAGGCCGAGTTCTTTACAGTGGCTTCTGAATATTTTTTCGAGCGTCCTAAGTTGTTACGGCGCAAGCATCCGGAACTATATGAGATGTTGGAGCGTTGCTATAACCCTGAAAAGAATAAAGTGTAATTATTGCTTTATGAGTTTAGTTTTTCGTTCGTGATCTCCTTCTGATAAAACAACTACGTAAACGCCACTTTCTAGGTAAGACAAGTCTTGGTTGGGAGTGTTTATTGTTCTTTTATCGAGTAGTCTTCCCTGTGCGTCATAAATGGATAATTTAGGACTGTAGAAGTTCGAAAAGTCGAAGGAAGTTGTGGAGCTAAATGGATTGGGGTATGCATGAAGTTGGTTTGCTAAATTATTTTCCTGCATAGAAAGCATTGATGGTGGAGTATTTACAACGACGTATCCGCTGTCACCAACTGCCCAAACAACTGAATCACCATAAGTGTCCATGGCGTAAACAGGTTGGTCAACGTTCCAATAATTCCAAAATTCGCCATTGTGTTCAAAGATTACCCCTTCTGGAATAAATGATGGAACGGCCGCTACATAGATGTGCTCTGAATTGGACTGTATTATTTCATAAAAGGCTGGGTAGTAGAAAGTGCCAGATTCCCCATCTTGTGACCATGTTATGCCATTGTCAGTTGATTGTAACAATCCAAACCCTCCACCATCTGCATTGTAACCTGCATATGCTAAAGATTCATCAATAATTTTGATTGAGGTGATTGGAATTGAAGTTCCCATGCTTGAGGGGATCGTATCCCATGTTGCTCCGCCATCTGTTGTTCTGTATATTCTTCCTCCTAAGCTAGATGCTAAGCCATAATTTTCATCTAAAAAATCTATTTGAGAAATAATGTCAGATGGACTAAATCCACTAAAATTTAAGGTGGAAGGCGTGGTAGTCCCCATGGATAATACATCCATTCGTTCTCCTCCAAAACATCCAGATCCACCAACAACTCCACGATCTTCTTCAAAGAAGTAGTTAGCGCGAACATAGCAAATATCTAATGATACGTTTACTAAGCTCCAGTTTAATCCCCCATCAATTGTTTTATAAGTGCCTCCGTAAGGCCCAATAGACATATAGCCAATATTTTCATCAACAAAGTTTAAATCTAAGATGTCTTCTCCTCCCGGGTATACTGTTACGCCATTAAAATTAACTGCGTTCCAATTCGTTCCGCCATCAGTTGTTTTTAGTAGTAAGGTGTCATTTCCTCCAATATAACCTATGCTGGTTGTAGGGAAGTCAATGGTGTTTAATTTGTTGTGAACGTCCGTCGATACCTCATACCAAGTGGTTTGCGATATTCCAGTAATAAACACAAAGTTCAATATTATAAAGAGTAATTTTTTCATCCTGAATTATTTTCATTCAAAGGTAGAGAAGATTGAAAGGAGATAAAATGTACAATTGCTCCTTAAAATTGTATTTTCAGAATATTAGCAATCAACTAAATGGTGCTGTAGTAGTCGATATAAGGCATAAAAAAACTCGCCTTAGTTCATAAGGCGAGTTTTCAGAATAGAGTAGAATTCTTCAATAAATTCTATTTATTATTTTTTGTTTATCCACTGCACATTTCACAGCTTTCTGGATCATCCAAAGAGCATGCAATTTCAGCCATTCTTTCTTCTTCTGTTTTTGCTACTGGAGCCGCAACAGCTTCTTTGTCCAATGTAAATTTAATCGCATCAGTTGCTGCTTTAGTTCTCAAGTAATACATACCTGTTTTCAAACCAGCTTTCCAACCGTAAAAGTGCATTGAAGTTAATTTCGCAAAATTGGCATTTTCCATAAACAAGTTCAATGATTGTGATTGGCAAATATATGCACCACGATCAGCAGCTTGATTAATTAATACTTTTTGAGAAATTTCCCATGCTGTTTTGTACAAGTCTTTAATGTCTTGTGGAATTTCATCAATGTTTTGAATCGATCCGTTTGAAGCCATTAATTTGTTTTTCATGTTTGAATCCCAAAGGTTAAGCTTCGCTAAATCTTTCAATAAGTGTTTGTTTACAATAATGAACTCTCCTGAAAGTACACGTCTAGTATAAATATTAGAAGTGTATGGCTCAAAACATTCGTTGTTTCCAAGAATTTGAGCTGTAGAAGCTGTAGGCATTGGAGCTAATAATAATGAATTTCTAACACCGTGCTCTTTTACTTCTTCTCTCAAAATATCCCATTCCCATCTGTCTGATGGAGTAACATCCCACATATCGAATTGGAATTCTCCTTTAGAGATTGGAGATCCTTCAATAGATTCGTATGCACCTTCTTTGATTGCCAAATCTTTTGATGCAGTTACTGCAGCATAGTAAATGGTTTCAAAAATTTCTTTATTCAATGTGTTTGCCTCTTCTGAATCAAAAGGGTAACGCATTAAAATATATGCATCAGCTAAACCTTGTACACCAATTCCAATTGGACGGTGACGTAAGTTTGAATTTTCAGCTTCTTTTACTGGATAGTAATTTTGATCAATAACTCTATTCAAGTTTACCGTTAAGTGGTAAGCCATTTCGAATAATTTATCGTGATCAAATGATTTGTTTTCCTGATCAACAAATTTTGGTAATGCAATTGAACCTAAGTTACATACAGCAACTTCGTCTGGTGCAGTGTACTCCAAAATTTCAGTACATAAGTTAGAAGATTTGATTGTACCTAAATTCTTTTGGTTTGATTTTAGGTTTGCCGCATCTTTATAAACCATGTATGGTGTACCAGTTTCAATTTGAGATTCTAAAATCTTAAACCAAATATCTTGCGCTTTAATCGTTTTTCTTCCTCTTCCTTCTGTTTCATATTTCGTGTACAGTTTCTCGAAATCTTCACCGTAAGCGTCAGATAATCCTGGACATTCGTTTGGACACATTAATGTCCACTCTCCATTATCTTCAACTCTTTTCATGAATAAATCTGGAACCCACATAGCATAGAATAAATCTCTTGCACGTTGTTCTTCTTTACCATGGTTTTTCTTTAAATCAAGGAAATCAACAATATCTGCATGCCAAGGCTCAACATAAATAGCGAAAGAACCTTTTCTTTTTCCACCACCTTGGTCAACATATCTTGCAGTGTCATTGAAAACACGTAACATTGGTACAACACCGTTTGATGTTCCGTTTGTTCCTTTGATGTATGAACCTTTAGCTCGAATATCGTGAATAGATAATCCAATACCACCAGCTGATTGAGAAATACGTGCACATTGCTTTAATGTATCGTAAATCCCCTCAATACTGTCGTCTTTCATTTGCAATAAAAAGCAAGATGACATTTGTGGTTTAGGTGTTCCAGCATTAAATAAAGTTGGTGTAGCATGTGTAAACCAACCTTCAGACATTGCATTGTATGTTTTAACAGCAGACTCTAGATCTTCTTTGTGAATCCCAACTGAAACACGCATTAACATATGTTGAGGACGCTCAACAATTTTATTGTTAATTTTTAATAAGTAAGCTCTTTCTAATGTCTTGAATCCAAAAAAGTCATATTTGAAATCACGGTCATAAATGATGTGTGAATCAAAATATTCTGAATTGTCTTTAATGATCTGGTAAACATCATCCGCAATTAATGAAGCATTTTCTCCAGTAATTGGGTCAATGTAATTGTAAAGATCTTCAACTGTATCAGAAAAAGATTTTTTAGTGTTTTTATGAAGGTTTGATACCGAAATTCTAGATGCTAATAAAGCATAATCCGGATGTTCAATAGTTTTTGAAGCCGAAACTTCAGCAGCTAGATTATCTAGCTCATACGTGCTTACGCCATCATAAAGTCCTTCAATAACTTTCATTGCAACCAATTCTGGTTGAACAATTGGGCTTAAGCCGTAACATAATTTCTTTACGCGTGCCGTGATTTTGTCAAATTTGACTGGCTCTTTGCGACCATCTCTTTTAATTACGTACATAGTGCGTCCTTGGTTTTTTTGTGTAATACTTCACCTGTTGGCAGGGTAAAGTATTGGGGGTTTTTAATACTTGTTAATTTTTTTCTAGAAGTCTTCGTCTAGTGAGAATGATTGATTCTCTCCACTGTTTAATACTCCGGCTTTTTGATATTCAGCAACACGTTTCTCAAAGAAGTTTGTTTTTCCTTGAATGCTAATCATGTCCATGAAATCAAATGGATTTGTTGAGTTGTATACTGATGCACATCCTAACTCACCCAACAATCGATCTGCCACAAATTCGATATATTGCTGCATTAAATCTGCATTCATTCCTATCAATTTAACCGGTATCGCATCTGTTACAAACTCTTTCTCTATTTCCACAGCATCTGTGATGATTTTTGTAACGGTTTCCTTCGGTAATTGATTCACCAAGTGGTGATTGTATAGTAAGCAAGCGAAGTCACAGTGGAGTCCTTCGTCTCGCGAAATTAATTCATTTGAAAAACTTAATCCCGGCATTAATCCACGTTTCTTTAACCAGAAAATGGAACAAAATGAACCTGAAAAGAAAATTCCTTCAACAGCAGCAAATGCAATCAATCGCTCTGCGTAAGAACCTTCGTCAATCCATCTTAATGCCCAATCTGCCTTTCTCTTAACACAAGGAATTGTGTCAATAGCATTGAATAAGTAATCTTTTTCCTTACTGTCTTTAATGTAAGTATCAATCAGTAAAGAATAAGTTTCTGAGTGAATGTTTTCAATAGTTACTTGAAAGCCATAGAAAAACTTTGCTTCAGTATATTGAACCTCTGAAAGGAAGTTCTCAGCCAAGTTTTCATTCACAATTCCGTCAGAAGCCGCGAAAAAAGCTAAAATGTGTTTGATGAAATGTTGCTCGTCTTCGTTCAACTTTTCATTCCAATCTATTAAATCTTGAGATAAGTCAATTTCTTCCGCAGTCCAGAAACTAGCTTCGGCTTTTTTATAAAATTGCCAGATGTCATTGTGTTCGATTGGGAACAACACGAATCGTTCGTTGTTTTTCTGTAAAATCGGTTCTATTGCTTCTGTCATTTTAAGTCTTTTTTTGTTCTAGTTTCTCGGTCTGCCTTCACCTAGTGGGAGCTTAGGTGTTTATACTTACTTTTCCTTGCGGTGTTTTCTCGATTTTTGTAGTTGAAATTTAGAAATATTCAACGGTTACTAATCGGACTACAAAAGTTGCGATTTTTTATCGAAGAACCAATCTAATTTAATTCACAATCTGCTCATAGTTTTCAACAATCAACTCTTTTGATAAGTCTTAATTAGTTTGCTGTTAGTATTTTAAGTTGGTCTAAAATGTTGATTGAAACATTCTGAAAAAAATAATTTCAAACATCCATCACCAATTTGTTAACAACTTGTTCAACCTTCTAAATTTTTCTATTTAACTCGCCTAAACGGACTTACAATTTACGACTGATCTCATGTGCTAATCAAGTGAAACGTGTTTTTAATATAAACTGTCAAATGTTGAAAAAGTATTCTTATATTTAATTACCCAAAACCAAAATAAATGATTATATGAGTGTAGCCAAACAATTCCGCACAATCAGTGGGGCATTTTTGGATGTGTTTTATCCCAATGTTTGCCAAATATGTAGCACAGATTTAAACATGAATGAGCATCATGTATGTCTTTCTTGTGCATATGATTTACCCTATATCGGACAAAATAAAAAAGAGTTACAAAAATTAGAAAAACTATTTTGGGGACGAGCAAAGGTGGAACATGTGTACAGCTTGCTCAATTATCAACGTGGAAACCAAACTCAAAAGTTATTACATCTATTAAAGTACAAGCAAAAAAAGAAATTAGGACAATATTTTGGTGAAGTGTTGGCAGAGGTGATAACAGAATCAGAGAATATTCAAGCCATATTGCCAGTGCCTTTGCATCCGAAAAAGGAAAAATTGAGAGGCTATAATCAAAGCCGAGTAATTGCTGATGGCATTGCAAGCAAAACAAATATTCCTGTTAATAGTACATGCCTCTTTAGAAATTCTCATAACCTCTCTCAAACTAAGTTTTCTAAATACGACCGTTGGGATAATGTGCGGCAAATATTTTCAGTTAAACAAAATAAAGAATTGGAAAACAAACATGTATTGTTGGTGGATGATGTCTTGACAACTGGTGCGACCATTGAGGCATGCATATTAGAATTGTTAAAGATTAAAAATTGCACCGTAAGTATTGCTACCTTAGCTGCTCGTATTTGAGAGGTGTTAGATGAACGAACAAAAAGAGCATAAAAAAGTAGAAATTGTTGGATGGGGTTTAGCAGGCGCAACGCTGGCTTGGCAATTCTATTTTTATAAGAAAGATTTTGTGGTGCATGATTCTGGAGAAAATTTTTCGAGCAGAACAGCAGCAGGATTAGTTAATCCTATAGTATTTAAGAGGTTGACAAAAAGCTGGAAAGCAGATGTACTTTTGCCTTATGCAGCCCAGTTTTATAAGAAAATTGAGGATGAATTGGGTGTTTCTTTAGTTTCTAATCGCTCAATACTAAGAATTTTTGCAAGTGTAGAGGAGCAAAATAATTGGGCATCCGTTTCAGGAGATGAAAGGTTCGAAAAGTATATGGAATCTGTCCAGGATGTGGAAATTGATAAAATAGCTGCTCCTTTCGGAGGAGGGAAGGTAAATACAATTGGAAATGTAGATACTAATTTGTTTTTGGATGCGTCTAGAGCTTTTTTTCAGGAAAAAGGGGTGCATTTTTTTAATGATAAGTTTGATTATTACAATGTAAATGACACTGATTCATTCATTTTTTGTGAAGGGTTTGAAATAAAGAATAATTTCTTTTTTAATTATTTACCAATGAAACCTACTCATGGTGAGACGCTCACAATAAAAACAGATCAAATAAAGTTTGAGGACATTCTCAATAAAAATATGTTTGTTCTACCCTTAGGTAATGGTTATTATAAAGTTGGGGCAACCTACAATTGGGAGTTAGAGGAATCTATTACTACTCCCTTTGGAAAAAAGGAGCTTTTGGAAAAACTTAAAGTGTTTGCAGACTTCGAGTTTGAGGTTGTAAATCATGAGGCAGGAATTCGTCCAACGGTTTCTGATCGTAGACCTTTGCTAGGTGTGCATCCTGAAAATAATAACCTGCATGTGTTTAATGGTTTAGGGACGAAAGGGGTGATGATAGCACCATTTTTCTCAGAACAACTATTGAGGTCAGTTATCTTTGATGAGCCTATTGATAAAGAGGTTGACATTAAACGCCACGAGAAGAAATTCATTAGTGTTAAGTAATCTGTTGTTTAGAACGATTCAAAAGTAGCAAGTGTTTAACAGAAGTATGTACCTGCTTTTTCTAGTAATGTCTACTTTTGTGGATTGAAATAGATAATAAATGAAAAAAAGAACTGTGGAATTGATGGCTCCTGCTGGTAATTGGGAATCATTACAGGCGGCAATTAATGCTGGAGCTGATTCTATTTATTTTGGAATTGATCAATTAAACATGCGTGCACGCGCTTCGATCAATTTCACATTGGATGACTTGAAAGAGATTGGCGACCGTTGCAGTGCAGCATGTGTTAAAACATATCTTACGCTAAATACTATAATTTACGATCATGATTTATCGGTGATTAAAACATTGGTAAATGCTGTTAAAGAAAATGGTATTTCTGCTGTAATTGCTTCAGATCAAGCTGTGATTAATTATGCGGCAACGCAAGGAGTGGAAGTGCATATATCTACACAGTTAAATGTGACCAATATTGAAACTGTTAAATTCTATTCTCACTTTTCTGATGTAATGGTTTTGTCAAGAGAGTTGAGTTTGAATCAAGTGAAAAAAATTGTTGATCAAATTGAAAAAGAAGATGTTCGCGGGCCAAGTGGGAATTTAATTGAGATCGAAATTTTTGGACACGGGGCGCTTTGCGTTGCAGTTTCAGGAAAGTGCTATATGAGTTTGCATACCAATAACTCATCCGCAAATCGTGGAGCGTGTATACAAAATTGTAGAAGAACCTATACGGTTATTGATAAGGAAACAGGTGAAGAATTAGAGATTGACAATGAGTTTATTATGTCGCCTAAGGATCTTTGTACGGCAGATTTTTTAGATCAAGTAGTTGAGACAGGAATTTCAGTTTTAAAAATTGAAGGTAGAGGCCGTGCACCAGAATACGTGAAGGCTGTTATTGAAGTGTATCGTGAAGCTTTGGACGCAATTGAGAATGGAGATTATACGAGAGAAAAAGTAGAAGAGTGGATGACTACACTTGGAACGGTATATAATAGAGGTTTTTGGAGCGGTTATTATTTAGGACAAAAACTGGGTGAGTTTCATAATACAAGTGGTTCAAAAGCAACACAAAAGAAAATTTATATTGGTAAAGGTGTGCACTATTATACAAAAGCTCAAATTGGAGAGTTTAAAGTAGAGGCGCATACCATTAAAAAAGGAGATAAGGTTATTGTAACTGGTCCAACAACTGGAGTAGTTGAGCATGAAATGACAGAATTAATGGTGGATGATAAAATGGTAGAAGAAGCTAAGAAGGGCGATCATGTTACCTTCAAAATTGCTGCCAAAGTAAGGAGCTCAGACAAGTTGTATAAAATTGTTAAAACAGACGATTAATGTTGATTGTTACCTTGCAAAGAGATAAGTGTATTGGGTGCAATTATTGCGAAGAACTTTGTCCTGAATTGTTTAAAATGTCTCGCAAAGACGGTAAGTCTGTGCTCTTAAATAGTGTTAACCGAAAAGGGTTTCATACAGTACGTCCATTAATGGAGTTGCATGAGGCTTCGGAGAATGCAAAGGCAGCATGCCCTGTGAAGATTATTTCTGTAACAATAACTTAACTACCTTGGCTTTCATTTAATCCACGCTCTTTTTTCATTTTATTTCCAAGTACTTCGCTAAATTATTTGCAACTTTGTTACAAGCCGCGAAAAAATTTAAAAGAACAATTGTTCAATTTTGCGGTTTATAAGTAAATAACAACAGAAAAATTATAAAAATGTATCCAGTAGAATTAACAACCCCAATGAAAAACCAATTGGTTGAAGCGGGATTTAAAAGTTTAGAAACACCAGAGGCAGTTGACGGAGCAATTAATGCAGACGGAACGGTTTTATGTGTTATTAATTCTGTTTGCGGATGTGCAGCAGGAACAATGCGTCCAGGTGTTATTTTGTCTACAAAGCACAGTAAATTACCAAAAGAAATGGTAACTGTTTTTGCTGGTGTAGATGGTGAAGCAGTGAATCAAGCAAGAAAATATACATTGCCTTACCCTCCATCTTCTCCATCAATCGCTTTGTTTAAAGACGGAACATTGGTTCACTTTATTGAAAGACATCATATCGAAGGAAGATCAGCTGAAATGATTGCTGAAAACCTTGCTATGGCTTATGATGAGTTTTGCTAATTAGCAAATGAATCTAAAACAGTATTTAATATGTTTCATTACAGCCGGAACTCTTTTCGGCTGTGGTGAACAATTAGATACAATTGAAGGGGGACAACCTTCAGAAGTTTCAGAAGATGAATTGTCGTATGAAACTTCAGATTTGCCAATATATGACATTCAATCACAAGACGATTACAATGAAGTGTTGTCAATAAGTGATGATTTGAAGAAGCCGGTTTTGGTGCATATTTCTGGATATGCCTGTGTTAGTTCAAAGTATTTTGAAGATGGGCAATGGTTAGATCCTATTGTTTATCCGTTACTGAAAAATCAAATTATTATCGCAAAAATTTATGTTGATGATCGTACGTCATTACCAAATGCTATGAATCTTCCTGATTCGTTAGATACGTATGGCGAATATTGGATGAACTACGAAATAGAACGCTATAAAATGGTTACTCAACCTTTGGATGATATCGTGAATCATAAGAATGAATCTTTAGTGAAAGAAATTGCAACTTATCGTAGTCACGGTGAGGCTAATTTGTATAAATTGTGGCTTGAAGAAGGCCTTGCAAATTTTAAAAAGCAGAATAATGAATAATAAATCTAAAAAAATTGCACTCTATTCATTAGGGGCAATTGTACTGTTTACGGCCTTTTTCTATTTCTATGATGCTGCCATTTTTGAAGCCGAAATTGTAGAAGAAACATCAACTTACCGGTTAGACGTTTCATTAAAAGCCTTGCTAGATTCAACGGCTTTACCTCAAGGGGTGTCTTTGGATCGTTTAATTTCTGTAGGGCCAACTTTAAAAGGAATATTATTGATGGTAGTTTGTCTGTTAGGACTTCCAATTATGATCGGTTATCGCGTTGCAACGACCAATCAACCATCAGAAAATGCAGAACCTAAAAAATAAGAAAAATGAATATCGATTTATTAGCAAAAATATGTAAAACGCCTGGTGCACCTGGGTTTGAGCAAAAGGTGCGTGAGTTGGTTATAAAAGAAGTAACCCCTTTGGTAGATGAGATTGAGGTGGACAATATGGGGAACGTATATGCCATTAAAAGAGGGAAAGAAGGAAAAAAGGCAATGATTGGTGCGCATATGGACGAAATCGGTTTCATTGTAACGCATATTGATGATAAAGGATTTATTCGTTTTCATACATTGGGAGGGTTTGATCCTAAAACATTAACCGCTCAGCGCGTTCTTATTCATGGTAAAGAGGATGTTATTGGTGTTATGGCTTCGAAACCAATTCATGTAATGACGCCTGAGGAGAGAAATAAAGTGGCTAAAATATCAGACTATTTTATTGATACAGGGCTTTCAAAAGAAGAGGTTGAAGCAATGATTAGCATTGGTGATCCAATTACACGTGAACGTGAGTTTATCCAAATGGGGAATTGTGTTAATTCAAAATCTTTGGATAATCGTTTGGCGGTTTTTATTTTGATTGAAACTTTGAGAAATTTAAAGGATAAAGAAGTGCCTTATGATGTGTACGGTGTGTTTACTGTGCAGGAAGAAGTTGGGATTCGTGGAGCTAATGTGTCTTCGCTAAAAATTAATCCTGATTTCGGATTTGGTCTAGATACAACAATTGCTTTTGATTTACCAGGTGCTGCAGAGCATGAAAAAATCACGCGCCTTGGTGAAGGAACAGCCATAAAAATTATGGACGCAATGACAATTTGCGATTATAGAATGGTTGCTTTTATGAAACAAACGGCAGATCAAAATAAGATCAAATGGCAACCTGAAATTTTAACGGCTGGCGGAACGGATACGGCGGGAATTCAAAGAATGACGCAGGGTGGATCTATTGCAGGTGCAGTTTCCATTCCAACGCGACATTTACATCAGGTAATTGAAATGGCTGATAAAGATGATATTCAAGGATCTATTGATTTGTTAACAGCTTGTTTAGAAGAGTTAGGAAATTATGATTGGTCTTTTAAATAATAAGATATCGGTTTAGCAAAAAAAAATGGATTTAAAAAAGTAGGTATAATCCTAGCTTTATTAGCGATTGGAATAACCTATTGGGTTTATTCTAAAAGTCGTTCTTATTCATTTTTTGTGGCTGGTCATGTTTATGGTTCGCCTAATGGAAACCCTTTAGGGCTTTATCCTCCGTTTGTTGCGTCATTTGATGATTTAAATGCAGACGAGTTAATGTCGCGCGGTTTTTTAACGGGAGACATTGTCAAAAATCCAAATGAAGAAGCATGGAACTTTGCGGATGAAGATTTGAAGGCGCTTTCTATGCCTATTGAATTTGCACCAGGAAATCATGATTTAAAAAACTATGAATTATATACTCGGCGTTATGGACCAATTGGGCGTTATTTCTTTGTTGATGATGACCTTTTCCTAATTCCAGAAGTGCAAATGGAAGGCTGGGTTATTGATCAGTCGCAAATTTCTTTTTTTAATGAGTTGGCAGCTGCTAACCAAGGTAGAATAGAGAATGTTTTTGTTTTTGTACATCAAGTCATATATATGGATTATATGCAGGTAACAACCAATTCGATTGAGGGGAAAACGGATGCGCTTAATTTTGAATCAGAAGTTT
>CAKZPK010000280.1 GCA_937139035.1 uncultured Crocinitomix sp. | reverse complement strand
CACCAATGCGGATGGTGGAATTTGGTCAGGCGAAGGAGGAACATTCTCTCCATCTGACACAGACCTAGACGCAACTTATTTTGCGACATTGGACGAACTTGATGCAGGTTCTTCAACAATAGTTTTAACCACAACTGGTAATGGTTATTGTGAAGCACAAACAGATACAATGATAATTACATACTTAGGTAATCCTGAGGTTAATGCTGGGCCTGACATTGAAGTTTGTGCAGATTCTACTTACATAAACATTGAAGCTACTGTAGGATTTGAAACAGGAACGACTTGGACCTCTAGTGGAGATGGTACGTTTGGTGATGACGAAGCACTTGCAACGACTTACACTTTCGGACCTACTGATATTGCTACTGGTACTGTAATAATTTACATTGACACATACAACTTTTCAGATTGTCCTGATGATGCTGACACCATTGTAGTAACATTCCACGAGCCAGCTACAATAACAGCAATGAACGATACTATAATTTGTTCTGGTATCCCTCTAGTATTAGAGTCAGGTTCTAGCACAGGTAATGGCGCATGGGAAACATCTGGTGATGGAATATTTGACCCTGAAACAGGAGAAACAACTTCATACTTACATGGAGATGACGATCTGATCTCTGGATCATTAACCATTTACTTTGAAACTACAGACAACGGAGGATGCCCTGCAGTGTATGACACACTGAATGTAACTATCATTCCAAGTCCAGTTGCAGGATTTGATTTTGAAGAAGTCTGCTACGGATCTCCAACAGCATTTACAAACACTACCACAAGCGAAGACCCAATTGATTTCTTTTTATGGACAATTGAACTAGGTGTAACATCTGCTGTTGAAAATCCAACTCATACTTTTTCTGAACCAGGATTATATGATGTAGAGTTAATTGTTACTTCAGATAATGGTTGTGTTGATACAGTTGTTCAAGAAGTACGTTCGCACTTTATTCCTGTTGCTGATTTTGATGTACCAGAACCTTGTTTAAATGGTGGTACGGTATTCTTTGATTCTTCAGCGGTTGGAAATGCAGAAGTTGTTTCTTGGCTATGGGATTTCGGAGACGGATCTGCAAGCGACACAACGCAAAACCCAATTCACCAATATCCAAGTGAAGGGGCATACGACATAACACTTTCTGTTACTTCCGAGTTTGGCTGCACACATGATACAACTATCACTGTTTTAATCAACCTTGGACCTATTGCATCATTTGATGCTAATCCTGAAAGTGCTAATTTATATGTAGATGTTAATTTCACAGACACCTCTGTTCCAAACGGAGCACCATTAGCTGCTTGGGATTGGAATTTTGGTGATGGAGAAACTGCAAATACTCAAAACACGATTCACCAATTCAATTTCGAAGGAGAATACAATGTTGAGTTAATTGTAACAGATGAACTAGGCTGTCAAGACACTGCTTATAAAATCGTTCCAATTTATCACGGACCATTAGTTCCTACTGCATTTTCACCAAATGGAGATAATAACAATGACTTACTCATGATATTGGGTGGTAACTTTAGCGAAATTGACTTCTCAATTTACAACAATTGGGGTGAAATTATTTTCGCTACTACTGAAATTGACTCGCCAGGATGGGATGGTACTTACAAAGGAGAACCACAACCATTAGGTGTCTATGTATATGTTGCAAAAGTTAAAACCTATGACGGGGTGGAACATATTTTATCCGGTGACGTATCATTAATTCGATAAAAGAACTCATGAAAAATTTGATTTCCATACTCGTTGTTGTATGCTTTGCAGTTTCTGCAAAAGCGCAAGATTTCCATCTTTCGCAATACGACGCTGCGGCACTAAATGTGAACCCAGCACTTACAGGTATCTTTAAAGGAGACTACCGTATCCATGGTCACTACAGAACCCAATGGGCTGCTGTAGCAACTAAACCATTTACTACTGGCTTGGCTAGTTTTGATATGCGCCATAAAAAAAACTGGGGCTTTGGAGGGCAAATTGCCAATTTCAGAGCTGGTACTGGCGGATACAACGTGGTTAGTGTTCTCCCTTCTGCATCATACAAATTCCCATTTGGCAAAGACAAACATCATTTTGTTAGTTTTGGAGCACAACTTGGTTTTTTCCAAAAATCTATCAACGCCTCATCACTTACATTTGCCAACCAATATGTTAAAACAAACGGAGGTGAATTCAATACTGCCCTTTCAAGTGGTGAGAATTTTGCAAACAATGGCATATTTAAAATAGATGCCAATATTGGTGCCATGTATTATTTCAGTAAACCGAATAATAGAATAAACCCTTTTGGTGGAGTTACATTGTATCATATCACACGTCCTACTGAATCATTTTTAGGTGAATCAAATAAATTGGCAATGCGTCCTCAAATTATTGGAGGAACAAGGATCATTATTAATCCTAAGATTGCTTTGACTCCTAAAATTTTCTACCAGTATCAAGACAAAGCAAGTGAATTCACATACGCAGTTGCAAGTCAATTTTACTTAGAAACATATGACATTTTCCTTTTAGGAACAATTATTTTTAGAAATGATGATGCGGCAATATTTGAGTTTGGCGCTAAATACGGTAATTTCATTGGACGTTTAAGTTACGATATCAACACCTCTAGTTTGAACAGTGTTTCAAGTGGTCGTGGTGGAACTGAATTCTCGCTAACTTATATATTTAGTCGTCCTAACCCTAAT
>CAKZPK010000279.1 GCA_937139035.1 uncultured Crocinitomix sp. | reverse complement strand
AAATCGAATAAAGAAGATGCGCGCAGAAGACTCTTCATGGAGAATCCGTTGGTTTCCATTTTAATTCCTGGTAAAAATGAGGGGAAACACCTTTATAAACTAGTTAATTCATTGGGTGAGCAAACCTATAAAAACATTGAAATAATTGTAGTTTGTGATGGATCTGATGACGACACACCAATTATTGGAAGGTCGCTTGAAAAAGCAGGTTTAATCGATTTATTTATTCGAAATGAAGTAAGAGGGGGGAAAGCCTCTGCAGCAAACACAGCACTGCGTTTTGCAAAAGGAAAATACATTATCCATTTAGATGCTGATTGCTCTTATGACAACGACGCAATGGAAAAAATTCTTATTCCATTTTTTGAAGATGAACGCGTTGGTGGTGTAGGTGGTAATGTAAGTGTACGAAACTATAAGGAGAGTTTGGTGACAACATTGCAAGGCATTGAATATTACAATACAATTACAACCGGCCGAACAGTAACATCATATTTAGGGATTTACAGAATTATTTCTGGTGCATTTGGAGCATTCCGAGCAGATGTAATACATCAAATAAAAGGTTGGGACATTGGGCCTGGATTAGATGGAGACATTACAGTTAAAATTCGTAAGAAAGGATACAAAATTAGATTTGCACAAGATGCGAATTGCCTAACCTCTGTGCCAAACACTTTCCGAAAACTAATTAAACAAAGGTTGCGTTGGGATAAATCATTGGTGCGATTTAGAATGCGAAAGCATAAAGATGTATTGATGCCAACAGCCTCATTTAAGTTGTTGGATTTTTTCTCTGCATTTGAAAATATTACTTATAACGTTATTCTAAACTTTAAGTGGTACGTTTATTTATTAATCATGTTAACTTTTTATCGACCGCTGTTTCTGAATATTTTCATCACGAATATTTTGTTGTATACAACCACGAATTTTGTCAAATTTATTGTTTACTCACTATACCGAGAAAAAGCACATAATTCAATGTCTTACTTTCTTATTTATTTGCCTTGTATGGTTTTCTATTTCGGAATTTATTTAAGAGTAGTACGAACCATTGCTTATATCCAAGAGTTATTCTTTAAAAAGTCTTATCAAGATCCTTGGAACCCTCGAAAAACATCTGTGCATGCTAAGCATTTGGGTATTTAATTGAGATTAATTGCCTTCATTTATATTGAATAATATGAAATGAACACGTTGCCCAAATGGTTTACTTCCAAATTAAAAGAGCTTGATGATAAACAAAATTGGTGGTTAAAATCTTTTCAGAACGAATTAGATTACCTTACAAATAATTGATCCAGAATAGCCTACTCAATAATTTCAAATCGAATAATGTATTTTGTTCCATTCGATTTATCTATTTCATAAGTACCATCTAATTGATCAACAAAGCTTTCTATTAGGTCTAGTCCAATGCTTTGTGATACTATTTTTGGTTCTGTCCAATTTCCGTTGTCTGAGTAGGTTAGCTTAACCTCGTTTTTATCCGTAATAAAGGCGTCAATAACTATTTTGTTTTCATCTTGACCTTTAAAAGCATGCTTTACAGAATTAGTAACAAGTTCATTAAATATTAATGCTATTGGCACAAGATGCTTGGGTGGTATAAAATTAATATTAGAAGTAATTTCTGCCCGAATGCTGTTATTCTCCGTATATGAATCCAGTAAATCACTTATTAAATCTTCCAAATAATCTGATAAATCAATTTGATTAAGCGCCTTGTTATTGTACATCTTATCGTGAATCTTTGCAATTGCAGAAATACGATCTATGGCTTCTGAAAATTCGTTTAGCACTTTAGGGTCGTCAACATCACTGGTTTGTAAACGCAATAAGCTCGTTACAATTTGTAGGTTATTTTTAACTCGGTGATGAATCTCTTTAAGCATTACCGTTTTTTCTTCGTTCAATAATTGTAATTCGCCGTTGGCTACAAGATATTTATGCGCCATCTTCTTATTTTCTTTCAAAAATTGAATGATTAAAAATGAGAATAGAATTCCTCCAATGCATAAATTAATGAAGAAGTTTAATTGACTAAAGCTGGTTAAAGGCTTTGGGACCTGTACTAAAGTTCCAATTCGTATTAAGTAAAAAATGATAAAAATAATTCCTAGGTTTAGAACAATTAATGCAATGCCCCAACGCTTTCCCAAAACAAAAAAAGCAGATGTTACAATGCAAATTACCCAGAAAAAATCTCCAATGTGGTGAAAATTGGATTTCACACTTAAATTGAAAACACTCAACAACGTCAGTAAAAGCAAACTTGTTATTACTGTTATACGATACTTTTTTGTTTTAACAGTAACGATATAAGAAATCAAAGCTATGAGTCCGCCTGTTGTAATTAAGTACGCGGACAAATCATTTTCAAAGAAATAGATAATACCTATCGTTAATAATAACCCTGTTGCTAATAGCGTCAAATTTTTAGATAGATTGTATCTCGCCTGATCTAATGAGGCGTCTAATTCTTGCTGATGGTTATTGATTATAGCGATATTAATTATTTTATTGAATCTCTAATTTATGGCAAAAAAATTAACTTTTGCTCGAAATATTATAGGTTCTGAAATATTGGTTTATTGTAGGTATACAATTCTTAAGGCTAAGTACGGTCGAAACTCTGCCAAAATTCCGGATAACTTTTAGATACACTCTCACTGTTTTCAATTGTTATGCCAGTTGGTGTAATGCTTGAAGCTGCGGCACCTGCCATAGCAATTCGGTGATCGTTATTAGAATGAATAACCCCATCAGTTAAAGCTCCGGTACCATGTATTTTCATTACGTCATCTTCTAATTCAATTTTTAACCCCAATTTCTTAAATTCATTTTGTAAAACAATGGCGCGGTTACTTTCTTTATGGATTAAACGTTGTGTACCAGTTATTTCGCTTATTCCATTTGCCGCTGCTGCAAGTACGACTAAAGCAGGAAATAAATCAGGACATTCGTTAG
>CAKZPK010000278.1 GCA_937139035.1 uncultured Crocinitomix sp. | reverse complement strand
GGTTTTAAAGGTGCAGTATCTTCTTGCGAAAACAGCATTTAATACAATACTATAAAAATAGTAAGCCCCAAGTTCATTGAATTTGGGGCTTTTTGATTTATTTGGTTAGTTCCATAGCCATTTCTGCCAACTTAATAAATTCCGCTCTATATCCTTCAATGTCTTCTCCTTTTGCTTGGCGTGCACGCGAAATTAATGCCTCATAATTGGCATCTGCTTTAAATTCTGAATCGCGTAATAATAAGCCGAACTCTGCAATTGAACTTGCAAACTGAATGTCATTCGAAGCTTCATTTAATGGCGTTATATTGTCATGTAAAACTTGCTGAATCAATTTAGATTTCACCCCTTTTGGTTCTTTATAACGCAACTTTATGGTTAAAACCTCATTCATATTTCCTTCAGTGTTAGCTGTGGTTTGATATTTTAATGGGTCTATATTAGAAACCTTTTCTTTAGAGTTAGCAGGTATGATTTCGTACAAGGCGGTTACAGTATGCCCGGCGCCCAATTCCCCTGCATCTTTTTTGTCATCATTAAAGTCGTCATTTTCCAAAACGCGGTTTTCATAGCCAATTAGTCGGTATCCTTTTACATGTTTAGGATTAAATTCAACTTGAATTTTAACATCCTTTGCAATTGTAAATAGCGTTCCACCAATTTCAGTCACCAATACTTTTTTTGCTTCGAAAATATTATCGATATAAGCATAGTTTCCGTTGCCTTTGTCTGCTAAGCGCTCCATTTTAGAATCTTGATAATTCCCTGTTCCAAATCCTAAAACAGATAAGAAAATATCATCATTTCGTTTGCCTTCAATGAGCTTTTCCAATTCACTTTCACTTGACGTTCCTACGTTAAAATCTCCATCCGAAGCTAAAATAACACGGTTATTTCCATTTTTGACAAAGTTCTTTTTCGCTATGGAATAAGCCAATTCAATCCCTTCTCCTCCTGCAGTAGAACCTCCTGCTGTTAATCCTTGCAAGGCAGATTTAATAGTCTCTTTTTTATTTCCAGAGGTAGATTCTAAAACGACACCTGCGGCACCTGCATAAACTACAACTGAAATCTTGTCTTTTGGTCGTAATTGATCTACCAATAACTCAAAGCCTGTTTTTAGCAAATCTAATTTATTGGCAGATTGCATAGAGCCTGAAACATCAATTAAGAAAACCAAATTACTCGCAGGTGCATCCTCCATTTCTAGTTCTTTTCCTTTAAGTCCTATTTGCACTAATTTATGATTTTTGTTCCAAGCACATTCAGTGTATTCAGTATGAATAGCAAAAGGAGTATTATCTGTAGGTTGTGCATAGTCATACTTAAAATAGTTGATCATTTCCTCAATACGGACGGCATCAGCAGGAGGTAAATTTCCACTAGTTATAAATCTGCGCATGTTGCTATACGCGGCTTTGTCTACATCAATACTAAAGGTTGAAAGTGGATCATTTTTTACCTTTTTAAACTTATTACTCTCAATTTTTGAATAGGATTCGGTGTTTTGCTCCTTGTTACGGCCCGATCGATCTCTTCTTCGACCTTCTTTGTAAACACCAGATGTAGTGGATGCAATTGATGCTGCATCTACGCTTCTACTCATTTGAATATCATCTCTTGTGATCACAACACAATCGAGCATTTCGTCGGAAGTTTTCATCTCAACTGCGACGAATGTAATTTCATCAGGATTGACAACTACATCTTTAATTAGTTTTGTTTGATATCCAACAAAACGAACTCTAAGGTCAAATGTGTCGCAAGTGACATATGGGAGTTTAAATTTACCATCAAAATCTGTTGTTCCTGCGTTTAATGGTACCTCTGGTTTTTTTTCCAAGATAACTTTAACAAACGGAAGCGGTTCTCCTGTGTCAATGTCTATAACTGTTCCTTGTATCGCACCTGTGTTTTGAGAAAAGGTGGTTATGGAAATTAATATATTGAATAAAATAATTGCTGCTTTCATAAACGATCTTTCTTAATGGATGCGTTTGTGATTTGAATTCCATAAAAGCGGATTTGAGGAGTTTAATTTTATTCGTAAGGTTTTTATTGATTCACTTGGTGTGATTGGTGCAGGATTGCAAATCCAGCACAGCCATGGGGTTTTACAGAGTGTGTTCCGCAGAGGTTTTGTAATCCTGCACGGCAATGGATTTTTACTGAGTGTGCTCGGTAAGGGTTTTGTAATCCTGCACGGCTAAAGACTTTTACTAAGCATGCTTCGCAGAGATTTTAATCCTGCGACAACAATACTTTTAAACCTTGCAAGGCAAGTTCTGTAATTGAACACAACTATGGGCGCTAGTGTGCGTGCTGCAAAGAGTCTCCGCTTAGTGTGATTGGTGCAGGATTGCAAATCCAGCACAGCCATGGATTTTACTGAGTGTGTTCTTTAAGGGGATGTAATCCAGCACAGCTAAAGACTTTTACTAAGCATGCTTCGCAGAGATTTTTAATCCTGCGACAACAATGCTTTTAAACCTTGCAAGGCAATTTCTGTAATTGAACACAACTATGGGCGCCAGTGTACGTGCTACAAAGAATATGCAATCCTGTAATAGTGGTGCGCAATTATTTCTTATTCGATTAGTAATTGCTTATAAAACAAATTATCCTCAATTCTGACTTCAATAAAATAAAGACCAGAGGCATAATCGGATAGGTTCAAATTAAGATAATTATCAGAAGGTTTTGAGTCAAGCTGAACTGTTTGCAGATGATTTCCATTAAGGTCAACCAGAGAGACATTTAATAATTTACCTTCTTCCATTTTAATGTTAACGGTAACTGATTCTCGTGCAGGATTGGGATAAATGGCGAGTGAATTGTTGGTGATTTGGATCGTTTCAAGCCCTGCATAATCTTTAAAGTTACTGATGATTCTCACGTTTCCTGTACCGTAATCAGAGATGAATAAAGAATCACTTCCTGCACTTAATGTAATGCCGTTAGGTCGATTAAATTTAGCAACGGATGTATCTCCATCAGCACTTCCGCTAGAGCTTCCTGCTAAAATATGTACCAAAGTATCGCTTTTTCTGACTTGATAAATTTTTGAATTATTGAAGGTTGTTCCATAAAAATGTCCATCTGTGTATGTCATAAAGCCTAGCCAACTTCCGCCAGGAATAGTTGCTAATTCACTTTGTGTGCCATCAGCCAACAAATGAATAATTTTCCGATCATCAAAATTGCCTGTGTATAATTCTCCGTCTTCATCAAAAACTAATCCTACCGGGCCATTCAATAAATCATTGGTTGCAAATGAATGTATACTACCATCTGGAGCTATTTTCACAATATTGTTGTCAATATATTGAGTGACATACATGGTGTCACTGTCCAATTTTTTGAGAATTCCAGAGGGTCTGTTTAAATCTGGGACTAAGGTTGTTTTGATTCCTGCAGGATCAATTTTGTAGACTTTGCCACCATGATGATCTACAACATGCAAATCTCCATTAGAATCGAACTCTAAACCGTTTGGTGAATTAAAATCAGCACCAAAAACACTTATTTCTCCTTCTGAGGAAACTTTATAGACACGACTTCCTTGAAAATGAGACCCATATAGATTCCCATTGGGGCCAATTATAAGACCATCATCAATGTGAACAGTATCATTACTTTCAAATGTAGTTACTTGTATTTGTGCTTGTACCTGGGTGACAAAAGAGAGAAGTACTAAAAAGAGTAATTTTTTTTTCATAATTGCTTGATTAAGGTTAGGCACCTGTTGGTCAGGTTACACTAAAATTATGAATAGCAAATCTGAAAGTCAAAAAAAAAGGATGAATGGTTGATTCTATTTATTTGATTGTGAGTAATGACTATCAATTGTTTTCGATCTATGATATACAAATTGCTTAATATGCTTTCTAAGCAAATAGTTTCTTCCAGAAACTGGCTATTAATGCACTGCAAATTACAAATGCTATAAAGAAGTAAAGTGCTTGTATTCCGTCTCCCAATAAGTAATTTCCTAAACTAAATAGTGCTGAGTAAATGGCAATGCAACCTAAGAAAATACTCAATACTTTAAAGCCCATGTTTTTGAATTTAGATTCACTTTCAAAAGCCCGTTTTTCAAATTCAGGATTAAGATATTTTTCGTTTTGGGTGAGTAATGTAACTGCAATCCATGCTACTGTGGTTACGCCAACGCCCCACAACAATTTCTCCGCACCAGTAAATAAAATAAATTCGGTTTTGTCGCAAATGAAAAAGAAAATAGCCACTAAAAACGAAACAGACATAGCTGTTATTTCGCTGTAGGGATTAATTGCTTTCCAAAACCAACGCATAATAAACAGTAATCCTGTACCTGCACCAATAGTTAAAATTAAATCAAATGCTTCTTTTGCTTCCTCTAATACAAGTGATAAAAGGGCTGCGAGCAACATCATCACTACAGTTGATATTCTACCCACTAAAACCAAGTTTTTTTCTGATGCTTCTTTGTCTACAAAACGTTTGTAAAAATCATTTACAACGTAAGATGATCCCCAATTTAGATGGGTAGAAATGGTAGACATGAAAGCTGAAACCAACGAAGCCAAAACTAGACCTAGTAATCCTGCAGGTAAATAAGTTAACATGGCCGGGTAAGCTAAATCGTCTTGATATAAACTTGCATCTAACCCTGGGAATTGCGTTTTTAAATCTGCCAAATTTGGGAATAAAACTAAAGATGCTAAAGCAATTATTATCCATGGCCACGGACGCAATGCATAATGTGCAAAATTAAAAAACAAGGTTGCTGCAGTTGCATGTTTTTCGTCTTTCGCTGCTAACATTCGTTGGGCAATATATCCTCCTCCGCCTGGTTCTGCTCCAGGATACCAAACACTCCACCATTGCACTGCAAGTGGTATAATTAATAGTCCTACCCATGTGTCCCAACTGTCATTTGCAGTTGGTAAAAAGTTAAGTTTTTCTTGTACGGCTTCATTACTTAATAGCCCTTCCATTCCGCCAATTTCTGGCATGTCAATAATGAAATATGCAGCCCAAATTGAACCAACCATTGCAACTATAAACTGGAAAAAATCGGTTAAAATAACCCCTTTTAATCCTCCTAGTAAAGAATAAAGCACAGTAACAACACTCGATATGGCAAGGGTCTCAAATGGACTTAAGCCTAACATAACATGTCCTATTTTGACTCCTGCCAAACATACGGTTGCCATAATTACAATGTTGAAAAACACTCCTAAATAAACGGCTCTAAATCCTCTTAAAAATGCAGCTGCTTTGCCTTTGTAGCGAATTTCATAGTATTCTAAATCTGTTGATATACCAAGCTTTCGCCAAAGTTTGGCGTAGATGAAAACGGTTACCATTCCTGTTAATAGAAAAGCCCACCAAACCCAGTTTCCTGCAATTCCATCTTTCCGCACAATACCTGCAACTAAGTTGGGCGTATCCGCTGCAAAGGTTGTTGCAACCATTGAAACACCTAAAAGCCACCATGGCATGTTACGGCCTGAAAGGAAAAATTCTGAGGTGTTTTTACCCGCTTTTTTGGCAACAACGACTCCAATTAAGAGGGTAATTGCAAAAAATCCAAAAATGATGACAAGGTCAAGGGTGCTGAGTTCCATAATAAGGCAATTTGTGCTATGCAATATTAGAACAAAATAGAAACAATTAATGGGAGCATCAATTTTTTAATCCTAAGTCAATTGTTTGTATCTTGGCGTTTCTGAATAATCCAATAAATCACTTTATATGAAAAAGCACTGTATTTTACTTTTGGCTCTAATAACTGTATTTCAATTAAATGCACAAGATTTTGCTGTTACGGACCCTGTAAAGGTTGCTGACGGTGTTGGAAATCATCATCCGCAAGTGGAGTTAGTTGAACCAGGGCGTGTAGGAGTAACATGGACGAGTGGGGGAACAAAGAATGCTTATTTTGCAAAACATAATGGAGTGGATGGTTTTGCAGATCCGGTTCAATTGAACCCGGAAGGTTTGGATGTTCAATCGTTTGATTGGAGTGGGCCTGATTTTGCTGTGGAAGGAGACAATATTTATGTTGTGTTTAGATCTTATGGAATCGCTACAGGTCATATATATGTTGTTAAATCAACAGATAAGGGTGAAACATTTGGAGATACTGTTCGTGTTGATGCTCTAGAAGAAGGTTACGGTCAATTTCCAGACTTGGCGGTTTTTAACGATACGGTTTATGTTACATTTATGAACCATGATGAAGGAGGAGCAAACCCTTCTTATGAAGTTGCCCGATCGGTTGATGGGGGTTTAACATTTGAAGATGAAGTTTTGGCTGCTTCAATTATTCCTGGTGAATCTTGTGATTGTTGCCAACCTGAGATTATTGTTAATGATGAATATGTAATTGTTTTTTTTAGAAATAATGATGACAACATTAGAGATATTAAGGCCGTAACATCAATTGACCGTGCTGCGAGTTTTACGGAGTGGATTTCATTAGATGATCATAATTGGTACATTGAAGCTTGCCCTGCTACCGGACCGGATGCCCGTTTTATTGAGGATGCAAAAGTAGTTGCTACTTATAAAACTGAGGTGGATGATGAGGCTAAGATATTTTTAAATGTTTATGATTTAGAAGCGGATGCGTCAACTGATTTAGTTGAACTATACAGCGCAACAGGAACTGGAAATGCTATAAACTATCCTCAAGTATGCTATAATGATGAGGTAATTGGAGTAGTTTGGGAAGATGATAGTGAAGAAACCTCTCGAGATGTGTTTTTTAACCAATCATCAGCTGCAAGTCTTGATTTTAATCCTGATAATGCTATAAATTTAACCGCTTTTTCAGGAGTGCAATCGAAACCAGATATTACTTTGTCAAATGGTGTTTTTCATGCTGTTTACGCAGATGTAAATGGTTTTTCAGTTTATTATTTACAGATTGCAACACTGAATGCTGTTGAAGACTTGAAAGCAGATCTTGATGCTCAAATTTCGACAAATTTAAATCAAGTTATGGTAACCTACGGTGGAGAAAACTCGGCGCAATTAATAGTTTCAGATGTAAATGGAAAACTTATTCAGCAGCAATTAATAACGGAGAATAAAACCATAATTACAACGGATAAATGGGAGTCGGGCGTTTATTTTATTACCCTTGTTTCAGACGACCAACGTTTGGTGAAGAAAGTTGTGCGATAGTTGAATAAACGAACAGCTAAAACTAGATCTTAATTTTTCCAGATTCAATTTTTAGTCCCGTTAGAGGATTAATAATTTCATAAAGATAAATTCCACTTGTTGCCGGAGCGGTTATTAGATTGTTTGTATCCATTAATCGATTAGATTGAATGTGTTGACCAGTAGAAGAAAATACATTCAATAAAAGTTCATCTTCAAAGCCTTGAATATTGACAGTGATTGTTCCTGAATTGGAATGAGAAATGACACTCAAAAGTAAATTTGATTCATAAGGATGAAGACTTGAAGGACCTGTGAGGGAAATAGTAGCATGTGCCGTGTCTGTGCAACCATTATTATTAATAGCAATCATTGTTGCAGTGTAAACACCGCCGTACAAAAATTCATAAGTAGTGAACTCACCAACTTCATCCTCATAAGCAATCCAAGGTTCAAAACCCTGCGGACGAAATATAAAAGAAGTGTCGAAAAAAGGAGGGCTTGCCATAGGTACTCCAACAGTTTGAAACGAGACAGTAACAGGTGCTTCACCAATATATGCCCACCCTACTGAATCTAATTCTGCAGATACAACAAGAAATTCAGCAATAGGATTAATTGAGTCTAAGCAAACAGTGTCCTTTGCAATGGTGCCAATCATGTCCGTAACAGTTATCTCGTAACATCCAACATTTAAACCTCCCCATGTAGTTGCAGGGTGCGTAACGCCAGTTGTTAAGTTAGTCCATTCGTAAGTATAGTCTGGTGTGCCGCCAGTGGCATACGCGTAAACTACTCCGTTTCCATTTTGATCACCCGATAATCGGCAATAGGCATCTTCCGAACCTACAACAAGGGTTAAATCTTGAGCGAATGGTTGCAAATAAAAAAGGGAAAGTAAACTAATGAAAAGAACTTTGATCATAGGAACAGTTTCTTTAAAGACTATTCCTAGCAAAGTAAAGTTGCACTTGGTTTACGTTGAAATATTGTTTACAGGTGCGATTGATTCTGGTAAATGCTTTTCGTCTAACATATCACGTAGGTTGATTTCAATGCCGCGAGACATGGACGTAATTGGAATATCATTTCCTGTTCCTTCAAATGGGTTTTCGCTATAATCTCCCACTTTTTCAAGGGTGAAATATACCCAAGATACAATCATTGATGCTGGAATGGTTAGCCAAACAAAATTTGCTCCAGCCGTAGTGGAGTATTCTCCAAAAACACTAAGCATCCCAAACGGCAGAATATAAATAAATAACATTACAAAATAATAGCTTATTGTGGCATATTGTCTTGGAAGTGGAAAGTTTTTAATACGCTCTGATTTACCTTGAAGGGTGTAGAATTCGTTTAGCAACTTCGTCATTTCAATATGTCTGAAATCATCCAATAGATGTGAAGCACGTAATTCTTTTAGATCGGAAGATTGAAGCTTAATGATATGCGCAGCAGGGTTTTTACGACCTAAAGCATCTTTTTTTTCTGCAGCAGATAAATAGGGCGATATTTCTTCTGCTAAATCCTCTTTATACTCTGCAGTCATGTGAAATCTTTCACGAAATCTAATTTGAGCTTTATGATTGTGATGTTCCCATGGCTTTTCACTTCTTAATTGATAACGTAGTGCTGTTAACCAAGCAATATGTCTATAAATTAAACGCTTATGGATAGCTTTAATTTCTTCCTCATCCATATCTGTTGTTCGAAAATGATTGGTAATAAAGTCGATAGATCCTATTCCCCAAGATCGACTACTATTGACTATTCCTCCCCAAACCTTTCTAGCTTCCCATAAACGGTCGTAAGCATTATTGTTTTTAAAACCTAAGTTAAAGGCTACAATAGTACCAATAAGTGAAATTGGCAAAGTTGGAAGAGCAATCCAGTCCCATCCTAAAAAATAATAAAGACAAACGGGATAGGTTGAGACTACGAAATAAAAGATAATATCTTTGATAGTCCATTTGATCATTCCTCCTAACGGAATTCTTCTTTGTATAAACATAATCTATTGCGTCAAAAAGTAAAAATACATTTTTTTACCGAATTGTTTTTAGAGCTGTATAACTCTATGTTTTGTTTAGTTAGGGAGCGTGATATCAATACGTTAATTACGTATCATTTTGATTGAAAATGATTATAGAATTTCGAAAGCATCTATAAATTCCTTTAGGCGTACAGCATTTTCAAACTGTCCTTTTGCTGTAATCGTAAACCGAACCATTTTATCTTGAAAACCAAATGATACTATGTCTGCTAAATATTTTCGGTTATTCATCTCGTAGCTATAGCAACTTGCAAATCCGTAAACATCTTCTGCAGTTTGCAATGTGAAGGCATCTTTTACTTCGCCAGAAAAATTGGATATAAATGTTTCATGAATGTAATTTGTGAACCCAGAGTCAATTTTGTCGGCTCCTAATTTTTCATAATCTTCAACAGCT
>CAKZPK010000277.1 GCA_937139035.1 uncultured Crocinitomix sp. | reverse complement strand
AGTCCAAATTCAAATCTGATTCCTAACTAGATTTGGCAAGAAATTAATTATTAACTTAGTCATTGCCCAAAACAACCTATATGACACAACCCAGTAAAAAAAAGATTTTAAATCTAATTCTTCATCCCTTCGTATTCACCTTTTTCGGGGCATTAATAGGAGTCTTTGTAAAGAGTCTTATCCTAGACCAGAACAAAGCTGAATTGCCCTTTTGGTTAATAATTATTCTATTAACCGCATTCATTTTAGCTATGTCATTGATATATTTAAAAATCAAAGATATATTGAATAGAATTAATTTGTTACATCATCACAATGATGCCAACCTGCAATTTATCGATACTTCTGAAGAAGCCATGCTAAAATTAATAGGAGCGATTTCTGATGCAGAGCAAATTAGGATTATTGGAACTGGGAGACAGGATGTAGTTGAGCGAATGAGAGATAAAAATAAAATTGTAAAGAAGTATTTAGGGCAGCTTGAGAAACGAATTCGATTAAAAAAATATTTAGTCTTTAAGCGCATTACAAGTGATTCTATAAATCCATCTTTCCTAACTCATTTAGAGACGTGCTTAGAATATGGAGTAAAGAACAATCATGAAGTCGGAATTAGTCTTGTAGATGATATTGAAATAGCCATGACATATGTTATCGTTGACGATAGAATTGTTGTATTCAATCTCTACAACAAGTACTCAGAAGAAGTCTCTGATAGCTCATTAGATTTTTTCTCCACCAATAAGTTAATAATTCGTCAATTTATCGAACACTTTGAAGGTTATTGGTCAAAAGATTCGATAAAGTCAAGAATAAACAAATCTGGATCGGATTTAAGACAGAATTTACGGCAATCTACAAAGAGCTATGTCAAAAAAAATGTTTTGGAAATAGGTGATTTAACTAAATGTATGAATAGTTTAAAACAAAGTTCGGGACAATTTGAACATCTTCGCATTTATGCAAATAACTCGCAAAATGTTCTATTTGCTTTTAACAACACCAATATCATTATCAAAAAGTGTGAACTAATAATTAGGTACGACTCAACCGAAGAACTAGCAGGTTATAATCAATCTGTAAAATCTAATCTTCTAGAATGGAAAAGACTAGAAAGAGAAGGGCGAATAGGCAATTTAATATACAAGATATATGAGCATCCGCCAAGCGAATGGCAAATGATATTTGATCAAAAATATTGTATATCAGGATTAAACAATCCCGTCTCAAAGGACTGGAAAGGAATAGATATAAGTAATGAATGTGTTCTCATTTCCGATAAATTAGAAGACTCTCAAGCCTTGATCAATTCGTATGTATTAAGATTTGATCAATTATTTCCCGTTTGTAAGGAAATAAACATCATTTAACCTACTTTAATTTGTCTGTACTTGCTTGTAGTTAACTGTTCTAATCCATATTGGTTTTCTGAATTTTCAGCGATTTTTACTGATTAACTCGCTTAATCCATCAGATTCTTCCTCCAAACCAAAGTTTCTGAGCAATTGAACCAATGTTCCAATCGAATATGTAATATCACCTTTTTCCGAGGGATCAATTAATTGACTGTAATCCGCTATTAGTTTGATGGCGGTGAGCAAATTGGTTTTAAACATTCTCGGAAATACATACCTTCACATGATAGTTTTTAATAGTAAAAGTTTACACCATCATTAAGTATTTATACCCTTTCATTTAAATAAAGGAAGCATTACTTTTGTAAAAGACAATAACCCAAAAATTATCTATTATTATGAATAAGGTAAAATTAAAAAGAATGTTTTTTGTGTTAAGCCTTGCAGTGACAATGTTGTCTTGTGAGACTAAATCAAATAAAGATGAAGCAATTAATCAAGTTGAACAAATTGAGTATAGCACTGATAAAGAAGAAGAATTGACCCTTGAGAAAGCGGAAACCCTTATATCTTCAACGTTTATTCGAGAACTTCCAAAGGACAGAACGGATGTAATTATGACTTCAGACCAAACTATGAGGGATTTCCGAAGCAACAGTGAATTCCAATACCTAACCATTGTCTCCATAAATGAAAAAGAAGATTATTATGAGGTTGAGGGACAAGTGACATTTCGTTTTGAAGGAATTTCAGAAACTAAAGGTTATGAAGCGAGAATCGAACGAATTTTAGATGATTTTGCAACAACTAAATTATATATGGGAAGAATAAGGCTTTATCCAAATTAAAGATAGGTGGGATATTAAATTGCTAACATCCCAAGAAACCATTAAAATCAATCTACTTTGCCTCATTAGTTCATATTAATCCATACTTAACTGTTCTAAGCCGTATTGATTTGTTAGCGATTTTTACTGATTAACTCACTTAATCCTTCACATTCTTCCTCCAAGCCAAAATTTCGGAGTAACTGAACCAATGTTCCAATCGAATATGTAATGTCACCCTTATTCGAAGGATCAATTAGTTGACTGTAATCTGCAATTAGTTTGATGGCCGTGAGCAAATTGGTTTTGATAATGCTTAACTCATTATAATCCGCAACATAAACCTTCACGAAGAATGAATTGGAATTAGGTTCAGTAATTAATGTCGTGCAATGATTTTCTTTGAAATTATTCAAATCTTTGGGTAAACTCATAATACTTGTTTTTAGGAACTGACTTTTGGAGTTAGGTTTATTATAAAAAATCTCGACAGACACAGATGTCCTAACATACAAGTATGCTTCGCCTGTTTCCAGTTATGCGCACCAGTCTGCCGAGAAAGATCTTTATTGTTAGTATCATGAACTTGTATTTAGGAAAGGCTAAGTAATGAAATAATTTTGAAAAATGAAAATTTAACAATAGAATAATTTTTCAATCCAAAAACAACTTTTAACCGACCATATTCTAAATTGGTTATCTTCTTTGGAATATGTATCTAATCGGATTTCGGTTTTAGAATTTCTAATAGAAATGTTACTTGTTTACGTAAAAATAAGGCCTTGTCAATCATAGATTGATCGTTTTTATTAACCTTTATCGATTGGCTTATACATTCAAGTGCTTTATCATATTCTTGAGCTTGGAGGAATACTGATGCTTTGTTATAATGTACATACTTGTGCAGAGGAGCGATTAAAATAGTCTGATCAAAACAGTAATGTGCCATTTCAAAGTTATTTAAATTTCGATAACATAATCCCATACTTTGCCATGCTTCGGGATAATTAATTTTCAATTCAGTAGCTTTTTCAAAGTATTCGATTGCCTTTTCAAATTCCTTCGTTTCAATATAGGAATCGGCTAAATTATAGTAAAACCTTTCATTTTTAGGACTATTTTTTATTGCCTCGCTGTAGCAAAGTCTGCCATTGGAGAATTCCTCTAACCTAATCAAAACAATTCCCAAATCATTTAAACATTCTTCGTCATTTGGATTTAAAGAAATTGATTTTGCAAAACAATTTTTAGCTTCGTGAAGTTGAGAAAGATTCGTTAAAGCAATTCCTTTCAAACGATAAGCTTCGGAATTATTTGGGTTTAGGCGTAAAGCGTCATTATATAGAGTTATCAAATCCTCCGAGATTTCAACTGGAGTTTGATTAATATTATTTGATGGGTTATTCAGACCTTTTATACTAGAGGCTAATTCCAACAGCGTAACATCATCATATTTTTTATTTTGAATTGCCTGATATGAATAGCGATATGCATCTTCGTAAGAATCAACACTATTATAAATGTGCGCACCCAAATTTGCGAATTCGATTTTTCCAACGACTCGATCGATATCTAATTCACATAATCTGTTAAACATATTTTTACAGTAATCATGATTTGAATTCTCCCTAATGTATTCATTTGTCAACTTGAGAATAATAGTTGGATCCCAAGGTTGAAGCTCATTCGCCATTTGAAGATGATCAATTGCACGTTTTCTGTTTTGCGGTTCTTCTATTAGAATTTCATAAAGAGAAAGATGAGCAGTCGGATTTAGATGATTTACTTGTAACGCCTTTGAATAACATTCAATAGCCAATTCTAATTTTGATTCTATTCTAAAAACGTAGGCCAAATTAACCCAAGAACGATCAAATGTCGGTCTAATTTCTAAAGCTTTTTTATAATGATTTACTGCCAATTCTAATTCCCCCATTTTTCTGTATAATAACCCCATATTATGGAGGGCTATATAATTATAGGGATTCAAATCAACTGCCTTATTAAAATAATGAACACCTTGTCTCAAAATAGATTCCTTTTCGTTTAGCTCCATTTTGGCCCAACCAATATTGTTCCATGCGGTCGAAAGTACCTCAGGATCATCAGAATCCTCAATTATATTGTTACAAATAATAATGGCTTCTTCAAAATGCCCTAACTCTATTAAACTTGAAGACCTAGACAACATTTGATTGAACGAGATTTGTGTTTCGTATGAATCATTTTTCAAAGGATAATTTTCATTGGTTCTCTTTGAAAAAGCGATTAATCCATCTTTCTCAAGTTCGGCAATATTTTGATAACGTTTAGAAATGTTTTTTTCAAGACATTTCCGAATTATTTTTTTTAAATTCCTTTCACATTTGAAATGCGGTAATTTGACCGAATTGTGACTCTTGTTGAAAGAATCAAAATCAATTCCATTAAATGGTAATGTGCCTGTAACAATCTCGAAAAGAATAATTCCAAAAGCATAAATGTCAGATGATATATTTGGAATGGAATGTTTTTTAAAACACTCTGGTGCCATGTAAGGAAGTGTTCCTTCTACTTGTCGATCTTCTTCTATTATTGAGTTTTTCATTTTTGAAAAACCAAAATCAGTTATTTTTAATCTTCTATTTTCAGTAAGCATCAAGTTTTCTGGTTTTATATCTCCATGATACTTCAATCCACTGACCGTCAAAAACTCCATTCCTTTGCAGAAATCAAATAATAACTGAAATAATAAGTGTGGATCATCAATTATTGAGTGCTTATTCAACAATTCTCTTAAATCACCGCCTGGCAAGTATTCGATTAATATGTATGGTGTTGAACCAAATCTCGTAAAAAAAAATGCTTCTACAATATTCGGATGTTGATCAAGTTTAATCCAATTTGAACATTCTTTTTCAAATTTACTGTTAAGGTCTTTGAAGGTCTTAAATTTTTCTGCTGAAAACGTTTTGAGAGCATAAGGGGATTTGTCTTTTATATCAAATACTAAATATACTACTCCAAAACTACCTTTTTTAACACCATAAACTTCGTACCTATGGTTTATGACATCTCCACATATAAACTCATTTTTCATTTTATATTAATTTGAGATTCAAATAATTTTCCGTACTTCCATTGCTCCAATTGCTGCTCTTCCATTTCCATCTGTTTTGATAAAGTATATGTCTGCTGTCTAGCTATACGAGCAATGTGTTGCAATTGAGAAATAGTAATTTTATCATTCTTAGGAACCTGAACAATCATATCGATCGTGTTATATAATCCACTTAGAGTTTCTTTTGTGTTTTTTATTCGTTCTAAGTTCTGAGCATTTTTACCTGCCTCGACAACTTTTTTTGATTCGCTTTTGAAATAAACATAAAGGGAGAATACGAATGACGATATACCTACAATACCAAAAATGATATTTAATGCTAACATAATATTTTATTATTAAAAATTGGTGTCTCTGATTAGTCTTCGGAACAATTATTTTGGGTTACCTTTAAATATAAGTTTTTTATTGTTCAATTTTATAATCGAATGTATTATTTTTAAAAATCCTTATTTTAGGTAACTGAAAGAACAAATGACCGATTTGACCCAAATATTATCCCATTTACCTGCCGAAAGAGTTGCAGACCTTGAATTTATTCGAGATAAAATTGTTGCAACTCACCGTGTTGACTTTATTGTGCTTTTTGGCTCTTATGCCAGAGGCGATTATAAAGAAGAACGTGGAGCAGAACAAGGGAAGAAAAGTGATTTTGATATTTTGGTTGTTACCGAAGACAAAGAGCGCAGAAAGCAAGTGATTTCTAAATTACGCAATGTGTTTCGGGATATGGAGATTCCTGTTCAATTGGTTGTGGAGAAAATTACGACTGTAAATCATGCTTTGGAAGAACATCAATATTTCTATACGGATATTAAACGAGAAGGAATTGAGTTGTATAATTCGGGACGGTATGATTTTGCAGCTTTTAAGGAACTTTCTGCTACTCGGAGACGTGAGATTGCAGAGGAAGACTTTGAATACTGGTTTGGTCAGGCAAAAGACTTTATGGCAAACTTTGAATTCAACTTGAATAGTAATCGACTTGGTCTAGCTTCTTTTATGCTGCAACAAGCTGTTGAAATGGGCTACACAGCTATTGAAATGGTGTTTAGTCATTACAACCCACATGAGCATAATTTACAGATCTTACGTGACCGAACATTAAAGTTTGATGCACGGCTTAAAGCTGCCTTTTTGTATGATAATGAGGAGGAGAAGGCGTTGTTTGATCAGTTGAACTTTGCTTATATCGGTGGTCGGTATCGCAATGAGGAGGAGTTTCCTGTTACGCAGGCTAAAATTGACTTTTGGAGGAAAGAGGTGGAGATATTTTTGGAGTTGACGGAGGAAGTTTGCTTGGAAAGGATAGGGGAGTTTAAATCTTTGGAAGGGTAAGATTCCAATTAATACTATTTTACATTAGAATTAAATGAAGCAATATATAACAATTGATGGTGATGATATTGGAAGAAAGATAAGTTCTTGTTATATCCAAAATGATCCAGAAAAATTAAAATTCATTAGTAATTCGTTGCAACAATATGTGGAAGGGATTACTCAAGCGTTGAAAGAAGGTAATTTTACAATTATTTTTGCCGCGGCTGATGGAATAGCTGCGTTTACGGAAGAAAGTATTACAATGGAATCGATTGAAAAGAAAATTAAAGATTCCATAAATTCCGAATTCACATTTTCAATTGGGTTAGGTAACAGTCTTCAGGAATGTTATATAGCTTTGATTGAGGCGAAGAGTACGGGTAAAAACAAAATAGTTAAATATCAAGATATACCCAAAAATTAATCTGATATGTTTAGAATAATAAGAATCGATCGGTTAGCTCGATATATTGCGCTTTGCACCATAACACTAAGTGTTTTAACTTTTTGGATACTCAGATGTCTTTATCCTGATACTTCCTTGTTTAAAATTGTTACGTTTTCATCCATTTTTTCATTAGTGATAATATCGATTTTAGTAATTCCTAAATCTGCCAGAGGAATTTGGAAGTTGTTTCGTCGGTTTGACAAATCACTTTACCCAGATCTAAACGGCTCTTGGGAAGGAGAGGTTGATACAGGCAATGAAAAATTCCCAGTAAAATGTGTAATCAGACAAGGATTGCTTAGAACTGAAATAGATATGCATGGACCCACAATGAAATCCATAACAATTGAAACTACACCAGCCACAGAGAGCGGGCAGCACAAACTTTATTATACTTATCGGACAACTCCGAAAAACCCTAGTTTTAGTGACTATTTTGGTTCTACTCTGTTTGATATTCGGAAGGTTGATTTAGGGGAGAAATTCTGTTTAGAATTAACAGGTAAATATTTCACAGATAGAAAAACTGTAGGAAGAATTTCTCTTAGACATATAGGGGGTGATTTGAATGAAGATGTTTCTTTTTATTAGGTTGGGAATAATTTATTATCACCCAATGCAGTTGCTTTTTTTTAGTCTAGTGCTTTTACTTTGAGGAATTTTCTAAGGAAAACCACCGCAAATACCCTCTGATTTATATCAAAATTGGGACTTGAATTCAAGATGAATCACATCTACCTTTGACACATTATAAATCTAATATTTTAATTATGTGTGAAAGAAATGAAAATTTACATCTTTTCTATTTAAAAGGGTCAAACCCTAGAAACTATCGTTTAAGTCTGGAAATTGGAAACACCGGATTACCTGTGTTCGACGTTCCTGAAACGCAGCTCAACCATCAATTGGGTGCAACTGCGTCAAATGTAATTGAATACAACGTTAATGTTCAGTTAAATGAAATACCACAAGGTAATTCAGAGTTGAGTGTACTGTTAGGACCACTGTCAATTTCTAGTTCTAACGTGTGTTTCGTTCTTGATATTTTAGATGATAATGACAATTCTATCGGTGGAGGACGCATCCGTATTGAGGAGGGAGAACAAGAGACCAGGCCAATAACGGCGCTTTAACTTATTTGTTATTTGCCTTCAGCTAACTTAGCGTAAAGTTTAGTTACTTGAAGGCAAATTTTCAAAATAAGAAGTGATGATATTTTTATTACTTTTAATCAAAGTGAAATCCAAAACAAACCGCTTTCTTTTGACAAAAAAATGAAACTATGAAATTCATTTGTGTACTATTATTTTTCAGCAATATCATTTTATTTGGTCAAAGCCATGTTGATCTTTCTATCAAATCATTCAATAAATCTGAAGTTGCCTATGAAAAAGCCCAAATGGCTTCTGACATAGCATGGGAACCAAAAAATGTCAAT
>CAKZPK010000276.1 GCA_937139035.1 uncultured Crocinitomix sp. | reverse complement strand
CCCAGGACCCTCTCCTTAAAAGGGAGATGCTCTACCAACTGAGCTACCAGATCTTCCTTATTGCGGGTGCAAATATAAGGGGTTTATTTTATCTGCCAAAATTGAGAGCAAAAAAAGAAGAAATCTTTTTGTATTTGTAATTTAAAACCGCAAAATGAATGGAGTAAAATTCAAACTTGTTAAGGCTATTGATGCTTGTCAATAAGTAACCTCCATTTCATAACCGTTGAAGTTTCTTGCTTTTTTGATTATCAACAATAACAGCTGTTATAAGGTGATTTGTTTACGAATTCTGCTCAATGATTGTGGTTCCATGCCAAGAAACGAAGCTATATTTTCAACAGAAACGTTCAATGCTAAACTTGGAGTTTCTTTGATGAATTTTAAATAACGTTCTTTAGCGGTGAGCATTTGAAAGTCTCTGACTCTTTCTATTTTACAATTCAGGTGTTCATTTGTAATCGTTTCAATTATTTTATTCCATTTAGTTGAATGAGTTCTTAAAATTTCTAGATCAGGTTTTGAAATTTTAAGCAGTTTGCTATCGGTTATCGTTTCGAAATTATCTGGTGAAGGTGTTTCATTCATGAAACTTTCAATAGAACTAAAAAAGTTTTGCTGATCAACAAGGTGTTCAATAATTAGTTTTCCGTTCACATATTGATAACCTCGTACAATTCCTTCACTTAAAAAGTAGACATATCGCTCTGTTTTTCCAGTAGCCAGGAGGCTTGTCTGCGCAGGAGCTTTAATAGAGATAAAGTATTTTTCTATTAAAGCGATATCCTCATTGGATATAGAAACTCTATCTTTTAAATATTTTATTAAATTATTCATTTATCGTAATGTGTAATAACATAGAACAGATTTTGCATTAACCTATTGCACTTACAAAAGTACTAAAAGAGTCTAATGATTTTAGTTTGCAATTTTGAAGCTATTTCTAATACATTCTATTATTTATTTTACTCTTTGCCAATATTGTGTTCTCCCAAAAATAGAAAATCCCATATAACCTCTAACTTTAAGTTTGTTCGCGCTAATTAGTTCTAAATAGCAGCTATATACATCTCCGGTTTCCGGGTCAAGAATAGTTCCTCCTTCATAAACGTTTCCGTTTTTTTTAAGATTCTCAATAATTACTAAACCAATGATAGGTTTGTTTCTTTTTTCCCCTTCACATTCTTCACAAATTGCGTCATTTTCCCCATCATAATTTTTAATGATTTTGGCAAAAAAAGTTTGATTCTTTTTGTAAATTAAAATAAGTCCTTTTCTTTCATTGGTTTCATCATCATAGGTTACCCATTTTCCAAGTATACTCTGTCCATTGACAGTAACACTTAAGGTTAAAATTGCTAATACAAATAGATTTTTCATATGTTACGTTTTTTGTTGTTTCCACTCGTTTTTTAAATAATTCATTGCTTCGATCAATGCTTGTGTTGATGATTTTGGATTAAAATCTATTTCATCTCTTGATTTTGTAATATCATAGTCCTGTTTTAATCCATAAAACATATCCAAATAATGTCTTTGTAACTGTGGCTCCTGTCCCGTTATTTTACTGGTGAATTCCATTAGTCCAGCTACAGAATATAGTACGCATTTTGGTACTTTTTTTGGTGTTTTTAATTTCAATTCAGGAAATTGTGCTGAAGCTATTCTAACACTTTCTTGCATGGAGGTATGTTGTTCATTTGCCAAAATATATCGTTCTCCATTAGTTCCTTTTTGCATGGCATTATAGGCTCCCAAAGCAACATCTTTTACATCTATCCAGTTCAGTGTAATATTTGTGTCAATGGGTATTTTTCCGTTGATTATTTGATATACCAAATTGTTGGAATAACTTAATTTGTGAGCTTCGCTTCCAATCATTGCGGAGGGCAATATTAAAACGGTTCTGATACCGTATTTTTCTCCCAATTCTATTGCGAGTTTGTCCGAATCATTTTTAGAATTATAATACCAATTCCGTCTATCTTTATTATAACCATTATCAACGTTTGCAGGTAATTTTGTAAAGTCTAAAGATGCCACAGAACTGACAAAAACAATATTTTTGATACCGCACTCATTAGCAATATCAAATACATTTTGTGTTCCTTTTACATTCGTTTCATAAATCTCCTCTTTTGGGTTTTTTGCCCACATGCTAAAATTTGCTCCAACGGCATAAAGATTTGTTACATTTTGAAATGCTTTTTTAAGTGAGTTTCTGTCCGTAATATCTGCCTGAACAACTTCACAATTAAGTCCATCAAAGGGGTGTTGATTTTTGGTGTTTCTAACAGAGGCCCTGACCTTATGATTTTTTGAAAGTAATAGCCTGATTAAATTATTACCAAGATGCCCATTCGCTCCTGTCACTAAAGAAATTTCTGCGCTCATAATTACATTTTTTTGAGCAAATATCTATAGTTTTTAAAGGGTTAAAAATAACATTTGTTAGAAAGTGATTTACTTTTTGTTTACAGGATCAATTTCAAAAATTGAGAAAGATTCTAAATAGAGATTAGAGCTGTAATAGGGAGCTTTAACTTGTAATTATTGTTTTTTCTTTTACTTGAATAAACAAAGGCTGAGTTTTTCCTTAAAGCTCTTTTTAGAGATATAGACAATTATTTAGTTCTCTCTTTGAAATTAATTGGCATAAAAAAAAGTCCTGACGATTAACATCAGGACTTCATTTTTGCTTGGTGATCTGGCTGGGGCTCGAACCCAGGACCCTCTCCTTAAAAGGGAGATGCTCTACCAACTGAGCTACCAGATCTTCCTTATTGCGGGTGCAAATATACAGGGTTTATTTTATCTGCCAAAATAAAACTCAATATTTTTTCAATTCTTTTTTCGAATTTTTCAGATCTGAAAAATAATCGTTTGAAAGTCAAAAAAATAGGAGGTTGAATAAGGATTGTTTTTTTTGAAAAAAATCTGAATCTCAAAGTTTAAAACTCAAAAATAAGGTTCGTTGATCTTTATTTCGGTAACTTAATTCTTTATAAATGGAATAGTAAAACTTAAATTTAGAATAAACAGCCAACCCTTTTTTACCAAATTGCATCAACCAATTAAAACGCTAACGTAAATTTATATGAAGATTCTTTTTTATAGTATTCTGACTTTTTCATTGAGTGCTTCTGCTCAAAACTTAGTTCCTAATCCAGATTTTGAAAATGTAATTGAAACCACCTGCGGAATTGATGGTGATTTAGCAACTAGTATAGAGGAGTGGGAAAACCCTAATTTGGCAACACCATTAGCGTATTACACTTCAATTGATCCAACTTGCTATAATTATCAACCTTTTAGTACTTACCCTGGGCCAATAGGAGTCAAAGGGAGCCAAACTCCACACTCCGGTGAAGTAATGGTAGGATTATGGATTTATACAATTGAAGGATTGAATCAACGACAGTATGTACAAATAGAACTGAGCGAAAATTTAATAGTAGGAGAGGAGTATATTGTATCTTTTTATACCACATTGGCGGATAGTATAGAGAAAGGGGCAAATGGTTTAGGAGCTTATCTATCCACAGATGCGCCTTCATTGGCTTCAGACGGTGTGCTTGACTTTGATCCACAAGTAGTGTCAGAAGAGGTTATAATGGAGCGTGAGGATTGGATATTGGTGAGTGACACAATAACTGCTGATGCAGCAATGAGTTTTTTGACCATAGGTCATTTTGAAGATGATGCATCAACAAGTTTGCTAACCAATCCTACGGCTTCTGGAAAACCAGGTACTTATGGGGCTTATTATTTTATTGATGATGTTAGTGTTGAATTATATGAAGATGTTTCTTCTATTAACACGCATATAATTGACGTAAAGGTAATGAGTGCATTTTTGAATAGAAACGACAATTTGTTAAACATTAGTCTTTTAGATGAACAAGAGAAGTCGTCCATTCAACTTTATAATGCTTTCGGACAGTTGGTTTATACTACAGATGAAATTGTGGAGGCAAATATTCAAATTGACATGAGCGGATTAGAAAACGGTTTATATATTCTAAAATGTGAGAATAATAAAGCCGTGCAAACATTAAAAGTTGTGAAATAGAACTAGATCGTATGGTTAAAATGCCGACAATAATTCATCTTCACTATCTGGTATGTCAAAAGCATCCGAACGTGTTAAATGTCCATCTTGGTCGCTGACGCGAGTTAGTTTTTTTCCTTGTCTGAAAACCAATTGTAAACCGTGCTCTTTTTCCCAGTCACATTCGCATGCTAATACAATATAAATGTCTTTATCATTACTTTGTCTTCTGCTCGCATAAATTGCGGTTGGATGAACAAAGTTCCAAATGCTGAGCGGCTGTGCACCCTGCATATTTTCAGGAATGTCATCTTCGCCTAAATAGGAACAAATATCAACAAAGTTGGCAAAAATATGGGGAGCCATTTTAAGTTTGTCAAAAGCTTGCAGTTCTAAAAAGTTCTGAATGGCAGCCTCTGTATCAATCATAAATTGATCATCTGTTTTAGGATTAAAACCAATGAGCGTAACAGCCAATTCTTGATCCACTAAAGGAATCGGAATAGCGGCACTGTGCCACCAATCTGCCATTTCTTGGTTTTGAACTAAGGTTCCAAGTACTTCTGAATTAATCTCCATATGAGGTCAAAAATAGAAATTCATTTCTTAAAAAATAAAAGATATTGAAGCTTAATTCAATAAGTGCGGCGTTCTTTCCAATTCATTATCTTTGCTGTTCATGAAGAATTGTGTTTTTTTAATTGGTTTTATGGGGGCTGGCAAGTCCAGATTAGGAAAACGCCTTGCAAAACGAATGAACTTTACATTTTTAGATGCTGATAAAGAAATCGAAAAAGAAAATCAGGCAACTGTAGAGGAACTTTTTGCAACATTGGGTGAGAGTGGTTTTCGTGCTTTGGAAAGAAAATGGTTGGAGGATTTAGATACTGAAAATGCTATTGTAGCCTTAGGGGGCGGAACACCTTGCTTCAATAATAATATGGACCTTATTTTAGAAAAAGGAAAGTCTATTTATTTACAATTGGAACCTAAAACCTTGGTAGATAGATTACAAAATGCAAAAGGAATTAGACCATTAATTGAACCTATTAAGAATGATAAAGAGGCTTTGTTAAGTTTTGTTGAGCAAAAACTAATAGAGCGAGAGCAATTCTATAAAAAAGCCAATTTCACTACCAAAGCCATGAGTTTATCTGCTAAAAGATTAGACAGTTTGATTGAAGTTATTGAGAGACTGTAGATTTCAATTAACAATTAACAATTAACAATTAACAATTAGTAATAGGCAATTTAAATTGATCATTACACATTGATCATTGTAGATTGAAAAACCTAATGTCGTTCGTACCGTTTAGCCAGAGTCGCTTTTGAAATTACAGGGTTAAAATCCGTCAAGTTTTTATCCATTTTATCAGACAGAAATACGGCAACTTTATGTGCTTCTTTGCCAGACGTTGTTTCATGAATTAAAATTCGTTTACGGTGATTTCCACTTAATACACAAACCGAGTATATCGTTTTGGTAGTACGGGCTGTTTTTTCGCTATATATATGGTTAACTCCAATTGATTTTCCCATTTTCAAGATAGTGATATCGGGTAACAGACCGGTAGGAACCCATTTTCCTTTTTTTATCCAAAATGATTTTGAGTATTCACGAACGTAATTGTTTTCAAATGAGACATCTGTGCCTGTTTTAGAAGTGTGTGCATATATTGCAAAAAGCACAATAGGAGGTCCAATGATATAACCTATTCCTCCATCATAAACTGCATAGCAACCAATCAGCCCCAACAATGTCATAGCTATTCTTAAACCTGAACTAAAGGTAAAGCCATTGTCATAAGAAATATCGACAACAGAATCGGTTATTGAGCTAGAATCTAAAGTGTCTTTAATGTTGCTCATTAGGTAGGGCAATTATTATTGCACCCAGCATTCAACAAACCATGAATTAAAAAGTATAATCCAACAAATAATACAATATATTCTTCATGCTTAGGAAAACTAATAAGACATGCTAAACCTACACCAACTTTAATGATGCGAATGAGTGACCAATTTCTAATTAATGCTTGCATAATTTAGTTTTCTAGTGCACGCCAACCACCAGCATTTTCAACCTCAATACCTTCTTTAGCAATCATTGATTTTGCTTTTGCACTTCGCACACCGCTAGCACAACATACAACAATTGGTTTTTTATGCGCTTTGATTTTATTCATGCTTTGCGCAATTTGTTGCAAAGGTATATTGATTGATCCTTTATGGTTTCTTGCTGCAAATTCTCCAGGATTACGAACGTCAATAATTACAGCTCCTTGTGCTAATAATTCATCCACACGTTCTTTTCTACTTCCTCCAAATATTTTTGATAATAATCCCATTTTAATGTTTTAACAGTCTGTTGGGTTTTCGCCAACTATTGAGTGAATTCTAGTTCGGTTTTCACCGATAATATATTTAACACTAAACGGTTTATTATTTAGCGTTCCATTCATGATATAAAATGGGTTTGGTAATTGACGCGGTTCAGATCTTTCAATGTTAATTTCAGCAGTTTTATGAAATTCAAAAAGATCTTCTTGTGAAATACCGTAAAACTCCATTTGACATTCAGCATCAGCCAAGATTCTAAATTCATGAGATTCAATAATTGCAATAACATCTTTATGCGGTAGTGGCATAGTTGAGTAAAATTCATTGGTAACATTAATCTCACAAGGAGCTGCACCTGTCAAAAATACTTCAGTTACTTCAGCCAAATCTTTTTCTTCATACAGAGCAAATTTAGCCCAATACAAAACTTCGTCTTTATATCCTTCAATATAATAGGTTTTTGGCAGTTTTTGTGTCTCACTTAACGAGAATTCAACCTCACCATCATCCTTTAACAATTCATAAATGTCGTCGTTGTTAATGCCAATGCATTGCATTACCGCCAACACACTATCGCCAACCACAATTTCTTTTTCTCCAACCATGTTTTTTACACGGTTTTCAGGTAACCATGAGCAGCCTCTGCTACCAAACATAAAATACACGAGCAATACTCCAAAGCTCAATCCAATAATAAAGTATTTTACGCGGTTTTTGAATTTATCCATCTCAAAGAAATTTTTGCAAATTTAAGAATAAGTCGCCAGTTGTAGCGTTAAGTTTCATCCGATTTAATCCATTTAGGAACATCAGGTGCTTTATAGTTTCGCATTTGGGTCAATAAATCTTCAATAGAATCACTTTTAATCACCATGTCTTGATTGATTGCCTTTAGAAATCCTTTGTCCACCATTTTCTGAATCATTTCATGTAAGTCATCATAAAAACCATCAATATTTAAAACGGCAATTGGTTTTTGATGCAACCCTAATTGCGCCCAAGTTAATATTTCAAAGAGTTCCTCAAAAGTTCCAAAACCGCCGGGTAAAGCAATAAAGCCATCACTTTTTTCTGACATTATCGTTTTTCGCTCATGCATGGTATCAACTTGTATGAGCTCTGTTAAGCCTTCATGCAAAATTTCTTTTCCACTCAAAAAGTGTGGAATAACACCAATTACATTTCCATTGTTTTGCAAAGCTCCTTCTGCCACTTGTCCCATCAGTCCAATTTGCGCACCGCCGTATATTACGGTAATTTTTTCCGCAGCAAGTTGTTTACCTAATGCAAAAGCACTTGATTCATAAATAGGATCTGTACCCGAACTTGACCCGCAAAAAACGGTTATGCTATTTATCATGGTTTAATTTTTTTTTGATCAAACCGCAATCCTCATTCTCCATTTCTGTTTCAATGGTGTAATGTTCAAAAGGGTAATTGTTTAGTACGGCTTGAATTTGTTTTTTAACCTCTATTATATGTTCAACTTGGTCAATTTTTTCAAGCTTTACATGTGACGTAAATACATGGTGTTCTCCATCTAAAGACCAAATATGCGTATGATGCAAAGATGCAATACCATTAATGGATAAAATCTCTGCAGTAATTTTTTCATTGTCAATTTCGCTAGGAGTGCCTTGTAAAAATAGAAAAAGTGTGTCTTTTAATCTTTTTAAGGAATTCCATAAAATGTAAAGCGTAATAAGGATGGACAATGCTGGATCTAAGTATTGAATTTCTTTAAATTGTAAAACAATTGCAACAATAAAAATGGCCACCCAACCTAAAACATCTTCTAATAAATGCCAGGACATTACTTTTTCATTGAGTGATTTTCCTTTGCTTAATTTCCAGGCTGCATATCCGTTTACTGAGATTCCTACTATAGCAAATAATAGCATTCCTGTCGGGTCTGCATGTTCGGGTTCTATAAATCTCCCAACCGCCTCGTAAATCACATAAACAGATCCAACTAATAGCACAACACTATTGATTAAAGCTCCTAATAAAGAAAAACGGCGGTATCCAAATGAATATTTTTTGTCGGGCTTTTGTTCTGATTTGTGCTGAAGATACCAAGCCGTTCCTAATGACAAG
>CAKZPK010000275.1 GCA_937139035.1 uncultured Crocinitomix sp. | reverse complement strand
AGTACAGTATCTCACTTTGACTGTTCGGCTCACAATGCCAAGGGTATATATGTCGGAAAGGTGAGGGATAGAGACGGAAATTTGCTCAAAATAGAAAAAGTTGTGGTGCATTAATTTCAAATAATGAGTTTAACAAAAATTAAAGAAAATAGCACATCCCTCAACTGTCAATTTTGAGGCGGTTGTATTTAATAATAAAAAAAAAATAGAATTATGAAAAGTAGTAAATTTATGTTGTTGGTTACATTCACATTTATGAATTTGTTTGGACTTTGTCAGCCACCGGATGGCTCATCAGCTTTGGACTTTACAGCTATGGATGCCAATGGAGATACTCATACCTTATCAGATTACCTGGCTGAAGGAAAAGTCGTTATTTTAGAATTTTCAGGAACTGCCTGTGCGCCATGTGAGTATTACCATGAGACAAAGGCGCTGGAACATTTCTACAGTGCGTATGGGCCTCAAGGCTCAAACGAGGTGATGATATTGCCACTAATAACAACAGGTGAGGTTGATTATTCTGGCGCTGTGGATGAATTGAACGGAGAATTACAAACGACCTTTGGCAGCTGGACTGAGGGAACTCATTACCCTGTGATTCCAGACTTGTATGGAGATATACATGAGCTATACGACATTGTAGGCATTCCAACAGTGTTAATTATTTGTCCAGACGGTGAAGGTGGTGGGACACTTTATGAGTCTGGAACTTTAAACGAATTTGACATGGAAACATTCATTGATTTATCTTGTGGATCTTTAGAAGGAAAAGCTGACAATGGGCGTTTGGAGTATACTGAGTCAGTAGTGTGTGAAAATCAGCTAGAACCTGTTTTTGTTTTGAGAAATGTCGGAAATAATGATATATCAAGTGTTAAAATTGAAATTTTAGAAGATGACGTGGTAATTGAAACAATAACGGAGTTAATAGGTGGCGGTGGCAGCATTCCTGTTTTTGCAACATACACCATAAATGCTCCAACAATAACGTGTAACTCTTCATCTGATTACAAGGCAAGACTAGTTGAAGTGAATGGTGTTACTACTGAAGACTCCTATTTAACAGAAATTGAAATGAATCAAATTTACGTTGAAGAGGTTTGCACTACACCTCAAGTAGAAGTGCAAATAACAACTGATAATTGGGGTGAGCAAATAATATGGGAGCTGTTAAATATGAGCGGTGATGTTATTGCAAGCGGTGGCCCTTTTGGTAATTCTCCGACTGTTGCTGTGCAACTAACAGTGAATGTTAACGTTGAAGCTGGAGAATGTTATGAGTTCATAATCAAAGATACCGATAATGATTACGGTCTATGTACCGCTGCTCCCCCGTTTGGTTTTACTTGTGAATATGAAGGGTCTTATAAAATTGTAGATCAAAATGGTAATATCTTAGTTTCTGGGGGAGGCTTTTTCAGGAATGAGGAAAGAGGATATTTCAAAGTACTTGCTTCTTTGAATATTGATGAAAATTCTGAAAACGAAATAACGATCTATCCAAATCCAACAAAAGGAACATTGACAATTAATACAGGCGCCATTAATTCAGGTTCTATTGAAATTACAGATGTTGTAGGCAAACAAATTGTCTCTTTGCCAATTCAAAGTACCTTATCTCATTTTGACTTTTCGGCTTATAATACCAAAGGTATTTATTTCGTCAGTATTAAAGATCTTAATGGTAGTTTGTTAAAAGTGGAAAAGGTTATTGTGCAATAATTAAAATGAAACACACTGGACACAATGTGTGTACGTCCTAGTATTGCCTTAATTTATTTGGTAGAGTTTGTTAATGGTTGATCACTATGGGCAATTTTAGCGACTTCTTGAAAATTTATTTTCAAGAAGTCGCTCTCTTTTACTGTGGATTTTGTTATTTAATATGGAATAATTTAACTGGGATTGTTGTTTAAAACAAATTATCCGAGAATTTTTCAAATCGCTATAATCTAGTGCGAAATAGCTGTATGTTTCGTTATTTTTTAGCTTACCCAATTTATTTAATTCTATAAATGTGAGAGGTTACGAGTACTATCAAGGGGTTCTTAATCGTTTCGATAGAAGGTTCTGCACATTCAGCCAGAAATTTCTTTCGTGTTTATAAAAGATTGATGTACAAATTTTCCATCCAAAAATTAGGAGAATCCCAAATAACAACTTGCATTGTGACGTCTTATATCCAAAAAAATAAAGTATGAAAAAAATAATTCAATCAATTTTCAAACCACAAGAATTTATGCTACAACTGTGCAAAAAAAATTGGAACGGTGATAGGAAGTTTGTACAACTTGCACTTTTCGGACTTCAATCGAATACATATGTTGTGACTGATATCGGCCTGGCTAAACAAATGCTGTCGGAGGTGTATCAGCCAAAGAAACCATCAGGATGTCCATTTAAAAGAGCAACCGAAATGAGCAAAGAAGTATTAAGGGTGCTAGGGACACAATCAACACTTATGACCAATGATACTCGCTCACATAATGAGGTGAGATTATTGATATTGAAACATTTCTCAGAATACCAAGATAGTAATTTCTATGAAAAAATATTCAATGAAGTCTTTGACATGGAAATTAATAGAGAAAACATATCACCAAGTGCGATATCACTGAAATATACTGCAAGAGTTATTTTAAATATTGTATTTGGTGAAAATATAGTGATTGACATTGAGCGCGCTTCAACTTGCATAGAAAAAATATCTGAAATTGGATTTATGATGAACCGTTTACGCTTTCTTAAGCCTATCTTGAAATATGGGTATAATAAACAGTCAAAAGAAATAAAATCACTTCTTACAGAGCTCATTGATCAGGCAGAATCAGATTCATTTGCAGTAAAAATGCAAGCCGCTGGTTACAATAAAGAACATATTTTTAGCGAGCTCATAACCTTATTTGCTGCCGGACATGAAACCTCCTCATCTGTTATCACGAATGCTATTTTTGAAATGATTCAACACCCAAAAGCATCACCAAATCAGATAAAGCAGGAAGTCCTAAGGTATTATCCTCCCACATGGATATTATCTCGTGAGCATATTTCTGGATCAAGTGGAGTTGACTTACCGCATGGTACATATCTTATTCCAGTTTATGCTCTAAACAGAAACACCTCGGTACTAAATGGTGAGATGTTTGACCCATATCGAGAAAAGTCAGATATCCTATCTTTCGGTTATGGAAAATACTCTTCTTGCAGTGGCGCATCTCTTGCTCACAAGGAAATAGATGTTTTCTTAAATGAGTTTAATAAAATAAAAGAAAAATTTTCAATTAGTACTCTGCCAAAACAAAAGTTCTCAACGGTTGCTAAACCAGTTGGCGGATTAATTAAAAAAATATAAAGAGGAGCGTATCAATTTAGCCAAAAGGTGCTGCTGAAGTGAGGCTTGATTTATAGGGTGAGAAATCATGTATATGCGTCAACATCACTTATATTGTGACATCAAGTGGCTGGGTAGACAAAAATAACTACAATCAACTTTCTTATGCTGAACTCTCCAGTTTTGCATGGATCATTGAGTATAATGTATGCACGGTTGTTTCTGTAATGTGCTATTGTTTATATATTTTGTTAACGGTAGTTTTTGTTTTTATGTAATAAAAACCTGATTCCAAATCAGACAAATCAATGATAAGTTTTGTATCATCTTGAACTATTTCTTTCGTAAGAGAGGTCACATTCTGTCCAAGTACGTTGTAAATGGTTAATTGTTTTAATTCTATTTTATCTCCAATAATATTAATTATATTTTCAGATGGATTTGGGTAGACCTGAGCTCGTGAGCCTATTAACTCATCAATAAGTATAGATCTTACTTTGGAATATTCAAATTGTCCGTCAAAATCGGTTTGTTTTAAACGATAATAGGAAATTCCTGAGTATGGGTTTTCATCAAATGAGCTATAACTTAATAGAGAAGTTGAATTTCCAGAACCTTTAATGCTCTTTACTTCCTCCCAGTCAATTGCATTCAAAGACCTTTCAATTGTAAAATAGTCATTGTTGATCTCTGATGATGTTTGCCAATCCACTTTTACCATGCTGTTTTCGATAAAGAAGACATTAAAGTTAATCAGTTCTATTGGCAAGGGGAGGCCGCAAACAAGTCCAACGGATACTGTTGCTACTTCTGTAACTGTGTAATAATAAGTTGTTGTTCCCACAGAAAATGAATGTGCGCCAGCTGAAATATCTAATAACATACTAGCTGTGACAACACAGTCATCTAAGCCTCCTCCATAATCATGACAATCATTATCATCCGATTCAAATGTTTCTATATAAACACTTAATGTAGTTATCTCTGTAGATACTGGATCAAGAACAAATGATGTCCCAAAAGTACAATCTCCATCTATTGGAGCACTAAAGAGATCATAGTAAATGAAGGGATCCAAATCTATATTCTTCCATTCTATCCTATATAATTCCTCGCCAGAAATACAATCAATCACTATAGCTGGATCTGCATTCGAACCATAACAGTCTGCTGCTGAAAGATAAAGGCTGTCAATAATTATAGTCTTAGCCACGTTTTGACCAATTGAATTATACGTAAAATTAAGTAATATTGTCAGTACTAGAAATACTTTTTTCTTTCTCATTACTATTTTTAATTAAATTATCGGGCGTATTTTTAAGTATAAATTTGATGCATAATGGCCAAATAGACTGGTAAAATACATTTCAAAAAACCAAACAAGAATGGTGAAAACGCGATTTAAAGCACTATATATTAATTTTAACTAGTAGTATATGAGCTACTTAAAATTATCCTAGATGAGGCAATGGATCAGTTTCAAAAATTGAGGGGGAATTTAATCTAAAGTGATTTTTTTGTAAAAAGATAAATTTTGGACAGATATATAGACCTAATGAATATGATTTTGCAGAGATTCTGGAAGGACATTTTAACCTCATAGAATCAAAAAAAGTTGGAAAAAGACTAAACCTGTATTGTGAGGAAAAGAATGTAGTTCCCGAAGAATTTAATTCAAGGCAATTGATTTCAAAAGGATGCCATAAGTCTATCACAGTTCACGATTGCCCGCTTAAAGGAATTTTTCCATATAAAACATTGAATGTCGACGGATAAAGATAGGAGATGTTGTTCAAAGAGGTTGGGATTTATTAGCGAACGGCACTCGAATGACAAAGTACTTTACTTTTTTTTCATCAATTAATCAGCGATATATTAATTGCCGAAGTCATCAGTAAGCGCAGAAATATGCGCAGCAATTAAGTATAGATCAATTATTCTTGCAAAGCTCTAAACCCTTCAATCCGTTCCATACAAATCTCCTCCGTCAATTTCAAAAAAGCCTCCGTCTCCTGCTTCCAAAAGGCAATCTTATCAAAATCCACGGGAAATTCCTTTTCATTACGGTAACGTCCTCCTATATATGCATAGTTCAATTGGTCAAACAGTTTTGTGTGCTCCTCATTGTCATAATGAAAAACACCTTTCAGCCGTTTATGAAATCGTACACAACGATCACGTAGTGCAAACAGGTTATGCTCATGTGGGTTATAATGACTAAATACCATTTCAATGGCAGTATAGCACATTTCGATTGATTGCTGAAGATGGAATGAGCATTTTCTTAAATAAAGTGAATCTTGATCTGCTTTATTCAGGTTGTATTCAAAGTCTTCCCAAAAACCTCTCGCTTGTTCAAACCACTCTTTAAAATCCACTTCTGCAATCTCTCTTCTACGAGTTGCCGACAGCCCTTTAAAAGAAGCAAAATCATACCGCCCTGAATTAAACAACTCAATACCTTCCTTCTTAATATCAGAATAGAAATACTGATTTTCTTCCAAGGCTTTATTGACAACACTAATATTAACCACAAGCGTTTGCACTACAATTTCCATATCCTTAAAAGCACCTCGTAATTTTGAAACTACATGCTTTCTTCTGTCTCCACTTTCTACAACAACCAGAATATCAAAATCACTTTTCTTACCTTGTTCTTTGCCACGTTCAGTTTTGAAATCACCACGGGCAAAACTTCCAAAAAGCATAATTATATCAACACGGTGGGTGTCAAGAATCTTTAGAGTGATTTGCTCTAGGTCTGCAATCCTTTCAGATGGTAAATGGGATAATATTTGGGATAAATCGGTCATTTCTATTTTCAATATATCAAACTTAATCAATTTTTAGGATAATAAAGCATTACGGAGCGTGGGGGAGTGTGAGAGATTCATTACGGAGCGTGTTGATTTTACTGGGTTTCTTGTTTTTGAGAAATTATTCATTTTTTTACCATCAAATAAATTTTCGTTTTTCAAAATAATTTCATTACTTAGCCTTTCCTAAATACAAGTTCATGATACAAACACAAAGAAATTTCCCGATAGACTGGTGGGGATCACTAGAAATAGCTCAACCGTACTTGTATGGTAGGACACCTGTGTCTATCGGGATTTTTATCACTGCGGATTATCCGCTTCCTAAAAACAAGTATTATGAGTTTACCCAAAGATTTGAATGATTTCAAAGAAAATCATTGCACAACATTAATTCCTGAACCTAATTCCAATTCATTCTTCGTAAAAGTTAATGTTGCGGATTATAATGAATTGAGTATTATCAAGACCAATTTGCTCACCGCCATTAGACTGATTGCGGATTACGGTCAATTAATTGATCCCACGAATAAGGGTGAAATCACCTATTCCATTGGAACATTGGTTCAATTGCTCCGAAATTTTGGTTTGGAGAAAGAATCTGAAGGATTAAGCGAATTAATCAACGAAAATCATTAAAAAGTCAAAAAACCAATACGGATAAGAACAGTTAAGAACGAATAAGAACAGACCAGAACGAACCAATAAGGCAAAGCTGTGTATCGTCCTGATTTAACCTTACACATTTTATAAGTGCAACTAGAATAACCTTGCAGGATAGCGTTTTTAGTACAAAATACTTCTAAAATTAATAAAAAAGTGCATTATGGAGTGTTAGTGTTTTGTTAGGGAGCGTTACTAATATGTTAGGGAGCGTGTTGATTTTACTGGGTTTTCTTTTAAAATGAAGTTGATTTGAGTAACGTATCGTAACAAAGAGCAACAAATCGTAATATTTCTGTAACGCAGCGTAACGAATATGCCTTATGATTTCCAAGACAAGCGTTGTCTTTGAATTTTTATGTAACAAACAGTAACGTTGACTAGGGTTTAAGTAACGTTACAGAAAACAATAATTTCGTTATATCATTCGTTAACAGTATAAAGGGTATGATGAGAGAGAAACCGTGTGAAATCTGTAAGGAAGTATTCAGTTATAAGAATAAAACGAAAAAATACTGCTCCAATGCTTGTAAACAACAAGCCCTTCGCAATCGTGAAACAGCCTTGGCAAAACACGTTGTTAATGTAAGCCAATCAAAACCGACTGTTGACGATAACGAATTAATCAATCAAATTTTCAATAAATGTATTAAGCAGACCGAAGCTATGTGTAACGGAATGTCTATTCATCATTCCATTCTCACATTTATGAAGGATATGATTAACACGTTAAGGTTAGCGACAAAATCAGATAACAAACTAAAAAATCAACTTGAACGAATGCAAGGTCTGTTTAACAAACTAGATCAAATTGCTCAAGATGATAAATGCGAATATGGCTATATCACATTTGAAGACAGTGCAGCTCGAATGGCTCTAAATAAATTGAACAATATCAAAAGATTGAGACAAAAATAAACAAGCGAAAATCCCCAAATGTTATAAATCAAACACTTTTTTACCCAAAAACAGAATTACGGAGTGTGACGGAGCGTGAGAGATTCATGACGGAGCGTGTTGATTTTACTGGGTTTCTTATTTTTTAACATTTATTTCACAAGAAAGCTTGCAATAAACCCGTCAGTTTTTTCGTAAATTATAATAAGGTTTAATGATGTCCCGATTTTTAATTGGGACTTAAACAAAGAGAGGAGGAAACAGGAGCAGACGAAAAAGCAATTCAGAAAATTTAATGGAATACAAAAACCAGTCAGTGAGTGATATGGGTTATAATTCTATTGGATTTAAACAAGCAGATGGATAATCAATCTTATCGTGAGTGCTTTAGTTGATTGATCCAATTTTTCAGATTATAATCAGTAGTGAAAATGCGGGCTATGATCTAATTTATTACAACTACTCGATAGTTGCGTGAGTTTATGCTATCGAGACAATGCGAATCTAGAGATTCTCTGTGTGAATAGGTGTATTCAATGGAGAAAATCAACATTTATTTAATGTAATTCGCATTTACTCCACTTGATTTATCGGATTTATACTGAACTGTTTAACGGTGTTATTACCGCTGTGGTTTAGGTTTGTTGCAAATTTATTTTGACGGTACTAATATTTATATTACATTAGATCAATATAATGTAAATGAATAGCCGTATATAATGGAAGCAGACAATAGAGAAATACTCTCTGAATCAGTTGATTTAATCAAGTTCTTATTGGAA
>CAKZPK010000274.1 GCA_937139035.1 uncultured Crocinitomix sp. | reverse complement strand
AGGTTTAATATTGCTTTTACCACACGGTTATGAAGGTATGGGAGGAGAGCATTCAAGTGCGCGTTTAGAACGTTTCTTGCAATCTTCTGCTGATTTGAACTGGCAAATTTGTAATGCAACAACGCCAGCAAATCATTTCCACTTATTACGTCGTCAAATGCACCGCGACTTTAGAAAACCTTTGGTTTGTTTTTCTCCAAAAATGTTATTGCGTTACCCTAAAGCAGTTTCAACAATTGAAGACTTAACTAAAGGAGGTTTCCAAGAAGTAATGGATGATTCAATTGAGAATAAAGATGTAGTTGATACAATTGTACTTTGCTCTGGTAAGTTCTATTATGAAATGAAAGAGAAGGCAGAAGAAAGAGGAGTTGAAAATGCTGCTTTTGTTCGAATGGAGCAAATGTATCCATTGCCAGAAAAACAATTGGATGCTGTCTTGGCAAAATATAAAAATTACAAACGTGTTATTTGGGCACAAGAAGAGCCTGAAAATATGGGGGCTTGGAGATATATGGCAATGAACTTGAGAAAACTCAACTTAATTGATATTTGCAGAAAAGCATCTGCTGCTCCAGCTGCAGGGTCAAGCTCATTACATAAAAGAAGATTGGCCGATCTTTATGATCGACTTTTCGATAAAATTGCTGAAAAATAAATTCGATTTAAAAATCGAAAATTGAATAAAACATAAATTAAAACAGAATGTCTGTATTAGAAATGAAAGTTCCCTCTCCGGGAGAATCAATATCAGAAGTAGAAATTGCTCAATGGTTAGTAGAGGATGGTGATTATGTTGAGAAAGATCAAGCCATAGCTGAGGTAGATTCAGATAAAGCAACGCTTGAGTTGCCTGCTGAAGAAGCGGGAACTATTACGCTTAAAGCCGAGGAAGGTGATGCCGTTGCTGTTGGTGCAGTAGTTTGTTTAATCGATACATCTGCTGAACGACCTGCTGGAATGGAAACTGCGGCTGAAGCAGCTCCTGCGCCAGTTGTTGAGGCTCCTAAAGAAGAAGTGAAGCCTAATCCTGCACCGGCTGCAAAAACAGCTGCACCTGTAAAGGAATCTTACGCAACAGGTCATCCGTCGATTGCTGCTAAAAAGGTAATGGATGAGAATGGAATTGCTGCGAATCAGGTGAACGGAACTGGAAAAGATGGACGTATAACTAAGCAAGATGTTGTTGCAGTTATGGCAGCAGGATTTTCTGCAAACGCTGCACAAGGTTGGGGTGGTACTAGAGATTCTGAGCCTAAAAAAATGTCAATGCTTCGCCGTAAAGTGGCTGAGCGACTAGTTGCTGTTAAAAATGAAACAGCAATGTTGACAACATTCAATGAGGTGGATATGAAGCCTATTATGGATGTGCGTAAGAAATATAAAGCGTTCTTTAAAGAACATCATGAAGTAAACTTAGGTTTCATGTCTTTCTTTACAAAGGCAGTAACTGAAGCTTTAAATATTTTCCCGGCGGTGAATTCGCAAATTGAAGGAAAAAATATGATTTTGCATGATTATGCAGATATAGGAATTGCGGTTTCTTCTCCAAAAGGATTAATGGTTCCTGTAGTAAGAAATGCAGAGCAAATGACGCTAGCAGAAATTGAAAAGGAAATTAAACGCCTTGCAATTCGTGCACGTGACGGTAAAATTGCACCAGACGAAATGACTGGAGGAACTTTTACAATTACAAATGGCGGTGTATTTGGCTCTATGTTGTCAACTCCAATTATTAATCCTCCACAATCAGCTATTTTAGGAATGCATAACATTGTTGAGCGTCCAGTTGTTGTAGATGGAGAAATTGTTGTACGCCCAATTATGTATGTTGCCTTGTCATATGACCATAGAGTTATTGACGGTAAAGAATCTGTAAGTTTCTTAGTGAAAGTTAAAGAAATGCTAGAGAACCCTGAAAAAATGATATTTGGAGGGAAAGATCCAATTGAAGTTTTATTAGGGTTATAATATAAATAGTTTTTATGGACGGTCAAAAGTATTTCAAAGTACTAGCTGCGCTGTTAGTATTGTTAAGTTTTTCTACTAATGTTGCTGCGCAATGTGAAGATTTTGAAGGATCAATAACCATTAATAGTCCTTTGTGTAATGGCGACTCAACTGGCACTATTACCGTTGTTACTGAGGGTGGAACTGGAGATAATACGTATTCAATTTTGCCAGATTCATTTTCAATAGGCGTGGACGGAATAGCTTCTGATCTTCCAAGTGGGGAATATACGATTAGTGTTACAGATGAGGTTGGCTGTGAGTTAGAATTTGACTTGACAATATATGAGCCTGACTCTTTGTACTTTTCAGAATTAGGTTTTAATCATGCTTATTGTAGAGCTGTTGGAGATTATGAGTCTCATGGTGTGGTTTATGGAGGGGCTTCAGGAGGAACACCTGATTATAATTATGAATGGACATTTCTTGAAACGGGAGAAACTACAGTTAACACAACTTGGGGTGGGCGCGAACCTGGTGAATATCAAATGAAAGTTACTGATTCAAATGGCTGTTTACTCATTGGAAACTTGACACTTGATTCATTAAATCCACAGGCAAATTTTGATATTATTTCAGATGATGTTTGGGAAATCCCTTATGGTTATGCTGGTAATGCACCAGTGAGTGTCGTATGTGAAAACACTTCTATGTATGGTCAAAACCCTATGGATCCTTTTACTGATACAGCACAGTACCGCTGGCATATGCATAATTATGCCGATTGGATAACCACTGGTTATGATTTTGAACCAAGTATTACTTATGAATTTGAGAATTTATGGGGAATCAAATTGGCCATGAAATCTGGAAATGGATGTTTGGATACAGCGCATCAGTTTATTGCAGTTTTTGGACCACTTTCTATAAATGATTCAGATGAAATTGCAGCAGTAAGTATTATTCCGAATGAGATAAATGGTAGTATTAGCATCAGTAAGAAGGGCTTTGATAAGGGCGTCCAAGTAAAGTTTTATGATACGTCTGGTAAATTATTATTGGACAAAATTATTACAGATGAAACAGAGTTAGTTCCTTTTAACATGGTCAAAGGAGTCTACCTCTACGAATTTACAAACCTTGAAAATTCAGAACGAATTGGATCTGGAAAATTTGTTTATTAATCCGAAAAATATTTAGCCTATTATGAAACGTATTTTAGCTGTTTTTTGTTTGTTCTTGGTTTTTTTGGCAACATCATGTAAGAAAAATCGAACGTGTGAATGTACATCAAATTATTCTGGAGCTGACACCACTTGGACTGAAACAAATGATATTTTGATAGAAAAATCTTCTAAAAAGGATGCTCAAGTAAGTTGTAGCGCCAATGAGAAGTCTACGACTCTATTAACTGAAACGTTGGTTGTTTCAGACTGTCATCTGAAATAATAGCCCTAATCGTTCAGATTAAATTTATTCAAGCATTTATTATCGTTTTCTTTGTGTAGGTATTTTTTTGTAGGATAATAGGTGGTAGCATCCTCAATTATTGAAAAAATGAATATATTAGAATAATAAACTTAAAAGCGTAACTATGATTAAAAAAATACACATTTCGATTCTGTCAATCTTGATGATTGGCTTAATGTTCTCTTGTTCTACATCTAATGATGTGGCAAGTAATAGAGGAATCCAAAAAAGAAAATATAACAAAGGTTTTTACGTTGAAAAAGGCCCTAAAATGGGTGGTCAGACAAACCAAACTGAGTTAGCAGATAATGAAAACACAGTTGAAGAAAATACGGTAGCAGTAGAGGAGCCAACAGAAAGAGTTTCTTCGGCACCAGAGGTTGTATATGTAGAGGAAGTGGAAGAAATAGTTGCAAATGTAACTCCTGAGGCTTCAGGAAATACTGATGCGGAAGAAGTTGAGGAAGTTTCGACTTCGGAAGATACGCAGGTAGAAGAGGCTCAATTAGAGGTTGTTCCTGAGGGAAGAGTGAAAAACCGTTTAATGAAGCGTGCAGAAAAAGTTTTTCATAAAGCTGTTGCTGCTCCACAAAATATGGGTAGAGGAAGCTCTGAAAGTGGTTTAATGCTCGTTTTACTAGTGATTTTAGCCATATTTTTAGCACCACTTGCTGTGCTTATTTATGATGGAGTTGATCGTCCATTTTGGATCGATTTAATTTTATGGTTGATTGGTATTGGTGTTGGTTATTTCCTATTTGGGCCAACAGTTGCTTTCCTTTGCGGACTTATAGCAACTATCTATGCGCTACTAATTATATTTGAAGTAGTATAAGTATAGTTGATTTGACATTATTAATATTGAGAGGCTTCCAAATTGGAGGCCTCTTTTTTTTGGAGTTTTAGATTTTTTCTAGGTTAGTTGATACATTTTTCCTGGTAGTGATTGAATGCTTCCGCGCATTTCTAAATTGAATAAATGCAATGAAATTTCGCTTGCTGTCATAGTGGTAACTTTAGTTAAAAAGTCAATATGAGTAGCTTTGTTTTCTGTTTTTAAGGCAGTAATTATTTTATCTTCATCAACCGTGTGAGCTTCAAATAAATCCGTTTGATTTTCAGAACTTTCCGTATCAATTTCCTCCCAGCCAAGTGCTGCTACCATGTCATCTGCTGTGGTAATTAATTTGGCGGTGTTTCGTTGAATTAAATTATTGCAACCAGCAGAGTTTGTTCGGTCAATATTTCCAGGGAAAGCAAATACTTCGCGGCTATAACCAAATGCTAAATTTGCGGTGATGAGTGACCCGCCACTAATGGCACTTTCAATTACAACCGTTGCTTCTGATAATCCTGCAACAATTCTATTTCTTTGCGGAAAATTACCAGGATCACCAGGAGTTTTACTAAGGTATTCAGTTACTAGCCCTCCCGTGTCTTGCAGCAAGCGAGCCAATTGTTTGTTAGCCGCCGGGTAAATTAAATCAAGTCCATGTCCTAAAACTGCTATGGTTGACAAGCCATTAGTTAATGCAGCTTCGTGTGCAGTTTTATCTATTCCGTGTGCTAAACCACTAATAATTTGTACGCCTCTCGGCGCCAAGTCTTTCACAAATTGTTTGGCAATTTTAATACCGTAAGAAGATGCCTTTCTAGTGCCAACTATGGATATGTTTTGTTGATTAAAATTGACGTTTCCTTTCGAAAAAAGTACAATTGGGCTGTCTTCACAAAATTTTAAAGCTGCAGGATAATTTTCGTCTTGATAATAATGGAGCTGAATATTATTCGTCTCCATAAACACTATTTCTTCCTCTGCACGTTTTAAAGCGGCCTTTCTGTTAAATTTTTTTACTTTTTGAATCGATATATCGCAGCGTTTTGCAATTTCTTTTTCGCTAATCTCAAATACAGCTTTTGGTCCTCCAACATAAGCGAGAAGGGTTTTTGTATTCACGATTCCAATCCCTTGTAAAATAGATACGGCTATTTTATAAATTTTCTCTTCCACACTCAAAAATACAATTTTTGGCGAGATTATAATCAAAAACATGACGATTATTTAATTCTTTATCAATTAGCTGCACCCCCTGTAATTAGTGTTAGTTTACAAGGTTAATAAAGTTTGGCATGATTTTTTTCGGGAAATTTTCGTATTTTTGGTAGATAAACAGATAATCCGCGAATGTTAAAACAAACGTTAAGTCAAAAGTTGCTTCAAAAGCTTTCTCCTCAGCAAATCCAGTTGATGAAATTGCTGCAGGTTCCTACTATGGAGCTTGAGCAAAGAATTAAGGAAGAAATTGAAGAGAATCCTGCGTTGGAAGAGGGGAAAGAGGAAACAGGAGAGGATGACTATGATGAATATGACGAAGTATCAGAGTCAAATGAGGAGTTTGACATCAATGATTATTTGGATGATGATTTACCACAATACAAAACATCTGTTTCAAATTCTGGTAAAGATCAGGATGAAAAAGCGGTCCCAATTTCTGGAGGGAAATCTTTCCATGAAATTTTAGAGAGCCAATTAATGCTCCGTAAATTGACAACAAAGGAAAAGTTGATTGCAGAGAATATCATTGGAAATATTGATGATGACGGTTATTTAAGAAGAGAAATTGAAGCTATTGTGGATGACTTGGCTTTTACCGCAAATCTTGAAACGACTGAAGAAGATGTAGAGGATGTACTTTTCATAATTCAGGATTTTGAACCTGCAGGTGTAGGAGCAAGGGATTTAAGAGAATGTTTGTTATTACAATTAGAAAGAAGACACCACGGCGATATTTCAATCTATACAGCAAAAAAAATCTTAGAAAAATCTTTTGAAGAATTTACTAAAAAGCACTATGAAAAGATTAAGGCTAAGTTTGAAATTAACGACGAAGATTTAAAGGATGCAATTGAAGAGATTGTTAGATTAAATCCTAAGCCGGGGAATTCATTAAAGGAATCAACAAACTCAAAAAATATTCAACAAATTATTCCAGATTTTATCTTAACAGATGATGAAGGAGAATTGAGTTTGTCATTAAATGGCAGAAATGCTCCGCAACTAAAAGTGAGTAAAACATATGAGAATATGTTACGGAGTTATTCTGAAGGAGCTAAAAGCTCTAAGTCTGATAAAGAGGCAGTACAATTTGTACGGCAAAAACTGGATTCTGCCAAATGGTTTATTGATGCTATTCAGCAGCGCCAGCAAACGCTTTTATATACCATGAAAGCAATTTTAGATTATCAAAAGGAGTATTTTTTAACTGGTGATGACACGAATTTGCGCCCAATGATCTTAAAAGACATTGCAGATATTGTAGAAATGGATATTTCAACTATTTCTAGGGTGGCCAACTCAAAATATATTCAAACGCCATATGGCATTATGTCTTTAAAATACTTTTTTTCCGAGTCTCTTTCTACTTCTTCTGGTGAAGAGGTTTCGACACGTGAGGTAAAGAAGATTTTGCAAGACGCTGTAGATGCAGAATTAAAGAAGAAACCATTAACAGATCAAAAATTAACTGATTTATTAAAAGAAAAAGGATATAATATTGCGCGTAGGACAGTAGCAAAATACCGCGAGCAATTGGATATTCCAGTAGCGAGATTAAGAAAAGAATTATGATCGCCAGACAGTTTTTTCTTTCTCTTTCTTACCTATTTCACCCCATTTTCATGCCGTTGTTGGGGCTTTATTTTCTTTTTTCGTTAGAAACCAGGCCACTTTCTTTATACAAGTTAGATGCACTTTTTTACTTTCCAACAGAAGCAAAGAAATTCCTCTATATCATTGTAGGGATTTTAACCATTTTGGCACCGTTACTCAGTTTGCTAATCATGTATTATAATAAAATGGTTTCTAGCCTAACTTTAGAAAAAAAGGAGGAACGGGTTTACCCTTTTATATTGGTTTCATTTTATTATTTACTCGCATATATTTATGTGCGAACCAAAGTGCCAATTGAATTACAACACCCAGCTTTAGTTGGTTTTCTATTTGGTGTATTGCTGGTTTTTGTAATTAGTTTTGTGGTTAATTTTTACGTTAAAATTAGTTTGCATGCCGCTGCCATTTTTGGTGTTGCAGGAATGTTGTTAGGTTATAGCCAAACGCAACTTTCTAGTTTTGTTGATGGAGGTCCAACAAATCTTTATATTATTCTTTACTTTTTATTTATTGCAGGACTAGTTGCCGGAGCGCGGTTGTTTTTGAAGGCGCATAGTTTAACTGAAATATTATTAGGTTCGGCATTAGGCTTTTTTGTAATGTATGTAGTTGTCAAATACGGTTTGTATTTGTAACTTAAAGCTTGATAAAAAGAGTCTTGATTTAAATTAATTTCAAATGTATTCGGTTAAAGCAAATTCTATTTCTAAAAACAGTGCCTTAGTTCATGTAAAAGAGTCGGAGTTTAGTTTTGGAATTACTCCAGAAATGAATGAACAATTAGCTAGTCCAGCAGAGTTGTTTTTAAGTTCGTTTGCAGCGTGCATTTTGAAAAATGTAGAACGATTTTCTGTGATGATGAAATTTGAGTACGAATCTGCTAGCATTGAGGTAAATGCAGTGCGATTGGAAAAGCCGCCTCGAATGGATGAAATACAATATCTACTTAAAGTTTATTCGAATGATTCAAAATTGAACATTAAACTGCTTCAAAGAAACATTGAAAAGTTTGGGACAATCTATAATACAGTTAAGCTAAGTTGTAAGATTGATGGTACCATTCAAAGAGTAGAGTTATGATGCTCATAAATCAATAATCCGAACAAGGCCACTATAATTACAAGCCAATCAACCTCTAAATAATGTAACTCAAAGATTTATTGCATTTTAATTGCGGCATTATTTTTGAAAATACATAATCATATTAAATTTGTATCCATCTTTGCGTAAGGCATGGATGAACGCTTATTAAAATTTTATCAAATGAGAATTAGAAATATAATAATGATTGCTGGGGCCGCTGTAGCATTAACTGCTTGTGGTTTAGGTAAAAGTGGAGATGATGGTCCTAAGAAAGGGGTCAATTTATTTACAGTAGAACAGGATATCGAATTGGGAGCTCAGGTTGCTGCAGAAATTGAGGCAGATAAGGCGCAGTTCAATATTTTAGATTCTGCTTCTAACGTGGCAGCCTATAGATATATTTATGGAATTAGAGATGCAATTTTGGCTACAGGTAAAGTTGAGCATAAAGATGACTTTAAGTGGCAAGTAAGAATCATTGATAATGATACGACACTAAATGCATTTTGTACTCCAGGTGGATATATTTATTTCTATACAGGAATTATTAAGTATTTAGAGAACGAAGCAGAACTTGCAGGTGTAATGGGCCATGAAATGGGGCATGCAGATTTGAGACACTCTACTCGTCAAATGACAAAAACTTACGGAGTACAACTTTTACTAAGCGCCGTTTTAGGAGAAAGAGAAGCGTTGAAACAAATTACAACTGGTTTAATTGGATTAAAATTTAGCCGATCGCATGAAACAGAGGCGGATGAGATATCAGTTCACTATCTATGCGGAACAAAATGGCCTGCAGACGGTGGAGCTGGATTCTTTGAGAAAATTGAAGCAGAAGGTGGAGGAAGAACGCCTGAGTTCATTAGCACGCACCCAAGTCCTGAAAATAGAATTGAAAACTACCATACATGGGCAGAAGAAAAAGGTTGTTCTGGATCAGATAATGGAGCAATGTCTTACAAAGAATTTCAGAAGTTGTTTTAAGAGAATATATTTTATAAGTTTAGAAAGGTGCTCATTTAATGAGCACCTTTTTTTGTGGTTATATATTTGTGGAAAGTCTGTGTTTAGCGTTTTTTTTATGCTAATTATATAAAAAATATTTACTGCGCAGAATGGCTGCGCACAGGCCATTTACTTTTGTTATGTAATTAAGAATCTGGCAAAAGAAGTTCCTATATCTTTAAGGAAAATATACTTCTCGCTGCGTTTTTGAAAACAACAATAGGTAAAAGGAGTTCCTATATTTCCCTAAAATTTACTCCTCACTTATTTTATAATAAAAATGAAAACTTTAAAATTATTTAATGCCGTACTTCATAAGGAAAGCAATCAGAAATTATTTATTTCTGAATCGGGTTATATTATTGAAGCAGGTGCAGTTTGGGCAAAAAATGACATTGCTCGATTCTTCAAAAATGAGAATTTAGACGGTTATGGATTAAACAAAACATTTCATAAGTCTTGGAAAAAAATCCTAAAATCATCAAGAGAAGAGTTGTATATAGAGCAAATTCGACATTATGTGTCAACTTATGGTAGCCAATTTCAAGATGAAATTTACATTCCTAATGAAGTGCTAGACGTGCCAAACACTAAATTGTGTTTTAAGGTTGTTAAGGCTTATTCAAGAGAGGAGATGATTGCAAAAAGTTTGAACCTATTGCAGTCTGGTTTGGCTTTAAAAGAAGAAACGATAAATGATTTATTGTCCATTTTAGTTGACGAACTTTCTTATAAATTTACAGGAAACGAAAACATCAAAAATAAAGAAGCAATTGTTAAAATTGCGGATATGTATGGAGTTTTGCCAACTGATAATCTAGCGTTTTTTAGATATATCATTTACCGTACAATTGATGATTCCCTTTTAATTAAAAGTGAGGAAGTAATTGAAGGCATTAAAAAGTCAAACTTTAACCCTGCTGCTCAATTCGAACAGTTTGGTTTGGAGAAAATGGCCGAAATATTTAATCGCTTCAAGCCATTGTTTTTAGCATATAAAGGGAGGTGTCCAAAAACGATTAATAAAATTTCTAAATTATCGAAAATTCACCATAAACCATTGGTTGAAAATCCTTTGAATAATGCTACGAATATTGCATTGACAGATAAAGATATCCATTGGTTGGATAATGCTACGCCATTTGCGCTTTTTAAAGCAATCTCTGCGTGCTATTCCCGAATGCAAGGTCAATATGCCTTTGCTTATCGGATTAGAAATGGTAAATCATTCGTAAAAACGAATAGTGTATCAGGTGTTGTATGGCCTAACTATAGTTTTCTTATTGATTATTGTAAAAAGAGATTTGACCTAACAGGAAAGAAATTCTTTTTGCCTTATGATGTAGAATTTGCAATGCCAACTTCTGAAAAAATGTTCGTTGGTAATATCCCAACAGGAACTAAATTTTATGGTAAGTCATTGGCAGTAGGTGTTTATTGGGAAAATAGCTGGAGAGCACATGATTTAGATTTGTCAGGTTTAAATATTGGTGGTAAAATTGGATGGAATGCTAAATATAAACAAGGTAATGGTGAGTTAATGTATTCTGGTGACATAACTGATGCACCAAGCGGTGCAGTTGAATATTTGTATGCCAAACATGGATTAAAAGAACCAACCTTGGTTAAAAATAATGTGTATTCAGGTGAAGCAAATTGCGATTACAAAATAATTGTAGGTAAAGGTGGAAATGTGGACTATAATTACATGATGAATCCAGAGAATTTGTTTGTTGAAACCAAGTGTAAATCTGTTCAACGACAATCAATTTTGGGTATGCTGATTCCAGAGAAGGATCGGCAGTGTTTTGTTCTTTTGAATTTTGGTGCTGGTGCAAGTCGGGTTTCTGGTAATTCAGAGGTTTCGAATATTGCTACTAAAGCCTTGTATCAGCAATGGAGTAATCCTTTCTCGTTTAGAATGCTGATTACTGAATTAGGTGCTGAAATTGAAGCGAAACCAAAGAAAGCAGACTTTGATTTGTCGTTAGATAAATTGCAAAAAGATAGCTTTTTGACAATGTTTGGTTAAATAATGTAAAATTCAAAAATGGGAAACGAAATAGCGTTTCCCATTTGTTTTTTTATGTATTACAGTGCTACTTTCTTTGATGCTTGAAATGCGTTTTGCTGAATTACGGATACAATAAATACACCGCTCATGTCGCTTGGCAATTCAATGCGCTGGCTTCCTTCCAACTGTTCTCTATAAACAATTTGCCCCGTTATTGAGGTAATTAGTACTTCGTATAACCCTTCCACGGCGGTTTCAATATTCAAGTTATGGTTATGACTGAAAATAAAGAATTGCTCACCCATAGGCTCTTCTGTTATTTCTTCCAGCGCTAAACTTGTTTCATCTTTATTATAATCACCCTCAATTTTCACATAGTTGCAAGCGATTTTTCCATTGTCAAAAAATTGAACGTTGGCTGTGGCGCGTACATAGGCAATATTAAAATCACTGTTTGTAATTGTTATTGCACTATTGTTTTTGCTAGTGTTAATGGGAGCCCATGTTTTTCCATCAACGGAAGTGTAGTACATCACATTTTCAATAACGCAATTATCAACTACGTCAAAATTAAAGAGGATACTTAATGATTCGTAAGTCATGATTTCCTCAACCTTTCTAGTTAATGTAACGGGTAAATTCCCTCCATGTTCTGCAAAAAACATGACGCTTTGCTCATCAAATTCAATAGCATCAAAAACAGTGTAAGGACTCATGTGCCAACCGTTGAAATTTTGACCTGAATTTTGTCCGCATTCAAGCAGTACGGATTGAGAAATTGCGGGCTGAATACCCAAGCTAATTAAAGCGATTAATAAGATACGTTTCATAAGGCGACATTTACAAACATAACAGATGTCGCAAGTTTTCGTTACAGAATTTAACCGTAAAGGATATTAGTCACGCATAAACTCAACCTCAATTCTACGGTTGATATCGCGTCCCCACATGTAGCGATTTGGCGCTATTGGTTTGGCAGACCCATAACCTTTATAAATAAGCCTTTCCGCACCAATGCCTTGTGCAATTAAATAGTCATATACCGCTTTAGCGCGGCTCTCAGATAAAGCCTGGTTTTTTTCCTCAATTCCTGAAGAATCTGTATAGCCATTGATGTTAACTTTTAGCCCTTTTTTATCTTTTAAGTACTGAACTAATTGATTCAAATTATCAAATCCATAACCGCTTGTAGGTAATTCAAAACTGCTGGATGCAAATGCTAAAGAATCGATAATAAAAGTACTTCCTAATCCAACCTCATCCTGATGGTTAAAAAAGTAGGAAAGATAAGAGGTCTTTAATTCCTCTTCTGTTTTCACATCCTTGTCATAGCCTTTTTCATCTACCAATTTGTCAGAGCTATGTGTTGTTTTACTAATAATTTTAATTTCAATTCGGCGGTTTCCTTCTCTGGTTGATTTATAACGATTGCTATAGATTGGTTTGGCTGGTCCGTAACCTTGATAAGTAATACGGTCTGGCGAATAACCTGACTCAATTAAATGATCGTAAACAAATTTCGCTCGTTGTCTAGAGATTGTTACATTTTTTGCATGGCTACCTGAGTTGTCTGTGTATCCACCTACTTCAATTACTAAATTGGGGTCATTATCTAATGCTGTTTTCAAATAAACAATATCCGAATTTTTTGAAATGTTGGAAAAAGTAGTTTTTCCTGATCCAAATTTCACATTATACAATACAATTTGAAATCCAGCAGGAATTGCTTCAGGAACAACAACCAAATGCTCCATTTCAATGTGCAGTTGTGTACTATCTATATTTTCGGGAAGAGGAGGGCATAAGCACTCTTTTAAAGAATCAGAAATTTCAAATTCTGGATAAGATTTAAAATCCTTAATTCGTTCACGTTGGGTTTGGTAACGCGGACTTGTATTGGCACCATCTGTTCCTAAATCCCAATAGTTAACAGCATCCCAATCAGAATAATCGCAGAACTGTTTTAAAATTACGGCACTAATAAATCCTGATGCATGCCAACCATTCCAACAGTGCAAATAAACAGGGCCAACCTCAGGCATTGTAGCTGACTCGTAAGTTGATTTTAGCATGTCATAAACATGTAATGAATCGTAATAATCTCGCTGTTCATATTCAAGCTTGTTCAACGTTGAATCAATGCAATTACAAGTGTCACCGATTGGAGATTCTTCAAAATTTTCGCGATATAAATAAATTCCTTTAGAAAACCCTTCCTGACATAAACCATGCATTCCGTCTAGTGGAATAGGATTATGATTATTACGTTTATCAGTTTTGTGATAATAGTTGTTTGCACCACCTCTATATGCAACACCGTGTAAAATTGGGCGCATATTTCTTGTGCCATACAAACTGTCAAATCCATTTCCTTTATTGTCGGTGATTTTATACATCAGATCTGTTTCTAAGTATCTTTTTTTGTAAAAATCATAAGTCAAGGCTATTCTTGGATCCTCTTTTAATAAAGAATCAATATTGAGTTGCTTACCATCTTCTAAAAGAAGATAAGTGTCCAGACCAACTTTAATTGTGTCCACTTGTGCGAATCCAACTCCTGAAAAGAGTGCTAATAGTATAACCAATAAACGATAATGCATAACTAACAAAGTTAATTCCTTCTATAGGGTATAAATCAAAAGTTGTGCTAAAGTTTTTCACAGCTTATTTTTTGTAATCAAGAATCAATTAACTGTGGTGACATAGAGTTTATTCGTTTTGGTCTCTATTTAGCTTGATTGGTTAAATTTTTTCTGAAGAGATCAAGCGGCCTTCTTGATTATAAATTTCGATTTTTTTTCGTTTGCCATTACGATCAAAATAAAGCCATTTACCTACTTTTTTTGTTTCAACTTTTTTTCTTGATTCTAGAGAGGTTTCTCGTCCTTTTTCAGTTGTTTTTCCTTTTTTTGAATAACGTTTAACTTTTCTGTTTTCAGAATGATTGCTATGTAATAATCGTTCCTTTACTTGACCATTTCGATACCAATAAGTCTCTTTTTTTACACGGCTTTTTCGGTTAAATAAAACCTCCATTTTAAGTGATCCGTCCATATGCCATTCTCGCCTAGCGTGCAACATCCCCTTGTGATATTCCCATTCTAGCTTTTTTCGTTTGGTTTTACTATAAGTAATTGTACCGCCATGCTTTCTTCCTTTTTTTAATTGATAGAAAGTGTTATTTGTAAGCCTTTTTTCAAGAGCAACACCAGTAAATAACTCACCATTATAATGATATATGTTAATGGTACCGATATTACGAATTTCCTTTTCAGATTCAATGAGTTTATCAAACTGTACCGTGTCCATATTGGAAGCTTGAGAATACAGCTGAATGGATAATAAAAAGCTAATGGCGGTTATAAGAATAAACTTCACAGTTTAAGTATACAAAATGTTTAGCAGAAGTATTATTTGTAATTACGTAAATTTGTGCTAGAATGAACCAAAATATTTATGTAATTAGTGGCCTTGGTGCTGATCATACAGTCTTTTGTAAGTTAAACTTGCCGGGCTATTCATTGGTTCATATAAAATGGATAGAAACGATTAAAGGAGAAAGCTTAAAAGAATATGCAAGGCGCCTGTTACCACAAATCAAAGAAGAAAACCCCATTGTTTTAGGTTTGTCTTTAGGTGGAATGTTGTCGGTTGAAGTAGGTCAGCTTATTCCAACTCAAAAGGTCATTTCTTTATCCTCCATTACAGCATATGCTGAATTGCCTTTTTATTTTAAACTAGCAGGTTGGTTAAGGTTGCAAAAAATATTACCCATTTATTTTTTCTCAAAAGGAAACCGATTCACTCAATGGATTTTTGGAGTAAAGCAAAAGGATGATCGTGAAATTTTGAATCAGGTATTTGTGAACTTGGAGAAGGATTTTTTGTATTGGGCTTTAAATGCTGTATTAACTTGGGAGAATAAGAGTAAACCTGAAAACTTGCATAGAATTCACGGGACAAGTGATATGATTTTGCCAAAACGTAAAAATGCAACCTATAATGCAATCATTGAAAAAGGAACACATCTCATGCTTTTAGATCAGCATGAGGTAGTCTCTAAAGCAATTTTAGCTGAATTAAAAGCGTAACGTTTCTTTGAATTTTGTATTTTACAGTAAAGAACCGATAACATGCAAGCCCTTAAATTCTTAATCCTTTTGATTTCATTTTTTTTTGCGGATCAATTAGTTGCTCAAACCTATTTTGGTAAAGTAAAATGCGATTCTTTTTTAGTCATGCAAGATACTTCACGAGCATTGATTTATCGCAAAAACAAAACAGCAGTTTTTGATAAAAATCAACATAAATTCTTGTTCAAACCAACCAAGGATGCAGTGTTCTATTTAAGTGAGCAAGATTTACTGGTTCAGGTTGGAAAAAAAGGGATTGATTTTGTTTACTTGAATGAAGGGACAGAATCAGTTCGTATTGTCAGTGAAAACCCCAATGTTGTTCTAGCAGAGTTTTCGCAAGAGCATTATGAATCATTAGATAGTTTAATGCGAATTGGAGGTCTTATTTGGAATTTTAAAACAGGCGAGCAAGAACCGTTCTATGATGAATGGATTAAACTCCCTTTTGGCGCTCGGTTTATGATTAGCCGCTTACCGGATGATTTATTATTGATTAATCACTCAAAAAAGCCGCAGTTATTTGAACGATTAAATGAGCTTTTAGAACTTGAAGGCGTATTTATAGATGAGCCTGGAATTGCTTCTTCAGGAGTTTATGATATGGCAGAAAAAAAATGGCTTGTTCCACCTGTTTATGAATGGGTGGAGTTGTATGAAAATGGCTTGCTATGCTTGAAACAGGACACTGTTATTCCAATCCTGACCGTGGAAGGTAATGCTGGAACAAGAATTGAACATTCGTATGATTTTTATGAATTAAAGGATGCTCAATTTAATTTGGTACAAGAAAACATTACTAGAAATAATGAAATTGATTTGGCACGTTTCATTGATGTTGATAGTGTTGAAAATCGATATCATGGGTTAGAAGTTGAAAGCAATGAATTCATTACCTATAAAAATGGAAAGCAAGGTTTAGTGCAATTTCAATTGTTTGATGAGTTTGATCAAAGCGAATATGATTATTCCGTTCTTTTTTCACCAATTTTTGATTTTGTTTTAAATGATGTTAATGGTGGAAAAATATGCACTTATGATTCAAATTCGGAAGAAAAATTGTCCCTTTATAGTTGGGAAACTGTCAAAGGGCCTTATGGAGATTCGAAAGAGCTTAAAAAAATAGTAAGTGCGAACAATGAATTAATTTATGCGACTAATAGCCACCAAGAGGAGGAGGTATTAGCAGATGGGCACCTTTATTATTGGCCTGAATTAATTAAAACTCCCGGATTTGAAACTCCAGATAAGCCACAAAAAACAATTGAATATAAAAGCTTTCCTAGAGGGTATTCTAAAAGTTGTGGTTTGCAATTTTTTAATGATAGTTTATTGTATGTGTTGAATTTCGAAAATGACCAAGAGGATCTTTTTGTAATGCCATTACATAGTGTTCTTTATCCGCATGAAGATTCAGTTTATATAAATGATGACGGAGACTTGATGTCTGCCTATCCACAACCTGATCCTGGATTCGAAAAAAGTGGTGTATACAATGTCAATGAAACGAGTTGGTTTGTTGATGATGAATATAGAATGATTCAAAACCGTGCAAATGGTTTACTTCTGCAAAATATTGAACGAGCAGACTATGGATTGTATAGTAAGGAAAGCTATAGCCTATTACAGTTAAATGGTTCTTATCTTTTTAAGGATGTAATAAGTGATGAAAAATCGCAGGATGTTATATCTCATATTGAGGATTTGTTTGGCGAAAAATCGCCAGTAACATATATTGAATATCCGGAAAAATCGATTTATAGAGAAAATTATGGATATGATGGAGCAGTTTATCGTTATACGGGAGAGTATTATGCAGTAATATTAGAATCTGGTCAGTGGCAAATTCAGCAACCTATTAAATGGAATAATAATATCAATACGCATCCAACTACAAAGCCTGCTGATTTTGTTCATTACAACCCATCTTATGACTATTATTTTTGGATGGATCAAGACTCACTCTACTTAGAGATAGGAGCAGGTTTATATGCTACAACTCGCAATAATGGAAAAATTGATTTGGATATAAATGACACAGAAGATGGCGAAGAATGGCGAATTCACTTAATCTCAGGAGACGATACATTAACACATTCATCCTATTTGTTTGATGATGGAGCCTCAGCATATACAACGGCAAGTTTTTATCTCAATAATGATCTTTTATTCATTAACGAACCTCAATTTTATGATAATATCACCCCAAATATGATTTTACTGGACGGGTTTTGGGAGGTAGAACCAGAGGGCGTAAAAAGGTTTAAAAAATTCTATACTGAAACGTCTTACATCTGCCAATTAGAAAATGATGTGTGGAAAAAAGTAACACCTTATTACGCATTTATTGAGAGTATTCCTTTTGGTTATATCGTAAGCACAGGGTATGAGCAAGAAATAGTAGACCCTCAAAATTATATTGAAAAAGAAAAACCAGCAAGATATTTAGTTTTAGATACCAATTTCAAGGCAATATCTTATTTAGATTTTTATGACTTTGCAAGTGTTTCTGCGCATCCAATTGGTGTGCAAGTGTGTTTAGATAGTGGCTGTTTTTTGCTTGACAATGAAGGAAATATGATGACGTCTGCCGTTTGGGATGAGTTTTTATTGGAAGACGGTAAAATAAAAGCCGTGCGTTATAAACCCGTTTCAGAAGATGAATATTGGTTCATGGATGGTGAATTGGAAATAGAGGAGTATAAATATTACGATTTGAATAAATAAAACCTACAGCAGAGAAGAAAAATACAAGAATACTTACCGCTGAAGTTATCTTTAAAACAATGGCTTCAAATTCAATAAATCTTTTTTGGCTAGTGCTTCTTTTGTTCATGCACTGTTCTTCTTCTTTTGGCCAATCCTTTTCTGGAGTTATTGTTGATGATCAAAACCAAGCACTTGCTAATGTTCAAATTCGAGACACTGTTAACAATGTTTCTGCTTTTTCAAGTATAGACGGTTATTTTACAATTCGGCGCGAAATAAATGGGGTGTTTGAAATTTCTAAAAGTGGATACGAGCAACGTTATTACAACTCTTTAGTTAATATTGATACCATTCAAATTTATTTAGAATCACGAATTTTAAATAGTGTTGAGATAAACTCTAGCGCAACAATACCAGTTCTAGATAGGTCAGAAGTAAACGTTTTGGATTATATCGTTTATGAGGAATTTGTATTGACACTTTACGCTTATAAATCAGAAAAATTTCTTTCACTTGAGAATAGTGTTGAGCAACCCAGAAACTTCTCTTTAGGCAAATTGAAAGCAAAATCACTTTTTGAAGACTGTTATGGCAATGTCCACATTTTAACAAAAGATAGAGCCTACCAAATTTGGATTGATGATGAATTGAGTTTTATTTCAAATGTTGATCTTGAAATGTTTAATGAAATATTAGCACCGTGTATTGCTTCAATTGATTCTAACTTTGTCATTTCTAGTTATTCTAATCATCAAAAAAAATACAGCCTAGCTATTAAAAAAAATCAAGAAGAACAGTTTACTCCATTTTTCAATTCGTGGGATCATGAAGAAGAGGTGGCGGCAAAAGCACTTTATTGGGAAATCGTAGCCTTGTATATGTCTTCGGTTGATACAGTGTCCAACATAATTAAGAATAAAATGTGGGACGGAAAGAATATGCGAGAATTAGCTGCAAATTATGAGTTGATTTTAAGAATTGGATTTTACGAAAGTGCAATAGGGAAAGAAATAGCCGTTCAAT
>CAKZPK010000273.1 GCA_937139035.1 uncultured Crocinitomix sp. | reverse complement strand
TTTTAATTAAAGAACCATCTGTTTTTTTAATAATACCTTCTAAATTGGCAATTTTAGCATGGTTTGGTAGCTCTTTTAAAATTTGAATGGCAATCTCATCCATTTGAATTTCAACTAATGCTCTTTTTAAAAGTTTTTGATGTATTTCATGGGTGTAATACACTTCATTTTTTAACATTTTTTGAATTGCAAAAGTTAATTCATCTGTACTACAATTTCCTTTTAAAATATAAGCAGAAGGGTTTAAGTTATGAATAACATTAAAAACACGATTTGTTTCTGAATGACCAGTAATTACACCAGTTTTTATATCAATTTCTTTTTGTTGAATAGCTTTTATTAAAGCTTCACCGCCATCTAAAATAACATTTCCGTTATTGTTGTCAAAACTTAAATCGGTAAAAACAATATGAAAAGGATACTATTTATAACAGCAATTTTAATTGGAAGTCACTTTGCCAAGGCCCAAGATGGTTGGCTTAAATTCCCTATTAGCAAGAAAGATTCTGTTAATGCACAACCGGTTAAGCTCAACTATTCTGCTAAAAAAGGAAAAGTAACACTACACCAGGACGCTCGATTAGAAAAACTGAATGACTTTGTAAGATCTGGAGAAGAATCTGTTGAAGGAGTCAAAATAGACGGATATCGCATTGTAATCTTCTTTGATCAGGACAAATCAACGGTTTCACAACAGAAGGCTAACTTCTTAGCTCGGTATAATGACCATAGAGCATATGTTGATTATGTTGCCCCTAATTATAGAGTAAGAGTTGGAAATTTTAGAACCCGATTGGAGGCTGAACGTTTGAAAGCTGATTTAATCTCCTTTTTTCCTACAGCTGTTGTTGTAAAAGATAAAATTCAATTACCAAGACTGCCATAGCGTCTTAACCACATAAAGTATTTAAAAATAGTGTTGCCTTTCGGTGACACTATTTTTTTTGCCCTTATCAATCATAATTCTTGCAATAGTTTATTTTCCAAATTAAGTATACTGTAGTTCTTAAACCGACAAGTCACATTAAAAAAACAAAACTTCATTTGAATTCCAATCATAAAAAAACCTTCATTTAGGACAGGACCTAGCCACACTTAAATTTGTAGCAGCCATGAATAAATAGAAAAACAATATGCTTAACTTGATTTTGTTGAATGATTTGCCAGGATTGATAGAAGTTATTTCGATAAATATTGATTTTTCTTTCAAAGTAGGAATACTCAAAAAACACATTTCTAAATTCACTCGGTTTATTATTCATCTGATATGAATCCGATTTTCAAAAACATTAGGGCATAAAAAAGCCCGAACAAAAAATGCTCGGGCTTAAACTTTATTAATTATTTCGTTTTAGAGTTTTGGTGTAACCTCAACTTCTTGATAAGCTTCAACCATGTCTCCAACTTTAATATCGTTGAATTTGTCAATATTCAATCCACATTCGTAATTGTTCTTAACCTCTTTCACGTCATCTTTGAAACGTTTTAATGAACCTAACAATCCATCAAACTTAACAACTCCATCACGAATCACTCTTACTTTAGAGTTTCTCATGATTTTACCTTCAGTTACATAACAACCTGCAATTGTACCAACTTTAGAGATTCTAAATGTTTCTCTAATTTCAGCAACCCCCACAATTTCCTCTTTGAATTCTGGAGCAAGCATTCCTTTCATTGCTTCCTCAATTTCTTCAATCGCTTTGTAGATTACAGAATATAATCGAATATCAATTCCTTCTAATTCAGCTGCACGTCTTGCAATAGCAGATGGTCTTACCTGGAATCCGATAATGATACCATTTGATGCATTTGCTAATGTTACATCCGCCTCAGAGATTTGTCCTACACCTTTATGAATTACATTCACTTGGATTTTTTCAGTAGACAATTTTAATAATGAATCAGATACTGCCTCAACAGATCCATCCACATCTCCTTTTACAATCAAGTTCAACTCTTGGAAATCTCCAATTGCCAAACGCTGACCGATCATTTCTAGCGTCAACTTCTTTTGAGTACGTTGCGCCTGCTCTCTATGCAATTGCTCACGCTTCGAAGCAATTTGCTTCACTTCTCTCTCATCAGCCAATACATTAAATTGATCACCTGCACTTGGAGCACCATTAAATCCTAATATAGAAACTGGAGTAGAAGGACCTGCCTCTTTCACCAATTGACCTTTATCATTATGCATGGCTTTTACTTTACCGTAATTTTTACCTGCAATAATCGGATCCCCTACCTTTAATGTTCCTGCATTTACTAAAACAGTAGTCACATAACCTTTTCCTTTATCTAGTAAAGATTCAACAACTGTACCATTAGCACGTTTATTAGGGTTTGCTTTTAACTCTAATAATTCAGCTTCAAGCAATACTTTTTCCAATAGTTCTTCAATGTTTTGACCTTTTTTAGCTGAAATTTCTTGAGATTGGTATTTACCACCCCACTCTTCTACTAAAATATTTTGTTGAGAAAGTTGTTCTCTAATCTTATCAGGGTTTGCGCCCGGAGTATCAATTTTATTAATTGCAAATACGATTGGCACCTCTGCTTGTTTTGCATGAGAAATTGCCTCTTTCGTTTGCGGCATCACGTCATCATCAGCTGCAATAATAATAATTGCAATATCTGTAACCTGAGCACCACGTGCACGCATTGCCGTAAAGGCCTCGTGACCTGGAGTATCTAAGAAAGTTACTTGTTTTCCATCTTTAGTACTAACTGAATACGCACCAATGTGCTGCGTAATTCCGCCGGCCTCACCTTGAATTACATTTGCTTTACGGATATAATCCAATAAAGATGTTTTACCATGATCAACGTGACCCATTACTGTAACAATCGGTGGACGACTTACTAAATCTTCTTCTGCATCCTCCTCTACCAAAATAGACTCTTGCACCTCTGCTGAAATAAATTCAGTTTCAAATGCAAATTCAGAAGCAACTACTTCAATTGTTTCACGATCTAATCGTTGGTTAATTGAAGCGAAAATTCCAAGATTCATACAAGAACCGATAACTTCTGTTGGACTCACATTCATCATGGTAGCCAATTCCGAAACGGTTACGAATTCCGTAATTTTCAAGATGCTCTTTTCGAGCTCTTCTTGTTGTAGCTCTTCAGCTCTTTTTTCAGCAACACTATCTCTTTTTTGACGACGGTGAGCTGCACCTTTCTTTTTACCACCACCTTGCAATCTTGCAAGTGTTTCTTTAATTTCTTTTTGGATTTCTTTATCCGTAACAACAGGTTTTTCCTTTTTATTGAATTTACCTCTTCCTTTGTTACCACCTTTATTTCCGTGTCCACCTTGTTGTGGTCGGTTAGCTTGTTTTTCAACATTAACCTTTTTGATTCGCTTTCTTTTCTTACGTGAATTCGAATCAGACTTTTCCTTTTCAACAGGTAAAACAATTTTACCAATTACAACAGGCCCGGTCAGCTTTGCAGACTTAGCTTTAATTGTTGTAATTTCTTCTGGTTTTTTAACTGCTTTGACAGCCTCCTTTTTAGTTTCAGTACTTGCTGCAGGTTTAACTACCTTAGCAGGTTCTTTGGCAGGCTCTTTTTTAACTACTTTTTCTACGGCAGGTTCTTCTTTTTTCTTTTTAGTAGGACGTGTTTTTTGATTAATGGCATCTAAATCAATTTTACCAACAACGGCTACTTTCTTCACTTTTTCCTCAGTATCAACCTTCGGCTTTGTCTCTTCAACAGGCTCTGGTTTTTCAGGAGTTTCAACAACTGGCGGCTCTTCTTTTGCTGGCTCTTCCTCTACCTTAGGCACAACTACTTCTTCCTTAACAACCTCAACTATCTTAGGTTCTTCGGCTTTCACCTCTTCAACCACGGGTTTAGCCACAGGAGCTTCCTCATGGATAACCTCATCCTCGTCTTCATCAATTGTTGTGCTCGCTTCTTTCTTAACGTCTTTCAACGAAATAGATTCACGCTTTTCTCTTCCAATATCTACTGTTTCAGAATTTTGCTTTGCCTCTCGGTCCTCCGCAAATTCCTGATCCAATACACTCAAGATATCTGCCTCAATCTTGGTGTTTGGCTTGGAATCGATCTCGATTCCTTTGGTGCCCAAAAAATCAACAATAGTAGAAATACTAATATTGAACTCTTTTGCAACCTTGTTTAACCTTTTTGCCTTACCTGCCATTCTTTGTAATCTTTACCGCCTGATTAGTTGGGATATTCTACGATCAATCCCTCTATTTGTTACTATAATTCTGTACTTTATTCAAATTCTGCTTTCAACACGTTTAAAACGTCCTCAACAGTTTCTAATTCTAAGTCTGTTCTTCTAGTCAATTCATCTGAGTTTAATTCAAGTACAGATTTTGCAGAATCTAATCCAATTGATTTTAATTCTTTAATCACCCATCCTTCAATTTCATCAGAGAACTCATCTAAATCCACATCTTCAATATCCTCTGCACCTTCACGATAAACATCAATTTCATAACCGCTCAATTTACCAGCTAATTTAATATTGTGTCCACCTTTACCAATTGCCAATGACACTTGGTCTGTTTTCAAATAAACATCTGCTCTACCTGTTTCATCATCCAATTCAATAGATGTGATTTTAGCTGGAGACAACGCTCTTTGAATAAATAATTTATCATTAGATGTATAGTTAATTACATCAATGTTTTCATTTTTCAACTCACGAACAATTCCGTGAATCCTAGCCCCTTTCATACCTACACAAGCTCCTACTGGATCAATACGATCATCATAAGACTCTACAGCTACTTTAGCTCTTTCACCTGGCTCTCTTACAATTTTCTTAATTGTAATTAATCCATCAAACACCTCTGGTACTTCTAACTCAAATAAACGCTCTAAGAACTCAGTTGCAGTTCTTGAAAGGATAATAATTGGACTATTGTTTCTTAAATCTACTCTTGCAACAACTGCTCTTACTGACTCACCTTTCTTAAAGTAGTCAGAAGGAATTTGTTCTTGTTTCGGTAAAATCAACTCATTTCCTTCATCATCTAATACCAAAATTTCTCTTTTCCAAACCTGGTAAACCTCTCCTGTAATAATCTCTCCAATACGTTCTTTGTATTTTTTGTAGATATGATCTTTTTCTAATTCCAAAATACGCGAAATCAAGTTCTGGCGTAATGAAAGCACATTTCGTCTTCCAAAGTCATCCAGCTTTACCTCTTCTGCTACCTCTTCTCCAACTTCAAAATCGGGTTCAATTAAAACAGCTTTAGACAATGCGATCTCAATATTCTCATCCTCTACCTCACCATCAGGAACGATTTCTCTGTTAATCCAGATCTCAACATCACCTTTATCGGGATTGATAATCACATCAATATGGTCGTCTGTCCCATATTTTTTCTTGAGCATTGATCTAAAAACATCTTGTAAGATGTTCATCATTGTCTCTCTGTCAATGTTTTTAAACTCCTTAAATTCCGAAAAGGATTCGATTAATTCCAACGCATTCATCTCTTTGTATTTATTGTTTTGTGGTTAGATTTTCACAAGGGGATTTAAAACAACACTCCCTTACTTATCTCCCATTTTATTTAAAAAGAAATTATCAATTTAGTTTCTTTTATTTCGCTATAGTTCAATTTTGTTTCTTCTGTTACCCACACTTTTTTCTTCTTTCCCTCTAATCTCCGTTTCTCTTTCACTTCAATTATTACTCCATCTTCATCAGCATGTTTCAACAGTCCTTCTAATTTTTTCCCGTGTTCAAAAGTCTGTACTTTCACTTCTTTACCAATATTTTTCAAATATTGTTTCAATACTCTAAACGGTTGGTCTATTCCAGCAGAAGAGACCTCCAAAGAAAAATCTTCTTCTTCACGATCTAGGTTATGTTCGATATTTCTACTTACCGACATGCAATCCTCAATCGCAATGTTTCCCTCTTCTTTATCTAGTTCTAAAAAAATTTGGTTGCCATTGTTTATTTTTAACTCAACAATGTAAACACCATTATTTAGCTCTTCAATTCGCTCTTCAGCTAACTTTATTACCGTCTCTTTTTTAATCATTTTCGAAGTACAAAAAGAGGGGACTGTTGTCCCCTCTTTTTCTGTTTTCTTGTCTTTTACGGTGCAAATATATATAGTTTATGCCAATAATCCAACGTTTTGCACAACATTTTGCAGTATAGAAATGTGGAACTGCTATTTTTAGCTTTTATGTATTCTATGCGCCATGATTTTGCTTGGAGACGCATCACTTTCAATACTCATGATTTGAATCTGGATTAAATAGGTCCCATCTTCTAAACTATTTGGCACAAAAATTAATTCTGAAATCGTTTTATGTGTTTGGGGATCTGTCGGATAGTTCCAAAATGTTTTATGCCCAACGAGTTCTCCATTATCCAATTCTCGATCTACCGAAGGCATATCTACCATTAAGTGATGAACATCTAATTCATTTATATATTCCATTGCAGCTTTAGTAATATAAGCTGGATTTGAATTTGAATATTGCTTTTGTTTTTTAACATCAGAATTTTCAAGTGTCCTAATTATCAAAGCTTTTTCATCCGACCAATTTTCAGTAGCTTGCTCTAATTGGTCTTTATCAATTATCAAATCGTCCTCTTTAAAAGTCTCATTCCAAAACCCTTTTGGTTTTACTGAAATAATTTTGGCATAAAAATGAAATTCTTTAAGACATTGATTAATTGTATATGGTTCTGTCGAAATATGCCCAACACACTCTGTATGTGTTCCGTTTCCATGCGGATTTAAGTGAATGTTTTTAAAGTTGACATTTCCTCCTTGATTTACATCTCCAACAAATTGCTCACTAATTACTGGCTCAATTCGCACAGGATCGCAATACCATGCATTAACATTATTTGCCCCAGCAATTATCGGAATTGAAAGGTCCACCCCTTCATGTGTTAAAATGTATTGGTTTTCATCAATGTTAAGGCGCATCTATAAATACTTTATGAGTAAGTTCAAATATACATGAAAAATAACATTCAGTTATAGAGATGGAATGACATCATACACATGTTACGAATATTGAATATCTTTGCAAGCGAAAACGATTTATGGCAAAACACAAACTCATATTAGAGGATGATTTCTCATTTGATTTAATTGGTATCTGCTCAAGCAATGCTGATTATAGATTAACTTGGGGAATTAATAAAGGATTGTCAATTGCTTTACATAAGGATGAAGATTTGAACATCTATGTAAAAAAGGAAGGAGACCATTTGTATTCTTTTTACTCTTATTATGATGAATTAGAGCATATCGAATACTATTTGGTAAAGAATGTATCAAATAATTACCGGAGACTTATTCCAGAAAAAGATCAGATAGATTACTTTTTACTGATTAAAAATAACTTTACTCTTGAAATTAACGATATCTTAACGTCCCTTAAACGCGTAGAAAGTATCTTGACGGCGTTTAAATTTGACCCAAACGAATTAAAGTCAAAAGCAAATTTGGTTTTTTAGTCGTTAACAACTAGTCACTAGTTTTTTAGCATTTGTGTGGTAGGTTAAGAAATAATAATGCACTATTATTCAAATCCGAATTAGCACATGTTTGAATTTTAAACTGGAATTGGCGACTTAGTTAGCAGAAAATAAAATGGATGAAATTAGGCGCTTTGCGAACAAAAACGCCAATTATCCGTAATAAATAAAGTTAGTGTACAAGATTTGAGATTTGCCATTCAGCTGTACATTTTAAATAAATGGCAAAAGCATAAATAAGAATAAATGAAAAAGACGAAAATAGTTGCAACAATGGGCCCGGCCTCTGCTTCATCAAAAGAAGTATTGCGCCAAATGATAATGGAGGGAGTAAATGTTTGCCGATTAAATTTTTCGCACGGTACCCATACTGATCATTTGAACACAATTCAGATGATTCGAGAAATAAACAAAGAAGAGGGATTCCATATTTCGATATTAGCCGACCTGCAGGGACCTAAGATCAGAATAGGCGAAGTGGAAAATAACAGTGTTGAGTTAGTTGACGGTGAAACACTCATCATAACAACAAATGAATGCATTGGAACAAGTGAAAAAGTTTTTCTTACTTACCAAGAATTTCCAAAAGATGTATCTATTGGCGATTTAGTATTAATGGATGATGGAAAATTGCAATTACAAGTTACTGCAACCAACAGCAAAGATGAAGTTGAGACGAAGATTATACACGGTGGCCAATTAAGCTCTAAAAAAGGAGTTAACCTACCTAATACCTCTATTTCATTACCCTGCTTGACAGAAAAAGATCTTGAAGATTTAGAATTTGCACTGAAGCAAAACGTAGACTGGATAGGTTTGTCTTTTGTTCGATCGGCGAGAGATATTATAGAGCTTAAACATATTATACAAAACAATAAATGTCATGCCAAGGTAATTGCTAAGATTGAAAAACCAGAGGCAATTGAGGACATTGAAGACATTATTATTGCAACAGATGCATTGATGGTGGCGCGTGGAGACCTTGGAGTCGAAGTTCCAATGGAAACTGTACCGAGTTTGCAAAAAATGATGATTAAGAAGTGTCGTAAATACGCCAAACCAACTATTGTTGCTACTCAAATGATGGAAAGTCTGATTGAAAATTATACGCCAACAAGAGCAGAAGTAAATGATGTTGCCAATGCAGTATTAGATGGCGCGGATGC
>CAKZPK010000272.1 GCA_937139035.1 uncultured Crocinitomix sp. | reverse complement strand
TTCAGCATCCAAAAACACGAAACTATATGCATGAGTGGTTTATGCATAAACTTTGTGATGATCAAGATTTGTTATCGACGCGTTATTCATTTTTAAGTGTTAAAATGAATGAGCAGTATCAAGGGACTTATGCCTTAGAAGAACATTTTGATAAACAATTGTTAGAAAGCCGTAACAGAAGAGAAGGGCCTATTTTAAAAATAGATGAAACCGCTTTTTGGGCCTTGGCAGTTTTAGCAAGAGAACAAGGGTTAGATCGAATCTCGGCGGCTTATTATGAATCTGCTATTGCGACTTGTTTTAAAGTAAGCCGTACTTTAAAGTCAGACGTCTTGGCGGGCCAATTTAAGAATGGCGCTATTTTATTGGATCACTTTAAAAATGGTTATGAGCATCCAGAATTAATTTTTGATATGGAGCGAATAGCTACGTATTATGCATTAATGGATTTGGGGAACGTTCATCATAGCTTGGCTTGGCATAATCGGCGTTTTTATTATAATCCAATTACTGCAAAATTGGAGCATATAGGTTTTGATATGATTCCTATGGTTAAGCCTTATAATCCACTAATTGCTACTGCAGAATTTAATAAAGATTTGGAGCATCTTTCAGCCGAGGGAGGATTGAATCACTACTTGTTTTTAAACCAAGATTTCCGAGAAGCTTACGTTCGAAAATTAACTGAAATTTCTAGTGAGGAATATTTGGATAGTGCTTTTGCAGCGTTGGATGGTGAAATTGTAGATAATGAATTGCTTATTGGTTCTGAAATGCCAGCTTATCATTTTGATAAATCATTCTACTACGAAAAAGCAAAGCTGATTCGTTCAGAATTAAATACTTTGGAAACAAGGTGGGATGAGTTTATTACTGAAGAAGCAAAACAAAGAATTGTTTTTGAAGCTAGGGAAGATCAATATGATTTAGGAAACCGCCCTTTTTATCTGAAGGAAATTTCTTTGAATGCTTTCCGCTCAAAGATTGATTCTATACATTATTTAGTAGACCTAGAGAATTATCATTTTGATTCTGTAAATGTTTTAGGTTATTCAATCAAAGCGAATAAGGATTCGATAATTTATTTGGAAAACCCACTGCAAATGGTAGGTTTTAAGGGTGGAAGTTTTGTGGATACAACACATTTGGTATTGAATCAAAAACCGTCGCGAATCTTTTTTAAAGTTGGAAATACCTCAGAGAAAATACACAAAAAGAAATTTATCAAATGGAAAAAACCATCAGGCGAGCATCCGCGTGTGAGTTTGCATAACAAGTTTAGTAAAAGCTCTAGTTATTACTCTGTAAAAAATAATCTAGTTGCGTTTAATGCAGGAAACTATACAATTAATGAGTTGGTTTATATTCCAAATGATTATGAGGTGTTGTTTAATGCAGGCACTTCTATTGATTTTGTAGAGAATGGTGGTATAATTCTGAATGGAACTACAAAAATGCTTGGGACAGAAGATGCTAATGTTAAATTCACTTCGTCAGATTCTACTGGAATGGGAATTACAATTTTGCAAGCAGATTCAGTAATTGTAAGAAATGTTTCTGTTGAAAATATGAACACACTAAACTATGAAGGTTGGGTGTTGACAGGTGCGTTTAATATTTATGAATCTGAAGTAAATATTGATGGGCTAACAATCAAAGGGAATAATTGCGAAGATGGCTTGAATGTTATTCGATCTCATTTTATAATTAAAAATTGTTTGATTGAATTGACGAAAAGTGATGGGTTTGATGCCGATTTTTGTACAGGAGAATTTTCGAATTCAACTTTCAGGAATACAGGTAATGATTGTATTGATTTTTCTGGGAGTGTGGTTACGATCAATGATATTGAGATTATTAATTCTGGAGATAAAGGAGTTTCAGCCGGGGAACGATCAACCTTGTATTTGAAAAATATAAACATTGATGGTGCTCTAACAGGTTTAGCATCTAAAGATGATTCACGAATTGAAGGAGAGAAAATTGTCGTGAAAAATGCTGAGGTTGGATTAGCAGCCTTTCAAAAGAAACCGGAGTATGATGGATCAACAATGAACTTAGAAAATGTAAATTATCAAAATATTCAAACTTTAGGATTAGTCGAGAAAGGATCTGAAGTACAAGTGGCGAAGCAATTGTTTAAAGGATATCAAAAGTTTGATATTGACGCCATGTATGCTCGGTTCGAAAAGAAATAAATCTTATCCAAATAGAAGTCACTATGGACAAGCTAGCTTTAGTAGAAAGTTTATTACCTCTTGATAATTCTATAGCATGTTTTGAGCGAATTAAAGCGCTTAGTGAAAAGGTGTGGAAGGATAAAGCCTATGTTGACGGTTGTTGGGGAGGTCAAATTCAGAAAAATTCAAAATGGAAAAAGGGCTTGTCTAACGAAGAAATAGATGATTTTGAGCAGCAAATAGGGGTTCCGTTTCCAGATTCACTTAGAAATTTTTACGCTACCATGAATGGATTAGACCGTAAAGGTCTTGACTTTTTGGGTGATTTGAATAATGAACCAGAATTAAGAACTCAATTTTATTCTTATCCATTAGATTTTGACACTATTAATGAACGTATTGATTGGATATTTGAGGAGAATCGGATTTCACGGGAAGAGGTAGCAGAAGGGAAAGCGCCATTCGTATTTCCTTATTACATACATAGGTTTTTAGTTTTTGATGATAATGAACATGCGCTATCCATGTATGGGAGTGATATTATTTACTGGGCAGATAATCTTGCAAAAGGTTTAGCAAAAGATATTTTTAAGTTATATGATCAACAAATAGAAATGAACTATTATGATGTTCAGTTTTGGCTAAGAGATTTCGAATAAACAACCTTATTCAATCGTATTCATTTTCCCCATAAACAATATTGTATTAGAGGCATTGTCTTTAATGAAATAGAAGAATGGTTTGTTGATATTAATGTGCAAAATTGGCGGCGGCATTGAAGCTGTTGTTATTTGTACCATTCCAATTATCGTAGCTGCTGCGGCTTCAGTTCCTTCTTCATTAACAATAATTTTTGCTTTATGCAGAACGGTACCAATTTTAAGATCTTTTTCTTTTCTTATTCGGCTAAAATCTGCGCTATCAGTGAATGCCGTTCCAAGTTTCATTTTTTGTAAATAGTCTTTTAATTCAAAGGTGGGCGTTTCAAATGTGAACTTAGGTAAGTCAAGATTTACTTGTTGAAGTGACATGTTAGCAGAGAGGTTGTTGTAAACTTCATTAGTCATTTTATAGTTCTTCATTTTATTTGGTAAAACCACTACCATTGAGGTTTTGTCATCATCATAAGGTAGTTCAATTACTGTTTCGTTTCTACCTTGTGCGGCTTTGTAATGACTTGTTGCATGCATCATGTCAACTTGAGTTGTTGTTCCATTCGCATTAGAGAACTCGGCCTTTTTAGTTGCTTCTTTATCAAATTTATTTTTCCAATTTTGTTTGAAATAGATGGCGTTAACTATAGCTAGTTTAAGGTTTGTTACATTATCCGCCTTGAGCATTTCTTTTATCATGCCATTCGTGCTAGACTCAATCCAATCATTGATTTTCTTTGCACTGTTAAAAGGGTTGTTTTTGAAATCTGTGCGATAAGGTTTTGAATCAAAATTTGATTTTAGCTGTTTAACAAAACTTGCAAGTACTTCAAAATCTTTTTGAATCCAAAGAGCATCCCCCACCCGCCCACCCCCCCCCCCCC
>CAKZPK010000271.1 GCA_937139035.1 uncultured Crocinitomix sp. | reverse complement strand
CGCTCAATATGTCAATCTTTATTCTCTCTCTCCTCCTCATTTCCGCAACTCCTGTTCCCCGTTTGGGAGGCGCAAAGGTAACACCTTTTTCTTAATCCCAAAGCTTTTTTATTTTTATTTTAAAAAAACTTTTTCCCTTCTCAACTCTTCTCCTATCACCCTCTCTACTTCTTGTCTCATCCCTCATTTGGGAGGCGCAAAGGTACACACTCTTTTCTACCCAATCCTAATTTTTTCGAATCTTTTTTTGTTTTATTTTTAATCGCCGCTTTATAGCGCTGGTTGATAGGCGGTTCAGATATCACTTTTCTTTCACTTTTTTTATGCAATTAGGATGGAAGTACCTGCTTTTGCCATTGCTTAGACTTTTACCCGTAAATAGCCCTTTTTTTATGCTACTATATATAAGGTATACCCTCTCTGTTATTTTTAACCCTAAATCAATCCTCTTTTTAATTCAAAAATCAAGACCTAACTGGGGAAAACTAAATAAATAAGGGGACAGGTAATAGTATTGAACCTAAAAAAGTGACAAGAACTGCACTTAATGTGCCTACAATAAAAAATATTAAGCGAAAACGATACAATCTTAATTTACCTTTGAAATAATAAGCATCAAAAACTTCAAATAAAAAACCCAAAGAATAACAAAGGTTTAAAAATAGACCCCAAAATATAATTCCTGCAAATTCGATAGGGAACATTCGTACACTAACTAGCCCCAAGCCTAAAAACCCAACAACCCCTACAATAATGTTAAAAACAAGTCTTTTTTTCTCCCACCAACGTAAAGCCAACAACAACTGTTTATATTGTTTATTATTAATTGTAGAATCTAATATCTCCTGATCAGCCATAACTTTAGGTAAGGTTCATTTAACAACCTTACCAATAATTGACAAATAAGAAGGTTGCAACAAAAAAATTAGCTGTAAGATAATTGATTTTAGGCGTTTTGATTTTCTGGAAGACGCGTTTTAATGCGATCAATAATTTGTGCAATCCGTTTTAAATCTCTTTCGGGATCCTGGTAACGCGAAAAATCAGTGGTATTATTCAATTTAGTTTTTAACTCTCGAATCCATTCGTCATAGGGCTCAAGAGTTATATCACGAAATGCCTGAAGATCTAACAGCTTACCATAGTGCTCTACAAAATCCTGCCCACTAAAAACTGGTTCACGAATTAATTGCCATAGTGAATATGCTTTTAAGAATAAAAATGGCGGTTGATAATATGCCGTTTCTACAAGATTCCAATATTCAACTGGGCTAAGTGCTGGATTTTGATTTGCCAATAATTCTAACACCATCTTGGCGTTCCTTAACCTTTTGGCATAATGCAACCAAGAGAATGCAAAGTAAAGCAGTACTAACAATAAAACCACAAGATTGGCATTTGTTGAATGCCCCATCATGAAGCGGGAATTATTCACAAACAATATTAAAGCCAAAGCAATAATCCAAATGGGAATCCAGAATAACCGACCTTTAATACCCTTAATGTCTGTATACATTGCAATAATCGCTACAAAAATCAAGGCATTTGTTTCGTTATTAGAGCGTCCTACAGCCTCAATTAAATCAACCCCAAAAGGTAAACAAACAACATGACAAACTAATAGCGCTAAAAAAATTATTACTAATTGGATTATGGCATGTATGTTAAAAACGATCATAGAGTATTATTTACTTTGGGTTTATTTTAAGTTTGAATTAAAAGCGCTAAGTAAACAATAATATTTTAAATGCCTTAAGAACTACAGGACAACATTGAACAGCCCACTTTCTCATCAGCCCATTTAGGACGTTTGGCAAACCACTTTTCATTATTACGTTGCTCAGCATAAGGTTGCTTTAACAATTGATACAACTCGTCTATCACTGAATAATCACCTTTATCAGCAGCCTCGATAGCTAAATGTGCCATATAATTACGAAGGACGTATTTAGGATTTATAGCATTCATTTTTGCATGCCGATCATCAATAGAGGTTGCGTCATTCTTTAATCGTGTCGCATATTCATTTAACCAGGTTTTCCAATTAAAAGTCATATTATCAAATTCATTAGATGCGCAATAACTATCTAATTGAATAATAGCTATATGATCTAACGGAGCATCAATTTCAAACTTGGTGAGATTTCGAAAAAACAGAGTCATATCGGTTTCCGTTTTTCTTAGATTTTCCGTGAGCTGCTGGATTAAATTGGCATCATCTAACTGCATGTCATAAAGTCCAATTTTGGCCAGCATCATTGCCTGATACTCTTTTTGATATTCAACTTTAAAATTATCCAATATTTTCTCAAGAGCCGGAACATCCTCTATTAAAGGATAAAGTGCATTCGCTAATTGAGTTAGGTTCCACAAAACAACTGAAGGTTGGTTCCCAAAACGATATCTTTTATGTTGATTATCTGTTGTATTGGGTGTCCAACCTGGGTCATAATTTTCTAGCCAACCATAAGGACCATAATCAATTGTTAAGCCTAGGATAGACATATTGTCCGTATTCATAACGCCGTGAACGAATCCAACTCGTTGCCAGTCCACCACCATTTTTCTTGAGCGAACAGCAACCTCTTCAAAAAACTGTAAATAAACCGCCTTGCAAGGTTCACCCAAATGAGAATAATTTGATTGAATGGTATAGTCTGCTAGGCGTTTTAAATTAACATGATCTTTACGTGCCGCAAATATTTCAAAGTTTCCGAACCGAACAAAGGATGGCGCCGTGCGACAAACCACAGCTCCTTTTTCATACGCCGCATTCCCATTATACAATACGTCACGTAACACTTCGTCTCCTGTTAATGAAAGAGATAGTGCACGTGTAGTTGGTACCCCCAAATGAAACATGGCTTCGCTCATTAAATATTCGCGAATGGATGATCTCAATACAGCCAAACCATCTGCCCCACGTGAATAAGGTGTACGCCCTGCTCCTTTTAATTGCAAAAACCAATTACCAGCTTTAGTTTCAACCTCAGCAATATTAATTGCTCTTCCATCTCCTAGTTGACCCGCCCAATTTCCAAATTGATGTCCTCCATAACACATGGCATATGGACGCATTCCTTCAAAGTTTTTTTGACCAGTTACTAAACTTAAAAATTGGGTTGAATCTGTACTATCAACCTCTAACAATTTCGCCATTTCATTACTAACATGAACTAATGTTGGGTTTTTAGGAGGAGTTGGATTCACAAATGAATAACAAGCTTCGCTTACCTGACGTTGATGATTAGTTTCAACAGGATCTGCTGGGAGCTGTTTTGTAAAAGTATCTGCTATTTTTAACTGTTGAATTTTACCCATTGTTAATTGTCATTGAGATTTGTACAAAGTTACAATAATTGAATGGGATGCATTGATCATTTTTAAAAACGTCATATGTCAACAATAAGCGTAACTTTGAGGCATATTATTATTGAATGACATTTAACGAATTAAAAATTTCGGAGCCTATACTCCGCGCGATTACTGAAAAAGGATATTCGCAACCAACGCCAATCCAAGAAAAATCAATCCCTGTATTATTACAAGGAAAAGATTTATTAGGATGTGCTCAAACAGGAACAGGTAAAACAGCTGCTTTTGCTATTCCTATTATACAACAGCTACTTGAGGATGAAACACGCAATAAAAACCACAGAAAAATAAAGGCTTTAATTGTTACACCAACCAGAGAGTTAGCGATACAAATACAAGAGAATTTTAGAGAATATAGTAAGTATACCGATTTGCGAAACACCGTTATTTTTGGAGGTGTTAAGCAAGGAAAACAAACAGCTTCATTAAGACAAGGGGTAGATATTTTAGTCGCAACACCTGGTAGACTGTTAGATTTAATTGGTCAAGGTTTTATTACTTTAAAACACATTGAATATTTTGTATTGGATGAGGCTGACCAAATGTTGGACATGGGTTTTATCCACGACATTAAAAAAATCATTGCCAAACTACCACCGAAAAGACAATCTTTATTCTTTTCAGCTACAATGCCAAAAAGCATTGTAGAGCTATCTGGAAAAATATTAGGAAATCCGTATAAGGTTACGGTAAAACCTGAACAAGCAACTGCTGAAAAAGTTGAACAAGCTGTTTATTTTGTTGCTAAGGCTGATAAACCAAAGTTGTTAGAATACCTTATTATTGAAAAGGAAGCAGATTCGACACTTGTATTTTCAAGAACAAAGCACGGAGCGGATAAAATTGTACGGAAATTAGCAAAAGCAAAAATTACTGCTGAAGCAATTCACGGTAATAAATCTCAAAACCAAAGACAACGTGCCTTAAGTAATTTTAAAAGTGGTAAAACGAAAGTTTTAATTGCAACTGATATTGCTGCACGTGGAATTGATGTTTCAGAATTATCATTAGTTGTTAATTATGATTTACCAAATGTACCTGAAACGTATGTTCACAGAATTGGAAGAACTGGCCGTGCGAAAGCAAGTGGCGTTGCTCTTTCATTTTGCGATATAGAAGAACGTCCGTATTTGCGAGATATTGAAAAGCTTATTCGTCAAAAAGTTCCTGTGGTAAACAACCACCTTTATATTGATGATCGTAAAGAATCAGAATATGTAAAGCCTGAGAAGAAACCACAAAACCATAACAGACGAAAAAAGACTCCTGGGAACAAAGGCAATAAAAATGTTTGGAGACGTAACAAGCCTAAAAACAAGCCGAAACAATCTTAACAGCTGCATACTATTAGTTTTTTGTATTTTGTAAGGAAGAAAACTACTTATGAAAATACTTTTGGCTGACAGTCATGGTCCTATAATGGGGAAAGACCAAACGAGTGCAAATTTAAGTTTGCTCTATTTAGGTTCTTACCTTAGAAAATATGCCAACTTCCAAGTTGAATTAGAATATATTCCGCAAGCTAAAACGGATCAATTTCATTTGGACAGAATTGCGATTTTTAAACCAAAAATTTACGCGGTTTCATTCACTTCATTTTCGGCTATTGTTACCTATGAGCTAATTCGAAAAATTAAAACCCAGTTTCCTGAGGTAGTTGTAGTTTGTGGTTGTCCCCACTCTATTCAATCTTCGCCAGTGATATTGGCGAAATCGTGAGCAGACAA
>CAKZPK010000270.1 GCA_937139035.1 uncultured Crocinitomix sp. | reverse complement strand
AATTACATGTAGATGGAAACGCCGAAATTGAGGGTGATTTACAAGTTAAAAAAGATATTTATGGGGATGACCACGATTGGGGTCGATTAAATATTAATGCTTCAAAGCAAGGTCACTTGGGAGGAGCTTATATGCACATGAATGGGAGCAATTTACATGTGCCAGACAAAAATGGAAACCTAGTAGATGATGGTAATCAAGGAGGGATTTCATTTGTAGCAGCAGGTAAAGGATCGTTGAACGGATTTAGTTTTTATCACTACAATAGGGAAAGAGACGATAAAACGAATTTTTTCGATAATGCAAATGCAGGAAATTCTAAAGTTTGGGATTTGTCTGTCAGAATTGATGGTTTTGGCAATGTTGGAATCGGAACAAGTAACCCTCAAAATAAATTAGTTGTTTATAATGGTGCTGACCAAATTGACGGCGCAGATAATGATACAGGATTGACCTTGCCAACTGGTAAAGGAGCAGGGAAAATTTTAACTTCTGATAGTGATGGAAAAGCATTTTGGCGTCCTGCCACAGATGTTACTAATGGTTTATGGGTTGATGAAGGAAATGGAAATATTCGAAATGGGAATTCAGGGAGTGTTAAGATAACTGCAAATACTTTACTTGTCGAGTCTCAAGCAAACAATGCGCATACTTGGTTACCTTATACGGATGGCGAGATTTATTTAACAGGAAATGAAGACGGGAGTGGAACAGGAGATATCCATTTCAGGTCATATAGTGTAAGCGACGGCTATAAACGCCACATGGTTGTTAAAGGTGATGGTAATGTAGGTATAGGGGTAAATCCTTTAGCCAAGTTAGATATAGTTGGCAAAGCTGAAAACGAAAATGGTCATGGCGTATTAAAGGTTGGAGGAGCAGGCACAGGCAAAGATTTAAGGTTAGGTGTTCAAGGTGGTAATGCTCCGTACACTTGGATTCAATCACATGGTGCTGTACCGTTAAAAATAAACCCACATCCAGCAGGAAATACAACAACAATTAATGAAAATGGTGGAAATGTTGGAATTGGGATTGCTAATCCAAAACGTAAACTGCATGTCGGTGGAAGTATTGCTTTTAATAAAGAAGATAATTTATTTTTTAGAGGAGATGATTCGAACCATGGACTAGGATGGTATGGGTATGATAATGGCTATAACAAAAAATTCTCCAACAAAAGTTTAAACGGACCAGTTTTATTCGGGTGGAGTGGTGGAGGTCTTGGGAGTAAGCGCACTGATAGTGAAGTTATGGCCCTTCGTTGGAATCAACTTGGAAATGTGGCAATCGGTGAAGATGCTCCTGGAACAGGATATAAATTAGAAATTAAGGCCGATACTAAAACTGGACTCTTAATTGATACAAAAAATTCGGATGCAATCTCTTTCTCAGGAGGAAGTAGTGGTTCCTCTCCTTTCACTTTTGTTGATCAAAGTAAACGTGGTTTTCGCTTTTACAGTAATGGAAATGGGAATGGTGTTTCGTTGAATATAGAAGCGAATGGAGATATAGATATAAGAGGTAATACCACTGTTAATGGAGCTACACCTATTATCGTTAAACGATTTAATGGATTAGGGGATATATCTGGAGGAAAACGATTAGTATCAAATAGTAGCGGATTTTCTACTAGTGTATATAGTGTTGCTGCGGTAGTTGGTTTTTATACCTCAAACGGAAAAATTGGGGGTGCAAATAATTTTAGTATGAAATTATATACTGAAAGAAGAAATGGTGAGTGGTATGTTATTGGTGATTGGAGAAGTGTTTCAGATCATGAAGGATGGAGTGTAACAATAATGTTTATAAGAAACGAAATTGCAAATTGGATATAATTATGAAATTAAACTTAACAACAGAGCAAATCAATCAAATCCTTAATGCTTTGGCAGAACAGCCTTACATTCAGGTGCATGAATTAATTAATGAGATTCAAAATCAGGGTCAAGCCCAATTGAATCATATACAGAACCTAGAAAGCGAGACTAATATGAAAACTCAAAATGATTTAGCATCATCTATAACATCTTCAAATGGTTCAAATTAATTAATGCTTAAGATGCGACAACTTCAAGAAGCGCAATAAAAGAATACACCCAATGAGCGAAACAATCAAAAAACCAACCTATCACCAAACCATTGACTTTGACAGTTTAATGCGTGAAGCGCGTAAACACATAACTGCGCTTGCGGGTGAAGTTTGGACAGATCATAACAGCGCAGATCCTGGTATTACGCAATTGGAGGTGTTGGCTTTTTGCATTGCAGATTTAAGCTACAGAACATCTTTTGATGTAAAAGATTTAGTGTCGGGTTATAAAGGTGATTTAAATACCGATTATGATTTGCCTTTGGCAGATATTGCGTTACCCAATAATCCTGTTACTATTAAAGATTTGCGTAAGGTGCTAATCGATTTGGATCATCCAGCTTATTTAAAACATGAAAGTGAAAATAATCTGAACCTTGAAGATCCTTTTAAAGAATATCCAACTAGATTATTAGTTCGAAATGCTTTTCCTGTAATTGCTGAAAGAACTGAGGTTGATTTTTTCGCCGTTTCAAAAAATGGCAGAGATTCATTCTTAACCTTTGATACAAGCTATGAATACTATACGAATAAAACCGTGGAGAATAAGGTGGAAAATGTTGATGGACTTATTGCTAAAAAGGCGTCTGCAATAGAAAAAAGGGCACAAGGTTATTCTCAAGAAAAAGCTTTAGATCAAAAGAAGAGTATTAAGGTTGCAAAGCAATTAGTAAAAGAAAATAGGGAGGTAAAAAGTGCTGTTAAACTAGAGGGTGTTGGGGAAAATGCAAATCGTAGAGCTGCTGTAATTGGGAGTGTTAATTCTGCAGTTAGCAGTGCTACGGCATATCCTACTGCTGAACTTCCAGCAAATAAAGTAATTACAGCGTATAATAATATCGATCAAATCATTTTGAACGGTCTTTATAGCTTGCAAATTGAGTTTGAGGAAGACAGTTATCCGCAAGAGCGATTTTTAAAGGATCTCAACCAAAATTATTTTGAGGAAAAAATCACTGTAGGAGATCATGATTATACGCTTAGTGTTTTAATGCCGTATTGGGATGACATAAAGTGGTCTTTGAAAGACGTTAATTTGGCAAATGCAACGATTGAGTATAGTAAACGGGGTAAAAATGACTATTTCATAGCAGTTGACAAGCTTAATTATGACGATTATTTCTATGATTATTATGCCGAAGTAAACTTGAATGAGCATAAATTACCGGTTTATATTAAAGTAAAGGAGGATATTCAAGACTTCATCAATGTAAATGGCAACGAGTATAAGTTTACCGCCAATTTTATGGATTGGAATGAAATTTCTAATGGAGTTGACCGAGATTATTCTGGGTATCCATCAGGAAATTCAGGACCTCATTTTTTAAATCATATTGATTTACCGCATGGTGAGAAATTTTTAATTAAAAATGTAGGAATTGAAGGCGAAGTCAACACTTTTGATATTCAAACCAAGTTCAGTTTTACTAAGATTAAGCACTTATTAGATGATGATGACCAAGAGTATACAACGACATCTAAAAAAGAAATTAATTTACTAACGCGCGTTACATTTGAGGAGCATACTGTTTTGCAAGATGAAGCTGCAGTAATTGCGAGACTTGAGGATAAGTTTGATAGCTTATTCAGACAAAAAATGGAGTTGGAGGGAAAAGTATATGATCTGTTAACCGAAAAAGGCAATGAAATTTATACAGACTACCTTTCTAAAATTAATCGTGTATTTGAGTATTTATATGAAGGTGATGATTCAATTTGGTCTAACCTTGGCAAATTCCGAAACTTAGGAGAAGATTATTCTAAGTTTTCTGCTTCGAGAGTTCAAGAAATTGCCTTGTTTGGTAAGCTAATTGTTGCTCCAAATTTTAATGTTAACCAGCTTTTAGCTGATATATATTTTAGAGTCGATCAGTTTTTAAGCCCATTGGTTAAATTCAATTCGTTGAGCGAAATGACTGATAAAGGATATCAGTTTGAAGAACTGTTCAATGGTCCATTATTAAACCATGGTTTTATTGAGGATGCTGATTTAAATAATTTGAAAAGAAGAAGCGTTGTTTATACGTCTGATTTAATTCGAATTATAATGGATGTTCCTGGAGTGAAAGCCGTGGAAGATTTCAACATTTCAAGTTATATCGATAATCGATTAATGGGGCGAAATGTCATTAATTGTTTGAGTTTAACTAATAGCGATATATATAAACCAAGGTTTAGTGCTTCTAAAACAGGTTTACAGGTTTGGGTGGATAACAAAAACCAAGATTATATTGCTGCAGATGTTAGAGAATGGTATAAAGAAAAAATTCAAGAGGCAAAAAGGCAACAAATTTCATTAAAGGATAATTCTGAATTGCAAATACCGCAAGGAAGAGATATGGAAGTAGAATCATATTATTCTATTCAACATGATTTTCCAGAAGTTTATGGAATAGGGCCCTATGGTTTGCCAGTTGATGCGGATATTAACCGTAAAGGCCGTGCAAAACAATTAAAAGCCTTCCTTTTACCATTTGAGCAGTTATTGGCAAATTATTTAAAACAAATTGCACATTTGCCAGAGTTGTTTTCTTATCACCGCGATATTAAAAGTACTTACGCCACACAGCCCTTGTATGATGTGCCAGATGTGCAACCGCTTTTAGTAGGTTTTAAAGAAAGCGGTGACACTTGGGCAGACTTTAAGGATGATATTGACAATATTTATCAGAAAGACTTAAAGAAAGGAGAGTCAACAGAGGAGTATTTAAGCAGAAGAAATCGTTTTTTAAGTCACCTTTTAAGTCGTTTTGGCGAAAGTTTTGAGGCTTATTCAACCCAAATGTTTGACCGGCACAAGGGGTTGTTAACAAATCAAGAAACGGGTGTTTCAGATTACAAAAATGCGAGAGTAAAAACGTTGGAAGATCTTATTGAAGATAAGATCGCTTTTGCAGAGGATTATCAAAAAGTAAGTGCACAGCGCTATAAGTCTTTTGACATGTCCAAAATTAATCCTGATCGTGCAAATGGCGTTTGGAATAATGCGAATATTGAATCTTATAAATTACGATTGTGTCGATTATTAGGGATCGAACAAGTGGACAATAGCCCTATTTTCTTAGCAAAAACAAATGATGATGGTGAGTTGATTGATGTTGAAGGAATGCATATTATAGAACATATTCTATTACGTCCTCGTACTAAATTTGCTCGACTAATGGAGCTGGAAAGTCAGCCAGTTTCAAATGCAAACGGAAGCTTTATTTATGAAGCAGATAAGGACCCCTATTCTTTTTGCATTACCATTGTTTTACCCAAATATGCGGGTCGTTTTGCACAAGAAAGTTTTCGTGCCTTTACTGAAAAATTAATTCGTTTGGAAACACCTGCCCACATCCGCATTAATTTTAATTGGACGGGCGGACAATGCGGTAAACGTTTTGAGGCGCATTATAGCGAATGGAAGCAAAACGTGTATAAAATGAAACCGTTTATTTTCCAAAATATTGATGGAATTAAAGACATTAAATCAACCGATATAACCATTGATCCTAAAAAAACGGATTTAACTAAACGATTGAAAAAACCGGTTGAAGGTTATATTTCAAAGCTAGATAGAACCAATCGTGAACGTCCCTTACCTGTTTGGTCTGATGATGATTTTTCAGAGATTAGGAAATATACAAATGATGATGACTTTGAAATTATAGAATATCAACGTTTGAATATCCTCACGTTGCAGGACGAATTGATTAATGCAATGGAAACTCCATGTGAATTAAAACTGCATTTATATAATAAAGTTGACCAAATTTTCACGCCTAATGCACAGGAAATAATAACCTACGAGCATAACTCAACGGATGTCCATAATATTCGAGTAAGTGAAATTGGTGGCGTTATTTCATTGTTCTTCATGGATCCTTTGACTTCTGAATGGATGCTATTAGAAGAATTTAAGCCAATTACTAAACCTTACTTTAACCTACAAGACTTTACGGGAAATATTAATGGTTTATCAACCAACTATAATGGTAAAGGAAGATACCGTGTTGAGTATGCAATGGATGACAGAACACCTGTCTCACAAATTATTGATGTTACAAAAGAAATTATCCCAGTTACTATTTTGATTGGGGATAGAAATAATCTAGTTCCTGATGAGTATCTCAATTTTGACACTGAAAATGATGGGTTATTCCGAGTTTCAAATCAAATTTGGAAACATTATTTTCTGAAATTTCAACCGCAAGAACGGCATGATGATATGACAGTTGTTGGTAGTGGTTATATTTCTTCTATTGGTAATAGCTTGCCTCCAACTTTAATTACTGGGCCACTTTCTGTGCCTGCTTATGAAGTTGATTTTTCAAAAATATATGAAGACAATGGATTAGGAAAATACCATGTTACTTACGAATTAGATGGTCAATCAACCTTCGCTGATATTGAATTGTATTTGGAGTTAAGTTTAAAAGTGTTTGACCAAGATGTGGAGTTGCTTCCTAATGAAGATGGAATTATTGTAGTTGGCTCAGAAATTTCTGTGGTTGATTTACTAATGGACTTGCCAGGAGGAACATTATCGGTTTATGATTTAGACGGTGTTTCAATTGCCTATCCAGGATCTAAAAAGCCGAATAATAATTTGCTTGATATTGGCAATCCAAACGGTGCATTAGAATGGTATAAACAAATTGATTCTTTGGAAATAAAACCAGAAAACCATCCTGTTTATCAATATGGTCATCATTATCGATTCGTATACGAGTTTGGTGGAGAAGAAGTAAGTGCTGTTATTTTATTTGAGGCGCCATTAGTGACTGTAGAAAAACCTACTGTAAAACTGTTTGAAAAAGGAAAATTAATGGAGTCGCCATATGTGCTGTTGGCAGATGGGAAAGATCATGAATATACGATTGAATTTCACCCTAAAGATGCTGAAATGCGAGGGTGGATTATGGATCAAGGCCAGGAAAAAGTGATTGAAAGTGGCCTTGTTCAAACCGATCATTTTGTAGATAAAGTTGAACCGCATGAAGCCTATAAGCATCATGGTGAAGGTCCAATATATGTTGAGGTTAAAAATGCTGCAGGAATTGCTGAATTGAACTTTACTATTAAGTTGGATGATATAGAGGTTAAACCTACAACGGTTAAAATTATTGACTTGTCGAATGAAAAGCAAGTTGAACCAAAAGAGAACACCTATACGCTTGTTTATGATTATCGCAATAAGGAACATGCGTTTCTGTTCAACTTTAATAATGGTGATGGAGAATTATTCTTAACAGATAGCAAAGGAAATACAATAACAATTCCGGTTAAAGGAAATCAAATTAAACTTAACGGAATTGAGCCGCTAATTCAAGGAATTGAAACAGGGATTTATGAGGCGATATATGCACCAGGAAATGGAGATAAAATATCATTTGTTTTAAATGTAATTAACCTTAATCCAACCTTTGTTTTAAAAGACATTAATTATAAGCGTCCTTATTATTTTGCTACAGCTGTTCCGCTTGATGCAGATGCACGAACGTACATTTGGCGCCTGAATGGTGAATATGTTACACGTGCAAAAAAACCAATATTACAATTTGATTTCGGTAAGATAGAAACCATAGAGGTTGAATTGACAATGCATTTGCAAGACGTAGAAGCTTCGTACAAAGTGAAATTAACTCTTGAGGAATTTAAAAACTTGAGAGATGACCAATAATGACCTTGTCATAGAACGGTTGAATGTTGATGTTTATGCAGATACTAATGTAAAACCTAATGAGTTGCTACAAAAAATTACGCAACAAATTAAAGCAATTGTATTGCCATTGGTTGAAGAGCAAATAGATGCTGAATTGGGGGAGATTATAGAACCTGATTTATCATTAGAACAAGTTCATGTTGATTTAAATATTGAAGAGGTTGTGGGGAACCATGAAGAAATTGCTTGCGCAATTAGTCAAGCGGTTAGCAAAGCTGCTGATCGTTGCAAGGCCGAGCAAGATGAATTTAACAAACTTGTTCGTGCAAATGAAAGGACAACTCTTAATAGTATAGAACAAGTTTATGTGAAAGCCATACAAGACGATTTTTTGCCTATTTCGCTACAAAAGGCAAAAATAGTTTTGAATTTGGTACAGTCGTTTTTTGAGGTGCCAGTAGGAAAAAGCACACTTATAAAACAAACCAATAAAGATGTGCAGAAAGAGCAAGTTCTGCAAACTGCTGACAATGTAAAAGATACGGGAGAATTAGAAATTAGTAATGGTAGTCATGCGGCTATTATTCAGTTATTACATTTTCTAAAATTCGGATACTTTAGTCAGTCTAATTTTGCTCCATTGAATGATGGTGAGGTTGTGCAAACCCCTTTTGCAAGTTTTTCGACTGATTCATTGGAACAGAATATTGAAGACAAAATTGCTCAGAACAAATCTTATTCAAAATTGGAAGAAATTGAGCGTTTTTTCTTTAATTCGGATAAAAAAGAGGAGTTATTCTACTGCTTTGCTACTTTTTTGATTGAAAACCCAAAATTATTTTTGCGATTTTCAAGTCAGTTTACCCATCAGTTTCAAAGTGAACTATGGTTTATATTTCTCAATAAAAAATTCACTGACTATGTTGCGATAACAGCTGAAAAACCAGTTTTAAAAGTTGATTTCCTTCAGTTTCTAGCTGAAAACCCAGAACTCATTTCACAATTTTTGAATCAAGCTACTTTATGGTCTCTATTCATGCCGTTAGAAATGGCTCACATTTTCATGCAATTATTGCAGAAAATGGACGAAAATGTCCGAAATATTGAATTTATCATTCATAATTTGCTGAAAACGGTCAAAAAAGAAGTTGAAATTACTGAAACTGTATTTATAAAAATAATCGAATCGGCAAAAGTAGAGATTAAGCAATTAATCGACCAAAAATCATTAAAAAATGAAATAAACCACGAATTATTAACCGATATCTCCCATAAATTAATGAAATCCGCGAAAAATGAAAACAAAATCCCAATTACAGAAACAATACGGAAAAACACCAATAATGCCGTTTTTGCCTACATTGAATATTTAAGAAGTGACTTTGCACTAGCTGAAAAAATTGACCCCATATTAGACAATTATTTTCAACAAAAACGCCAAAACAATAATGTTGAAAATTGGATGCAATCTTTTGCTAATTTTTTAGTCAGTCCAGATATTATTGCGGCAATTTTGTTCGAATTAGAAGAGTTAAAGCCAACTAACGGACACCGTGTGCAGGCAGTTTCTTATAAAGCCGAGCAAGCATTATTGGTCTCGTTGCTTGAAGATCGCCTAGTGACTATCAACGCATCAACAAGTTCGAAGGCAAGTGAAAGTATTGGCGAAAATGAATCAACCGAACAAAAAATAATAGCAACTGAAAATGATTCAATTCATCAAATAGCCCAAAAAGAAAGGATTGAAATTGCAAACGCCGGTATGGTATTGCTCAATCCGTTTTTACCAATTCTTTTCAAAAATTTAGAATTGCAAAACGAAAAAGGAGAATGGTTAAGCGAAGAGCATCAAGTACAAGCTATTTATTTGTTGAGCTATTTAGTAACAGGATTATGGGGAACATCAGAAGATGAATTGTATCTGGCAAAAGTGTTGACTAATTATCCGTTGAAAGAAATTTTACCCGCTTTCGATTTAGCAGAAAAAGGTCCTTGGGATGAATCAAACCAAACTCAACTCACCGCCGAATTAAATAATATAATAGAGGTTATTCAAGAAAATTGGCGCCCCATGAGAAATTGCACATGGAACGGACTAAGAACCGATTTCTTAACCCGTGCGGGACAACTCGAGTTAAAAGAGAATATGCAATATATATTAACGATAGAACCTCACACATTAGATGTTCTTTTGCCGCACATTAAATGGGGCATGGCCATGATTAAATACTCATGGATGGAGCAGATTTTGAATGTGGAATGGGGGGAGTAAGGTAAAGCAATGAGAAATAGAATAGATTTCAATAAACCAAAGAATTATCAATTTTCGATAGGATTAATAACATTAAAATATTTACAATTATGTATGAATCACAAAATCAAAATTCTGAAAACGATTATAGCGTAGGAAAGAATCAAAATACTATTTATTCAAATCCAAATAATCCAACGAGCAGGGTATTGTTTAAACAAGGTGAAATTGATTTTTTAAATATAGATGAGGAAGAGAAGTTTTTTACATTTATAAATGAAAAAGTTTCAGGTGAGTCAGAAGTATATTTGGATGGATTTGCTAGTGAGGAAGGTGAAGCAGGGAAAAATTTAGATGTATCAAAAAGAAGGGC
>CAKZPK010000269.1 GCA_937139035.1 uncultured Crocinitomix sp. | reverse complement strand
TCAATGATTTTGATGGAGGTAAACATGTTGTGACAGTTCTTGGGAATGATGCGCAAATAAAAGAAGTATTGGATGAGGGAATTAAGTATGTAGGGCTTGAACAGTTGGAGTTAGAGCGTCATGGCTTTAAAATGAGTGATAGCGAAGTTTATGTTTTTGATAATGATGATTTAATCTATCAAAACATTGTAAGCGAATCAGAATTTGAAAATATTAATAAAATAATGGAAGAGCTAAATGAATAGGTTTTTACTTTATAGTGCGTGTTTAGTCTTTGTCAGTTGCACTCAACATAAAAATGAAGAGTCAGAAGATGATTTAGAAACGGAATCCATAAATATTTCAGTTGAAAATTATAATGACGCTATTTTTAAGACAGTTTATATTGCTAAAGATACCTTAGTAACGGTTTTCTTGAATAAAGAGCATGGGCAAGTTTTTCGGTCTTATTTAATGGATACAGTATGTGTAAAAAAAGACACGTTAGAGATTGGTTTCCCTGTTGAGAATCAATCGTATATTCAACCCAGAAGTGACGGCGGATTATTTGTTTTTACACCTGATGACTCAATTACATTAACTGTAGTGTCTTCTGTTGAAAATAAGCATTTCAGACCTGAGGATTTTAGGTTGTCAGATGGAACAAGAGTTAATTTCGAATTGGATACAAAAATTGTTTCTGACTGCAAACGTTCTGCTGAATCATTTGAGTATAGATTGGCAACAGGAGTGTCAAATTCAAATGTCCCAATGACTGGTGTTTTTAATGTTGAATCAGGAGTAGTTGGTATTACAGGAATAAATTATCCAGAGAGGTATCGTACTAACTACTATGGCTTTTTGCATGATATTCAGGAAGTTCATACAAGTGATTTGGTTATTTACAATCCAATAGCTTTACCAGAGGTTTGGATATATAACAGACAGACCAAAGCCACAGAAGTGAAAACCGTTAGAAGTAAATATCAAATTAATGATGTTGAATCATTAAGTACTGTTGATAAAAGTAAAAGTGAAATCAAGACTATTTTAGAAAGCCATCAAGCTGCAAACGGAAATTATTCACGTTTGGTGTATAATGAAAATCTCAATTGTTATTATCGGTTCTATCAGCATCCACAAGCCCTAAAAACAAATGATGGATATTTCACAACTTATCAAAACAGAAGAGTTTCATGTATGCAATTAGATGAAGATTTTGAACTTATAAATGAAGTCATGCTTCCTGTAGACTGTTTCTTTGTTTACCTCGCAATTCCAACAACTGACGGCTTCATCATTAATAGAGGTTCGTTAATGGAAGATCAAGAACTGAGGTTGTTAGCTGTCTATATGTAGTTTTCTTTGTTATGAAAAAAAGAGAGATATTAAAACTAAACTGGGTGGGATTCGAACCCACAACCCTTGTCAAGCTGAGTCAATGCTCTTCCTGTTGAGCTACCAGTTTAGAAGAATTGCGGTAGGGATCGAACCTACACCCTCTGATTATGAGCCACAGTGCTCTTCCATTTGAACTACACAATTCTTTTGCTTTAATATTTTTCTTTGTTTATTAACCTTTAAGGTAATTTAAACCAATTGTCCACCAACAATTCTTAGATTAAAATTTGTAGTTGACAGGCTAATATCGAACTTTTTATAAATTTACAATATTGAGATAACTTTAAGTCGAAGTTCTTAATCCATAATTTATAAAATATATGATGATCTTTAAAAAGAGTTTTCTACTGCTATTGATTTGTCATATTACAGTCAACGGTCTTTCTCAATTAAGTAAACAAGATTCACTTGAAGTAAGAGCCTTGGATCGTGAAGCTCGCTCAAATATTTCTCAAAATAAAGATAAAGCAATTGAAATTTGCGATAAAGCAATCGAGTTAGCAAGTACTGACGGCGAAATGATGCTGGTTCCAATGACAACAAAAGCCCTAACTTATTTTCAACATGGAGAAAAAGAGGCGAGTGTTGACATAATGAATGATGTCATTTTAATTGCAAAATCTATTCATAACGATAAAAGTTTATCTAGTGCCTACAGAAACTTAGGGCAAATTGAAGAATACACGGGTTCGTTTGAGAAGGCGTTAGAAAACTACATGTTAGCAAATGATGCTTATAGACGTAGTAGTGAGTATGACGGTAATCCTAATTTGTATATGACAATTGCTGATTTGCATTTTAGATTGGAAGACATACCAAATGCGAAAGAGAACTATGAAAAAGGATTAGCCTTGGCTCCAACTTGGCAAAGTGACAAGTTAATAGCAGAGTTTGAGGTTAAATTAGCAAAGATTTTCTTGCATGTTGATGAAATAGACAGTGCTTTCTATTTTGCGAATAAGGCAGATCAATTCTACATTTCTTCAAACGAAAATCCAAAAGTGAATGATCCTAAAGAGGTTTTGGCAGAAATAGCAATAAAGCAGGGCCAATTTGAAAAAGGAATCTCTTATTATCAAACCCTTTTAGATACGCTAATGCTTGAGGGGGATACTCGAAGAATAGCATATGTGGCTCAAAAATTAGGAAAAGCATTGATTGAGAAGAAGGATTATGCAGAAGCTTTAGAGGCTTTTGTGATTGCGTTGGAGTCGCATGAGAAATTGCAGGATCCAGCTATTGTTGATGATTTTGAAATGCTGGCTTTTGTCAATGAAAAATTGGGGAATCATCATGATGCATTTCAATTTCAAAAAAAATATAGCGATAAGTATCAGGAGCTGCTTAATGCAGAGAAATTTGAGCAAATAAATGATCTTCAAATTAAGTATGAAACTGAAAAGAAAGATCGGGAAAATGAAAGGTTAAATTTTGACTTGGCGTTAAAGGAAAAAGAGAACAAAATTGCAAAAGCGGATTTAACATTGAGAAATTACATTATTGGAGGAGTAGTGCTGCTGTCTATTATTTTGTTGGGGTTAGCTTTCCTTATTTATAAGCGTAGAAAAGTAATGCAAAACAATAAGATGTTGAAGCTTGAGCAAAAACTCCTTAAAACTCAAATGAATCCGCACTTTATTTCTAATGCTTTAATGTCGGCACAGGGATTTATTTATGAGAATAAACCAAAAGAGGCGAGCGTATATTTAACAAAAATTGCTCAATTAACACGATTGGTTTTAGAGAACTCAAGAAAGGATTCTATTTCGTTAGAAGACGAAGTTACTACATTGGAAAACTACTTGTTTGTGCAACAAAAACGCTATGAGAATTTTGATTTTGAGCTCACAATTGATGATGATTTGGATCCGGAGGAGATTTATCTTCCACCTATGTTAGCACAGCCATTTATTGAGAATGCGATAGAGCATGGGGTTCAAAATTTGGCATATAGAGGAGTGGTTCAAATTAACTTTGCATCCACTACCGAAAACAAATTACAAATTTCAATTGCAGATAATGGTCTAGGAATTAGCGAGAGTTCGGCGCCTAAAGAAAATCATCAGTCTTTATCAAGTCAAATAGTAAAAGAAAGACTTAGTAATTTAGCCGCGTTTTATAAACAAAAGTTAGATTTCACAATAACGAAAAACTTCACCTCTCAAGATTGTGGCGAAGGAACAAAAGTTATTTTAACTTTACCACTTTCTAATTAATCTTCATATGATAACTGCCGTAATTATAGATGACGAAGCGAATGTAAGAACCACGCTTAAAAACATTATTGCAACTCATAATATTCCTTTAAATATTATTGGTGAGGCAGCTAATAAACATGATGGGGCCGAGCTGATAATCAAGGCTTCTCCAGATTTAATTTTGTTGGATGTAATGCTGGGGAAAGAAACTAGTTTTGATATGCTTCGTTTAATTGGAGATGTAAAAAGTAGGGTTGTTTTTATTTCAGGATTTGAGGAATTTGCAATTGAGGCATTCAAGTTTAGTGCAGTAGATTATATTCTTAAACCAGTCGATTATGAGGAGTTAACAGCTGCTGTTCATAAAGTTGAAAAGCAAATTGAAACAGATGAAATTGCTGTTAAGTTAGATGTGCTTTTAAATAACCTTTCTAATAAAAACAGTCAAGACAAGAAGATTGTTTTGCAAACATTAGAGAAAACGTTTATCATTCAAATTCAAGACATTTTAAGGTGCGAAAGTGATAATAATTACACCTGTTTCTATCTTAAAAATGGAGAAAAACTACTCATATCTAAGCCCATTAAACAGTTTGACGAATTATTGGCGAATTATAATTTTTGCAGAGTTCATAAATCTCATTTAGTGAATATGAATTTTGTAAAAGGTGTAGTGAAAAAAGAGGGGGGCTCTGTTGAGTTAATCAATTCTGATTTAGTTCCAATTAGCTCAAGAAGAAAGGAAAGAATACTTTCTATCATTAACAGTATGGGCGTTAACTAACTGAAAGTTTGCGTTAACGAATTGATCCCCTACGGTAAAGAGTCTTTCAAAAAAAGAACATTCTAAACCAATACATTTGGCTCGTAATAATTAAAATAAAATCGAGTACTTATGAAAAAAATAGTGTTAATCTTAGTTGGAGGGTTGCTCTTAGGAGCTTGCGGATCTGAAGCAAATGACGCAGCAGATGGTTCAACGGAAAGTTCAACTGAAACACAAACAAATGCATCTGGTGATATTGTTAAAGACCAAATTGTTGGTTTAATCGCGGATGTTGAAAAGGGAATGAAACCATTATCTCCAATTGCAGATGTTTCTAATTACGATAGTAGCGTTGAGCCTTATTTGGTAGGCGAAAACGAAACAGGAAACTACAACTCTAAATGGGAAGATGGTGATTTTAAAGGATCAAGATTTTACTCTACAAAATACAATGACGATACGCAATTAGGCGAAGTACGTATGCAAATTCTTGTAATTGATGATGTGCGTTGGGATCCTGAAACAGACGAAGAGGATGCGTCTAAAGCGATTGATTATGATAAATACAAAGATGTTATAACTGAGCAAGTTGGTGCTCAGCCAGAGGTGGATGAGTATAGTGATGGGCATGTTTGGAAAACAGCTACAGCAAATTGGTATCTTTCAACTTATGATGATTATTCATTAGAGTTTAAAATGAAAGAAGCGAAATAGTTTTAACAATTGATTATAGAGGGGATTTTTCTTCTTTATTAATGAAATGGCTGGGCATTGTTCCGGCCATTTTACGTTACTACCTCTTTCAAGATTGAGGAGAATAGTGCTAACGGTTTTTTACAATTTTGCAGCTACTTTTTTATAAGAGTAGTTTTGTAGGCCGAGTGGGGTTCGAACCCACAACTCAAGATTGACAGTCAGGCGTTTTTCCGTTGATCGAAATCAGTTAAACTATCGGCCTTGCTTAATAATAAGCTTTTTTAGTAAAAGTAAACTGGATGCGATTCGAACGCACGTCCTCCCAATTGGAATTTGGGCGCTCTTCCACTGAGCTACCAGTTTATTATTTTACCAATTATGTTCTTTGTAATTCTTTAATAAACTTCCACATATTTTTTCACCCTGCATTACGGCATATATGGGGTCCATAATTCTACTTGCGCCATCTACCGAAGCTAACGGCGGAACATATGCACGATCAAATTGTTTCTTGCGCAAAGCTTCCTTTGCTCCTGTGGAAACCCAACCTACATCAACACTGTTCATGTATATTTGATCCTTTTCAAAAGCTGCGCCAGAGGTTCTAGTCATCATATTTAAAGATGCTTTTGTCATATTAGTGTGCGGATGGTATTCTGTTTTGTTGCTATAACTAAAAATCCCTTCAGAAGAAGTGACATTAATAATGTGTCTCTTTTTTATTTCTGAATTTAGCATTAAGGGTTTAAGTGCTTTAATTAAATGGTAAGGAGCAATTTGATTGATTAAATTCACCTCTAATAATTCCATCAAGCTAACTTCCTCCAGTTTTGAATTCCAACTTGTTTTATCTCTATTGTCAACAGGTTGACCAAATCGTGTTAGTGGTATATCTGCTAATTCTGGTGTCGAATTCACCTCAAGCAATTTTACTTCGCCAATAACTGCAGTGGCATTTGGTGTAATAGCTTCATTATTATAAGAACCTAGTAATTTAACCTCTTCCTTGACAAGCGGTAAGTAGTAGTTGTCAGGGTATCGAATCGTTTGGGCTGCATTATTAATTAGAATTTCTAAGTGATTGAATCGATCTTTAAAATAACTTACAAATACATCAATTTGCTTTAAATCTCTTAAATCAAGTCCATAAATATTCAATTGATCTTGCCAATCATTATAATCTGCTTCTTTTTTAAATTCATTAAGCGCTAATCCTGGAAATCGCGTTGTTCCAATAACTGTTGCTCCAGCACGCAATAGTTTTAAAGTAGTGGCGTATCCTATTTTTACACGGCATCCTGTTATAATTGCAATATGGCCCGCCAAGTCCATTTCAAGGTCGCGTTTTGCGTAATTTAATTCTGCACAAACTGGGCAAATGCGGTTGTAAAAGAAATGTGCAGACTTGAAGGAAGCATTGCAGCAATAGCAATTTTTTGGAATATTTAATTCCGCATATGCTTCAAGCGTTTTTGAACTAGTACTATTACTATACACTGAATTGCCATGAAGAGCGTTAGATACTACCACTGATTTTTTTAGCACAGCAATATCAGCAGCTTTTTTGTTGCCGTAAGAATCCTTTCGCAATTGTTTGCGCGAATTTTTCTTGATTTTAGTAATCAACGCTTTAAATTGATCATTGTCAGGGTTGTTAAGTGGGTCGTCTTTTAAAGACGAAAGCACTTTTAAGCAAGTATCCCATTCGGCAGAAGAAAAGGGGTAGGTATTATTTTCAGTTTCCATAATTTTGCTAAAAAGGTTCTACAAATCCAATGAATTTATTATTGTCAATGGACCAACGCATACCGTGTCCATTTTTCTCTCTTATTTCGTATACATGACCATGTTTAAAATGCTCAAACACATTCCACCAAGTGTGGTTGTTTATGATTTCATTTACTAGGTTTATCACATGTTTTTCTTTTTGTTGTGGCGTACCGTCAATTACACCCCAAAAATCAGTATCTGTTCGGCCTGCATGTTTTTCCCAAGCTCTAACTGCTATTTTTATTTCTTGGTTATAAGGAATAAAAGCCTGTTCAATCAATTTAGTTGCTGTAGGAGGAATTGCTTTCTTATTCTGCACACTGGCAGGTGTTATTCTTTGTCCCAAAACAATTAAGAACTCGCTAAATGGACGCTCAGTAAAAAAAATGCGCACAAAATCTTCTGCACCTTTACTATTCATTTGTGCCAAGTTTTCTATGAATTGATGATGGATTTGCCAAATTTCAACATAGGGTATGGGTATCTCTTCCTCAAAACTTGGAAATGTATGATCTAAAATGAATTTGGTAAAATAGTCTTTATCTAATTTTCTGAAATATTCATTTAAAATAGGAGTGGTAAAAAAATGACCAAAGCGTAATAGTTCGTCTTCCGAGAAAAAGTGGTCTATGTTGACCAAGTATTTGTCGAATGCCTGTTGCATATTCTTTCTATTTCGCTCTATTATAGGTGTCATTATTAATTTTTAGACAAACTTATGAGGTCATTGCGCATTCTTTTTGCGCAGTATAAATATAATTTATTTTAGGCATTATTGAATGGATCCAACAAGTGTTAAAGTCGTTTCATATAAAGGCTTTTTAACCATTTTAGATTTTAGCCAAGCATAAAAACTAATTAAGAATAAATCCTCTTCCTCAGTTGGTTTCCATTCAAAAGCATCTTCAACTTTAGCCATGAACTTTACTGAACTCGCTTCTTGTGGGTTTTGATGATATGATTTAATTAATGTTAGAAAAGTTAAGCCTGGTGCCGTAACACCGTTAAAAAAAGCCATTTTTTTTCGCATTAAACTGTTTATTCTACTGTCTACATAATTCGTGTTACCAAATTCAATGTGAAGCAGTATTTCAATGAATTTTTTATTCAAAAGCCATTCAATTCCTATATTGTCCATATACCAATTGTCACTGCGGCTTAGTTCACTTAGGCTTTTTTTAGCCTGATTTAGTTCTTGCTGTTGAAAATGAATCATAATTCGAGCCAATTTGGCTTGCAATTGGCCTCTTTTTAATGCCCCTTTTATTGGTGTTAATATGTTGTCCAAGGTTTGCATGGCTAAAGCAGAGTTACCTTTGAAGTTTTGGTTAAGTGCAAATAGTGTTTGATACTTAGTTTGGCGAATGTTGTAATAGCGTTTATTATATCGATTCATTAATTCGTTCATTCTTTCAAGTTGAACGAGGCTTTGGTCAAAATTCTTTTTTCTAAAGTAAATATGAGCAATTAAATAAATCAAGTCAATATGGTAAATGAGTTGGTCTTCGTTGTCTAAAGGGCCGTCCTTTATTTTTTCAATTTGCTGTTCAAAAAATAAATCAACTCCAAAATAGTTTTTCCGAATCGCACCCGATATGTCAGTCATTTCAGCAATTTGATATAAGGATTTGAAATTATACCCCATATCCTTTTTTACTCCAAACTTCTTAAAGTTGTCGTCAATTAGTGTACTTAAATTAAACGGTGCGGACTGTCGTTCATACTCATGAAACTGTTTACGAATAACAGCGTAGGCCATATTTAAATTGGATTGATTTTCGAAAGCAATTTTGTTTGCTTGAAAATCCTCTAATAATCGCTCTTGGTCAGGAGCTTGCTCATGGTAAGAATGCTCTATTAAAGTGTGATAAATATCGTTTAGCAAATGATAGTGTTGAACTTTAATGGCTTTTTTTTCAGCTTGGCGGAGTAATTTAAACGCAGTTTTGTAAGCTTTAAAACTAAATAACTTTCTGCCCAATATAATTAGTTTCATTACATCTGCTTCAAGTGTATTCTCTTTGTCTAATAGGCGTCCCGCGGTGTAATCAATTAGTCTGTCAGTTAATCTTTTATTTAAAACATTAAAGGCGTTAACACCAATTTCTTTTTGCAACTTCAATTCAGTCCCTTTCTGTATGGACCTAAATAATTGGATGTTGCGTACATCATGCCTTTTGTTTCTGCCTTTTAAATGAACGATAAAGGCTTGTTTTTCTGTTTCGTTTAAAATTGAAACTATTTCTTTGGTTGTTTTCACTATTTATATTGTAATAAAAATTAGTTATAAAGTATAGATATATAGTTATTTATTGTTCTTATGACTCTGTTAATATAGTAATAAATAGTTGGTTTTTATGTTTTTGAAAAGAGGATCAATCCGCAACTTTGACCCAAACAAATAAAACAATTATGGAAACTCAAGTAAACACAGAAGAAATCATTCAAAAGAAACAAAAAAACAATTTTCATGGTGTACGACCAACAGCCGCATTTATAGGTGCTGCATGGGCAGGATTAGGAATTGGGGTTATTGCTTATTGTATAGGTTTATGGAATGCACACATGGAGTTGAATGAAAAAGGGTACTATTTTGCCATTATATTATTCGGATTATTTTCAGCAATATCCGTTCAGAAATGTGTGCGAGATAGGGCAGAAGGATTAGAGGTAACGGATATTTACTATGGCCTAAGTTGGGTAATGACTATTGCATCCATTGTGTTGCTAGTGGTTGGTTTGCGCAATGCGGATATTAGTTTGAGTGAAAAAGGGTTTTACGGCATGTCATATACACTAGGGTTATTTGCAGCGATTGCGGTTCAAAAAAATACGCGTGATATTAAAATTTTAGATCGCGAAGCTTAATTCGTTTCAAAATACAATAACCATAAACCATAAGTTATGAAATACAATAATAAACGCCTCGTTCGCTTTTCAAAGTTCATTCATTATACCATTGCCACTGTATTGTGTGGTTTTTTAATAGCGCTAACTAGTGTGTTAATGGATGACGCAAACCAATGGAAAGATTATCCTTTTAGAGAGAGTTATGAGAATTCTGAATTACTAAACAAGCAGGAGGGATTGAAAGATTCTGTTGAATCAATTATAAATAATTTAGAGAAGGAGGAGGAGCGTTTGGGTTTGCGTTTAAGCGCCGTGCAAACTGACCACGAAAACGCTAAGGAATCATTCGATACGTGGCTAGCAGCCAGAGGAACAATTGGTTCCTCTGCTCAAGACAATGCGGTACTTGAGCGGGCGGGCGAACTTGACCAATATTTTGTGCAGGAACGTCAGTTTCATACAAGTATCGATTCTGTAAGTCGATTGATTCACGCAGAAGAAGCTGCTTTAGAACAAATTCAGGACGTAATTAATTTAGAGGATGTTAGAACGGGGAAAGCGTATAGCGCAGCTATTCGTTCTTATGAGCTAGGTGTTTTCTTAATTCGCTTTTCTATTATTTTTCCAATTTTATTACTCGGTATTTTCTTTGCAGTAAGGTTTAGAAAACATAAGTACTGGCCAATCTTTCTGGGGT
>CAKZPK010000268.1 GCA_937139035.1 uncultured Crocinitomix sp. | reverse complement strand
GAAAAATAAGTTATGCGCTTGTAACATTTTTTGCAGTTGTTATTTTACTAATTCCATGGCAAATCAGGTCATATAACTTGGGGGGAAATGGATATGTAAAATCATTAATAAGTAAAAATCCTTACTATAAAGTAGAAGGAGTTGTGGAATTTAGTGATGTTATGGCGCGAATAGGCAACAATACGCAACGATATATTACTAAAGAAATTCCCAATTCAATTTTCCCAGGAATTGAGGTACAATACATCAATAAAGAAGGACTCTATCATGGAGCTAGCGCAAGTTTTTGGGTCACAGGTTTGTTTCTAATTGCATTGATTATAATTGGATTGCTGTATCGAAAAAACAATGGAATTCGTGTGCTAATTGGTGCAATCTTAGTTTTTTCATTTACCATACTCCTGTTGTGGCCAGAAATATGGTATGGCATTCGTTTTATTTTGCCACTTGTACCAATTCTACTCTATTTAGTTTTAAATGGTGGTACAGCTGTAATAGACTGGAGTATTGTCAAAGTTTTCAAAGCAAAAAGTCCTCCAAGGTGGACCCCCTATTTGCTCCTATTTGGAGTACTATTACTAACTCCTAGTTTGAAAAAAACACATAAAAGAGCCAATTCAAATTACAATCTCAATTTTCAACATTTTATGGACCTGGCAGATTGGTGTAAAAAACTACCAGACTCATCCGTGATTGTATGTCGCAAACCCAATTTATTCTATATAGGTTCTGGTAAAACATCTAGCGGATTTTTATATGAAGATGACCATGAAAAACAAATGAATCTATTGAAAGAACGAAAAATGACACATGTGTTATTGGATCAGTTAGGGTATTCTCAAACATCAAAATTCCTCTCTCCATTCCTTAACACTTATTCGGGTAAATTCAAAGTAATTAAGCAAACACCAAAACCTGCCTTTTATCTTTTTGAATTTAACGATTCATTAGGATATACTGGTGACCGTGTTGACGGGAAGCGACACGGAACGGGTATATTTTTATGGCCTGATGGCACGAAATATGAAGGTGGATGGAAGGAGAATAAACGACATGGATATGGCGAACATTATTCAATAGACGGTAGTACAATTAAAGCAAACTGGGTGGATGGAAAACAAGATGGACTTTGCACAATAGTCCTAAAAGATTCCACTTTCATTAAGGCCGAGTGGCATATGGGAGTCCCAGATTCTATCGGTAGTTATTTTTCAAAAGACAGCACGTATATTCGTGATTTCTTACTAAATCAAGGAAAGAAATAGCTCAATTAATCAACATATCGCTTTAGCGCTAATAACAATTGATTACTGGATTGGTAACCGACAATTACGCCTCGTTTTACCTCACGTTTATTTAAAATAACAAATGAAGGAAAACTAATTTTACTGCCCATCAAGTTCACTGCTAATTCGTTCATTTTTTTACGTCCGTATAGTTTTTGCTCATACAGCACTTCTTTATATGCAATGGCAAGTTCCGTTTCAGGGTTTAGTTTTACGGCGTAGAAGTTTTGATCAATATAGTTAATGACTGAAGGGTCTTTAAAAGTAGAACCGTCCATTTTTTTACACCAAGTACACCATTCTGTATACATATCTATAAAAATAAACTTCTTCTCTTCTTTATTTCGGTCAATTGCTGTTTCAAAATCTAACCACTCAATTGCCTCCGCATCTCCCTCTACTTTTATTTCTTCTGCAGGTTCATCTGTCCTGTTATTTCCTCCAGGTGCTTCTGCAGATCCAAATGTTTCAAATGAGGCTGAACCATTTCCTTGTCCGCCTTCTTGCTCTTCCACCGGAGCTGGTCCTTCAGCAACCTCTGCCCCATTTCCGCAACTCCAAATTACACTTGCAAAACCAACTAATACAAGTCCATATTTTATATATCCCATCTTCATCCTAACTTTCAATTATAAATTTGCTTTTGTAAAGCGCAATAATTTATTGAATAAATGTTCACGCGTAGCACCTCCATAAATTCCGTGATTTTTATTGGTATATATGAACATATCAAAATCTATATTCTTTTCAACCAATGCTTCAATCATCTCCATTGAATTTTGCACATGCACATTATCATCACCAGATCCATGAACTAATAAATACTTCCCCTTCATTTTCTCCACATGATTTATTGGAGAATTATCGTCATATCCATCAGGGTTTTCTTGAGGTGTGCGCATAAATCGTTCGGTATAAATATTATCATACCATCTCCAATTGGTTACTGGTGCAACTGCAATTCCCATTTTAAATACATCTGCTCCTTTAGTCATACATAACGAAGCCATATAACCTCCATAACTCCACCCCATTACTCCTATTCTATCTTTATCAACAAAATCCCACGCACCTACATTTTTTGCAACTGCAATCATATCTTCTGTTTCTAATTTACCCAATTGCAAATAAGTAGATTTTTTAAACTTTGCTCCGCGATACATTGTTCCTCTTGTATCTACAGAAATAACGATATATCCATTTTTAGCCAAAAGTTGGTGATACATGAAATTGTCTCCTCCCCAAGAATCTGTAACGGTATTGTGTCCTGGTCCATTGTAAATATTAAAATAAACAGGATACTTTTTAGCAGGATCAAAATTGTTTGGTTTAATTATCCAAGCGTTTAAGTCTTCCGTGGCACCTTTAATTGTTATAAACTCTTTTTTAGACACACGGAGTTTACCTAAACTTAGTTTTAACGATTCATTGTCTTTTAGCACACTTAGTTCTTTACCTTTAGAATTGTGCACAGTAATTAGATAAGGTTCGTTAGCGTTAGAATAGTAATTCATATAATATTTCATTCCTGTACTAAACTCAGCATCATTATACCCTTTTCTTAAAGACAATTTTGTTTTCTTTTTCCCATCTAATCGAATTGAATATAGCGCTTTATTCATTGCTCCTTCCTCGGCAGAAGAATAATAGACCAATCCTTTTTTAGTATCAACACCTTTCAAATTAATAACATCCCAATCTCCAGTTGTTACTGCAGTTTCACTTCCATCAAAACCAACCTTGTAAATATGATTATAACCACTTTTCTCACTTGTTCTTAAAAACGATTTCCCGTCTTCTAAAAAGATAAGGTTATCATCTACTTGCACATAAGTATCACTTTTATCTGTGTAAAATACTTTACCTTCAGCAAGGCCGTTGGCATCAATATTTGACATTACATAACTTAATTCATTTTGGTGTCTATTCATTACCAAAAAAATCAACTTATTATCATCATTTGTCCATTTCATTCTTGGCACATACTCATAGTTTCCAATATTAACTTCAGCAGTCTTTCCACTTTCAAGCGTGTGCACATACAGCCCTAATTTTGAATTATCTTCGCCCGCCTTAGGGTATTTAAAAGTATATGGACTTGGATAAGTTTCTCCTCTGTAATAGTCCATTGTAAAATCAGTAACTTCACTTTCATCAAATTTTAAGTAGGCAATTTTAGTTCCTAAAGGAGACCAATAAAAAGCTTTAGTTACAGAAAACTCTTCTTCATAAACCCAATCCGAAGAACCATTAATAACAGCATTTTTCCTTCCGTCTGAAGTGATTTGAAAAACTGAATTATCTGCCAAGTTTTTAATGAAAATATTATTTTCAAAAACAAAAGCCACCTTTGAACCGTCAGGAGAAAAATCTGCCAACATTTGTGGCCCTCCATCATAAAGCGGTGTTGCTTTATTTGTTGCTAAATCAACTACATAATAATTTGCAGTAAAGCTTCTTCTGAAAATTGGAGTCGTTTCTGTTGCCAATAAAACTTTTGTTTCATCTGCATTAAAGAAATAATCACTAAACTCTAATGAATGAGCTGCTCCATCATAAATGGTTCCAACTGCGTTTTCAAAATCTGAATAACTATACTTTACAATTTTTTGGTCTTCTTTTGCAGAAAAATGTTCCCCATCATTCATTGATCGTACAGCATAAACGTAATCAGAACTGTAAGTGCCTGACCAAATTTGCTTATTTGTTAATGGTACTGCCGGAGTTGGATCATTTTCTCCCTGTGCAAAAGTTAATGTTGGTATAGCGATAAATGCTATGAATAAAATCGCAATATATTTTGTCATTTTAACAGTTTAGTGTTTTCGTTACGAAGATATCAAAAATTCTGCCAATGACTCTAACTTATGCCATGCAGACATCTCTAAATTCATGCAAAAACTGGATTTAGGATTAATCGGATCATCTAAATTCCCTGTTAAAAAAAGTGCATTATTTGATTAAAACGGTTAATTTTAGTACACCTTAAAATTTTACAACATGAAAAAAATTTACTTCCTATTGGCTTTAATCTTCTTAGGACCACAATTGATTGCACAAACTGAAACAAGTTTGAAATGCTTTGGTTGGTCTGCAGAACTAAATGACGAACCATTACCAGACGCGATTGTAATGGAAGGTTATGATCAAGAATTGGTTGACGCTGAAGACGCCCTTAATGATATTCGAAAAGACCAACCATGGCGGTTTGGTTATAAATATGACACTAATATTTCGCTTGAAAATTCGGGCAGTTGGATAAGTGTTGAAGACGGTAGAGTTTGGCGTACAATAATTGAATGTCCAAATGCTCAAACCATAAATTTATTGTTAGAAAATTTCTATTTACCAGAAGGTGCAACATTGTTTTTATATGACTTTGAGCGCAGTAATAAAGTTGGAGCTTACACATCAAAAAACAATAGAGTTGAACGTGAATTGGGAACAGAAATGGTTCATGGAGAAACTATTATTGTAGAATATTATGAACCAACTGCTGTAACTGGAGAAGGTAGCTTTACAATTTCTAGCGTTGTTCATGGCTACAGAAGTTTAGATCGTATTCAAAAAGAATTAGAAAAAGGAGTAAACGATTCTGGTAACTGTAATATTGATGTTAATTGTCCATTGGGTGATGATTGGGGAGACCAAATTAGATCAGTAGCTATGATTGTAGTTAGTGGTAACGGTATTTGCACAGGAGCATTAATAAACAATACTTGTGGAGATGGTCGTTTTTTATTCTTAACAGCAAATCATTGTCTTGGTGGGTCAACTGCAAGTTGGTCTTTTAGATTTAATTGGGAAAGTCCAGAGGGAACAGAATCATGTGCTACTGTTGCAGGCAGTACAAATCCAGGTTCCCCATACGATCAAACAGCAAACGGAGCTACAGTGCTTGCAAGTTCAGGAGGATCAGACTTTGCACTTTTAGAAATTGATAATATGACTGTTGAAGAGGCTGAAGAATGGGAAGTACATTATGCAGGTTGGGATCATTCTGATGAAGAATCAGTAACGCAAGCTACAGGAATTCATCATCCAAGTGGTGATTTAAAGAAAATTTGTAGAGAAGACAATAATCCATACCATGACGCAACAGGTGGTGCTCAAGTTTGGTGGATTGATGATTGGGATCAGGGTGTTACTGAACCAGGTTCATCAGGATCTCCATTATTTGACCAAAACGGTAGAATAATAGGTCAATTATATGGAGGAGCTGCAGCATGTGGCGGTGGAGACGGAACAGATGATAATGATGCCTACGATTTTTATGGAAGACTTGGTATTTCATGGGGGCTTGGTGCAAGCACTTATTTAGCGCCAGACGGATGCGGATCATCAACTACCTTAGACGGAATTGATGCAGGTGGTGAAGATTGTACGGGAAGTATTTCTAGTACAGCGAATGATGCACTTTGTTATGGTGACGCTTCTGGAGAAGTTGAAGTTAGCGTTTCTGGTGGAGATGCTCCTTATACATTTAATATTGGAGACGGACCAGTTGCTTCTGGCTTGTTTACAGGATTAACTGCAGGAGATTATACGGTAACTGTAATAGATGATTCAGGTTGTGAGGACAATGTTTATGTAACTATTGACCAACCTTCTGAACTAGATGCATTTTATTCAACGAATGACGAAATTTCAGGTAGTGACGGATCAATTAATATAACAGTGGTTGGCGGTACAGCAGGTTTCACTTATGATTGGGATGGCCCAGGAGGATTTACCAGCACAGATCAAGATGTTAGTGGATTAGTTGCAGGTACTTACGAAGTAGAAATCACGGATAACAACGGATGTATTCATGTTGAAGATAACATTGTTGTAAACTCTCAATTATCAATTCAAGAATATGATTTTGGTGTTGAAATCTATCCTAACCCTTCTCAGGGTGAGTTTACAATTTCTTTAAAAAACACAGCTACTTTTGAGATCAATGTATATGACCTAAGTGGTAGAATTATAATGCCAACAATTGTATCTAACTCTAACACATTTCAGCTTGACTTAACTAACAACGCAACAGGAACTTACTTTGTTGAGCTGGTTACTCAAGATGGTAAAATGATTGAACGCCTTGTAAAAAAATAAGTCCTTTATCGAATAAAACCAATCATTCATCTGTAAATTATCGTTGATTAATACAAGTTTCATAACTTTGCAAATAAAAAACAACAGATGAAAAAATTAGTATTAGTTAGCACGTTGTTGCTCGGTTTTATTTTATCAGGACAAGCACAAGTTAATCCCCATGCAATTGGTCTTAGAGGTGGATCTGGAAACTTCGGATTTGGCGGAGAAATATCATACCAACATGGATTTGGAGACGCAAACCGTTTAGAGTTAGATTTAGGTTGGAGAGGAAATAACGGAAATGGCAACAATTACAGCCATATGTCTGTAGCAGGAATCTATCATTGGGTTTGGAACATTACAAGCGGATTAAACTGGTATGTTGGACCAGGAGCACAATTAGGACTTTGGAACAACAAAAACTCGTCTGATGAAGATGGAATTACCCTTGGGTTAGGTGGACAAATTGGAATTGAATTTGATTTCAACGAATTAGGTGCACCCATCTTATTAGGTTTAGACACACGTCCTATGTGGGGCTTTATTGGCGGAGGATCAGGACTTGGATATGGAGGAGCATTTTCATTGAGATACACGTTTTAAATAGAATAAATTTATTCATATTTTAAAGGGAGCTTTGTGCTCCCTTTTTTTTGTGCTTAATGTTAAAGAAGCCTAAAAAGAAACACGTACACAAAAAGTGCTGTAGTAATTTGTTCTTGCCAATCGTACTACTTGAAATTTAATTCAAGAAAAATGAAACAGTCACTTATTATTACAAGCATTCTATTCTGTGTTAACACAGGGTTTTCACAAGTACATAACCACGCCTTAGGTTTGCGTTTCCGTACAAGTCCTCACTTAAATATAAGAAATACTGAACTCTCTTACCAAATAGGGCTAAATCAAAAAAATCGGTTAGAAATTGGGCTCAACTACGGGCAAGGAGGGTTTGATTCTTTCAAATACCGCCATTTAAGTAGTTCAATCTACTATCAACATGTTATGAATATACGCGGCGGATTAAATTGGTATGTTGGTGCTGGGTTGAAATATGATTTGTCTCAATATATCGTCAATAATGTATCTCAATTCCATCATCAATTTTCAGCTGGCCCCACAATAGGGTTGGAATATGATTTTAACCATAAAAACATTCCTCTATTACTATCTTTAGACTATAGACCATCTCTTGTTTATTCGCCGTCATTTCAAGGAAATGCGTATATCCAAAATCAATTTGGTTTAGCACTGCGATACACCTTTAAAGATAAGCCCAATTCAAATTAAGCGCCTATTGCACTAACTTACTGATTAAGTAAAGCTTGAATATGCGCTAGTTTTTCATTTGTGGGCAATAATGCATTAACCCATTCAATCTGATACTCATTTTTTTCCATTCGACGAAACCAGGTCATTTGGCGTTTGGCGAACTGATGAATAGCCGTATTCAAGCTTTCAAATAAAATGCGTTTAGAAATTTCGCCTTTCAAATATTTACCAATCCATTTATATTCTAAGCCATAATATTCCAAATCGGCATGAGATAAACCGTTTTGAATTAAGGTTTCAACTTCCTCAATTAATCCATTGTTCATTCTTTCGCTTAACCGCTTAGTAATTTTGTCACGGCGCAAGTCACGCTCAATATTTACACCTATTATTAATGGTTTTAATTGGGGTAATTGCGTTGGTTGCCACTTGGGATTTATCTTTAATAATTGGGCATTTTCGATCGCTCTTATTTTTCGAGGGCGTGTTGGTGCGTTTAATTTGGATTGTGTTTCAGGATCA
>CAKZPK010000267.1 GCA_937139035.1 uncultured Crocinitomix sp. | reverse complement strand
TGTCCGGTAAAATACCTTCAAGAGATAAACTATTAGTTGTAGAAGCTAATTTATTAAGGGAAAGATTTAGTATAGACGTAAGGTTAGAAGAGGAGGTAATAGATGTTAACCCTGAAACAAAAGAAATAAGAACATCTAAAGATACTTATGCATATGACAAATTGGTGTTTACTACTGGGGCACGTCCCAATATTCCACCAATTAAAAATATTTACAATGCTAATAATTGGTCTACTTGTCGTAGTCTAAGTGATTTTGATAAAATCATGAAAGAAGGATTATTAGAGTCGGTTCAAAAAGTCACTATTTTAGGCTCAGGATTAATAGGAGTTGAAGTAGCGGAGAATATTTGTAAATTAGGAAAAGAGGTTACTTTAATTGAGGGAGTAGATCAAATTTTACCAATGTGGCAACCTAAATTTAGTTCCTTTGCTGAACAAGAATTAGAGAACAAAGGAATTAAAGTTGTTAAAGGTGCTTTTGTAAATGAGTTCTTGAATGAAGGGAATAAAACCAAACAATTACTAACATCCAAAGGAGACCTGATTGATACCGACTTTGTAATTGTTAGTACAGGGATTAAACCAAACACTGAACTGTTAGTTAGTAAAGGGGCAAAGACATTAGGAAATGGTGCATTATTGGTAAATGAGAAAATGGAAACATCTTTGCAAGATATTTATGCCGCAGGCGACAATGCTAGTATCATGAATACGCAAACTAAACAACACGACTATTTACCTTTAGGAACCCATTCAAACAAAGGGGGAAGAACTGCAGGTGCAAATGCAGTTGGTTGTGAAGAAACCTATGCTGGAGGGAATAAAACGGCTATCATTAAAATATTTGATTTCACTTTAGCAAGAACAGGCTTAAATCCTAAAGACTTAAATAAATTAGGATGGGAATATAAAACCAATTTAATTGTGGCGGGGTCCACTCCAGGTTATTATCCAGGTCAAAAAGACATGATCGTTGAAATCTATTTCAATCCAAAAGATTATACAATTTATGGAGCTGAGGCTTATGGCGAAGTTGGTGTAGATAAAAGAATTGATGTATTGAGTACCGCTATTTATGCTAATTTAAAAATAACGGATTTACCTCAAATTGATTTAGCATATGCTCCGCCATTTTCTCCTGCAAAAGATCCAATTATTGTGAATGGCTTTGTAACTTCAAATATTGTGCGCAATAATTATGAAGAAATTTCAGTAGAGGAATTGTCAGAAAAATTTAAGAATTCGGAAGATCTACAAATAGTGGACGTAAGGACATTTGATGAAGTAGACTCTAATGGAAAAATTCATGAAAATGCCATTCATATTGATGTTAATGTATTACGTGATAATTTACATCAGTTGGATAAGAGCAAAGAAACCATTGTATATTGTGCCAAAGGATTGAGAGGGTATTTAGCAACCAGAATTTTAAATCATACTGGATTTGAAAGTGCAAAAAATCTATCAGGAGGTTTTAAAATTTGGGAAATGAATACTATAGAGCAATTATCTCTTGTATAAGATAGTGATGAAAGGTGTGTTTTTTAAAATATTGTTGCTACTTGCTGTTGGGACAGGTGTATATTTCATTTTTTTTCATTCTAAATATGAAAATATCCAACCTTTAACCAATAGCTGGGAAAAGGTTGTGCCTCTTCAGGAAGTGCCAGATGGTTTAAATTCTTTGAGTGCAAAGGAATGTGGTGCTTGCCATCAACAGCATTATGAAGAGTGGAAATTTTCAACACATTCTCACGCTTGGACAGATCCTCAATTTCAAGCAGAGCTGAAAAAAGAATCTAGTCCTTTTATGTGTATAAATTGTCATATTCCTTTACAAAACCAACAAGAGTTTATTGTTGAAGGTTTGATTGATGGAGACATTTATCAACCTGTTATAAAAGCGAATCCACATTTTGATAGGGAATTACAGCAAGAAGGAATCAATTGTGCCAGTTGCCATGTCAGAAACAATGCCGTTATAGGACCGACAGGAACAACTAAGGCGCCGCACAAAACGATTAAAGACCCCGATTTTTTGTCAGAATCTTTATGCATTTCTTGCCATAACGCGGTTGCAGAAGTATCTCCAACGCTTGCTTGTTCATTTGAAACAGGGGATGAATGGAAAGAAGGACCTTATGCCAATGACAAAAATTGTATCAGCTGCCATATGGAAGAAGTAGAACGCGAAATAGTACCAGGATTTGGAAATAGAAAAAGTCATTACCACTATTTTGCAGGTTCTGGTATACCAAAATTCGATTCGCTTGAAACAAAAGCTATGAGTGGTTTGGGAATTTACCCTTCCGAATTAAAAGAAGCATATTCTCAAGGAGATAGTATACTCTTTAAACTCAAAATCAAGAATGAATTTGCAGGACATAAAGTCCCTACTGGCGACCCTGAAAGGTTTTATCTAATTTCTTATACCTTGAAAAATGATTTAGACACGATCATATATTCAACCGAAGATAGAATTGGTGAACATTGGGAATGGTATCCAACAGTAAAAAAAATAGCTGACAATAATTTACTTCCTAATGAAGAACGTTATTTTAATTTTTCTTACCTCGTGAATAAAAAAGGAGACTATAAACTAGCTGTTGAGGTAACCAAACACAGATTGAATAAAGAGGCTGCTGAATATAATAAGCTCACGAATCATTACCCTTTAAGTATTCCTGTATTTGATGAAGAATATTTGATTAGGGTAAAGTAAAGGTTTAAAAAGGGCAATGGACATTTTAGTTGAAGAGGGGGGCAATTAAATCAATTTTACGAATCAACCCTAAACTTAAATCGCTCCAATGTTCTTTTTGGAAAATCATCCTCCCAAACTCGAGTTTCATAAAAATGAATAACAACTTCTCCCTCTTTGATGAAGCGAATGCAGTATTTCGATTCTATAGGACTTCCTGCTTGCAAATTTATAGAACTGATGTTCTCTAAGCGCTCAATTGTTGCAACGGCCTCATTACTCAATTCCCATTGGATTGACAAACCTGAACTTCCATGATTTTTTAAAACGAGCTCAAATGTTTCGCCAACATGTTTTATAATTTCATCAGTTTTCATTGTAAATCAGTACTTGTTATTTTAAAAGAGCCCAATAATGGATTTGAAAAAAGGTAAACTATTTTAACCAACACCTCCATTATTGAGCCCTAGATTTATTATTTACTGCTATGCTACAAGTATGTAACATGCAATTCCTTCAGAATTATATCCGCCAGCTTCGGCGCTCTTTTTTTCTGCTTCAGAAGCGGTATAGAAATGATCTGTACCATTATATACTCTG
>CAKZPK010000266.1 GCA_937139035.1 uncultured Crocinitomix sp. | reverse complement strand
CCTCAAATGAAGCGTACAAAAGAGGCAAAGCAATATCGCGAAAGCATTGCGCAAGGTGATCAAATTGTCACTATCGGCGGAATTCATGGTAAAATATTGGAAGTGTCTGAAACTACAATTTTAATTTCTTCTGAAGGAACAAAATTAAGAATTGAAAAATCGTCAATTAGTCCTAATTCAATGGATCAATTGGGGAATCAACAGCGCTAAGCGAAACAATTTTATTTAATGAAACCGTCTTATTGAGTTAAGGCGGTTTTTTTGTGCAATTTATTTGAGTAGAATAAAAACGCGTGCACCAACTTTTAGTTAATGCACGCGCTCGGTTTTGGGCTAATTTTACCTGTTAAAGTAAAAAGCGTTAATAATGCGAATAAAAGTGTGGGAACTAAATGCGAGTCAAATATCGCTAATTATGGGGTTAAATACTTCAAAAAAATTCAATATAAATGGAGTAGTGCTATTTTGATTTTCGGGGATTGTCATGGTTAATTTATAAGTGTATGTGTAATAAGACGGTGGTAATTCAAGATTGGTTGGAGACATTTTGTGAATAAAACTAAAAATTGAGCACAAAAAAAGGTCTGCTCATTGTACATTGAACAGACCTTTAGTTATTTAGAAAAAAATACGATTTATTTAAGAACCGTGATTTTTTGTGTCTTAATTCCGTTTTCAGTTTGAATTGAAAGAATGTATTGTCCGTTGTTTAATTCAGACAAGTCAATTTCAGATTGAATACTAGTGATTCTACTGTTCATTACTTGTTTTCCAGAAATATCTGTCATAATAAAGGTTGCGTTTACTAAATCTTCCGTTACCTGAATTGTAATGTTGTTTGCAGCAGGATTTGGATAAACAGCGATATTACTTTCGTTGATGTCTGATCCATTTGATAAAACTACTTCGCAAGCATATTTTGCTCTCATTTCTAAATCAACTAATGAAATATCAATATCCGCTTCATCAGCAAAATCCCACTCAAATGGAGTAAAGTCAACTTCAGAGTAATCTTCAAAATCAACCGTGCTTACTTCTTCAGCAGGGCCAACCATACATGATTCTTCAAATAAATTTTTAGTTCTTAAAATCATTCCCTTGTAAGTGTCACCTTCTAAAGAAGAGCCATAAAGATAAACCTCGTTTTGGTCTACTAATTCAATTTTATTGTAGTCTAAAACATTTTTCTTGGTCATCATAGTTTCTAGAACTTCACCAGTTTCGCTCATTCTTAAAACATATTGTTGATTTGTAGTAGTTGTAAAATCAAGGTAAATATCCTCACCGTCAACAGTTAGGTGAGATTTTCCTGTAAATGACATTGTTAATCCTTCAAATGTTTTAATCCAAATTAAAGTTCCATCTTCATCAGAAACCTCCATAATATGTGGAACAAAATCAATATAACCAGCGATTAATACATTTCCATTAGGTGCACTTGCAATAGTTTTACAGTGTGTGTATCCGCCTAGTTTATAAGCTCTGTTCCAAAGTAATTCACCGTCATTGCTATATCTTAATAAAGAAAAATCATTTTCAGCTTTACTAGCGCACATTCCACCATCATCTGGAATTGCTAACCACTCGAACCCTGGATTTTTACCACCATCATCTGGTGGTCCCATTGCTGAAACTTTACCCCAAATGATTTCACCATCTGCGTTAGTTTGGATAACAATTACATTCGTATAAACAGCAATCATCATTTGAAGGTTACCTGAAGGTAATAATGACAATGAGTTAATAGAGTAGGCAGTGCTCGCATGTGTTCCAAAGTCATACTTTTTAGACCAAAGCATTTCTCCTTCTGCAGTAATTTCTGAAAGAATAGCACGTTTGTTAGTAGATTCAGCTTTACTAAGCCCCCAAAGATAGAAGTTTCCCTCGGCGTTTTCTATTACTTCAAATGAACAACCTGCAATAGATTCAGGTACTTCAAGAGTTTTAGACCATAATATAGATCCGTCAGCAGCAGTTTTCATAATTCCTGAAACAGGAACGCCAGCATCAGAATAATCATATCCTACAATTAAATTACCGTCAGCAGTTGTGCTTAAATCACGAATGGTGACAAAACCACTTCCTTCAATAGGTTCGTAGGTTAACGCAAAATCTTGTGCAAATGAATATGCTGTAGAGCATACAAATGCAATAGTGTATAAGAGTTTTTTCATAGGTGTTATATTTTAATTGATTAGCAATCAATTTTAAAACGATTGCAAGTAGGTAACAGTTGTCTTAATATAGTAATAATACAAATGATAAGCATTTGTTTATTAAGTATTTGTTTGTTTTTAAACAATAAAGCATAAAAAAGCCTGATTTGTTTCACATATCGCTGGTTTTATAAATCATGCCGTGGTTTCATTCTTTTAAAAACCTCTATAAAAACAAATTGTATTTGCATTATATTCCCTAATCGATAGAATGAAGTTGAACTCATTAACTGTATAAAATGAGTGTGTTGTCACTTGTTTTTACGCTTTAGAAATGGAAGGGGAATTCTTGAATCAATATAGCTTTGGCTAGAATTCAATGTCCAAATTAAACAGTTTTCGAAACTTATTTAGAGACGAATTTTCTTCTGCTAATTTGTCAAATATACCCTTGCTATCTAAAACTTCCATTTTCTCAGTAGCAATCAAACTATATTTTAACCCAATGGTGTAGTTCTTTAATTTTGAACGGACAAAGCCTAAAAGTTCAACCTTTTCAATCTCCAGTTTTTTTCCTTGTAGCTCATTTGCAATTTCCAGGTGAATTTGATAATCGGATGACATGGTCATTTTCGAATTCATCAAAGTAGAGTACATACTCTCTCGTTTTTCACGGCGAATAGCCAAGCTATACTCTTTCCAAACGCGTTTTAATTGATCAAAAGTAAAATCCTCTCTTTGATCGGTAGATGCTGCAACTTGCTTTTTAGCTCCTGTTCTAACTGTTGGATTTAAGGTTTCGTTAATTCCAATATTATTGGTGCTCAATTTGCCTGTTGGTTGGCTTACCTGTTTTCGTACAGGCGCTCCTCCAATTCGCGGCCCATTATTAACTGGCGATTGTTTACTGCCACCTACAGGTTGACTAGAAGTAGTTGTTGCTTTTTTTGCAGCCACTTCGCCTTGCCCCTCAAAGGGTAAAATCACTATGTCGGTAAAACTTAGGATGCCTGTTTACTTTTTAATGTTGCTTCAATCGAACTCAATTTCATGAGCGAAATCTCTACGCTTAATCGTTTATTTTTACTTGCTTTAAAGTGTAAGTCTGTATCGCGTAAAAGGTCAAGTGCTAATAAAATAAAGCTTTGAGACGTAGAAGCGCTTTGAGCTAAATACTTTTCCTTGATTTCGTTAGGCACCTCCATTAAATCAACAGTAGAAGGATCTTTACAAACGAGTAAATTTCTCAAATGTTCTGAAAGCCCTAGAATAAACTGACTTCCATCAAATCCTTTTGATAAAATGTCGTTATAAATCAATAAATTCTGAGCAATATTCCCTTCTTTAGCAGCTTCAATTATTTTAAAATAATAATCATAGTCAAGTACATTGAGGTTTTCTAAAACAGCCTCGTAAGTAACATTGTTATTGCTAAATGATACTATTTGATCAAATATTGAAAGTGCATCTCTTAATGCTCCGTCAGCTTTTTGTGCAATAACATGTAAAGCTTTTTCGTCTGCTTTTATGCTCTCCTTTTCTGCAATAGAGGATAAATGTCCAACTATATCTTCAATTTGAATTCTGTGGAAATCAAAAATTTGACAACGGGACAATATCGTAGGTAAGATCTTATGTTTTTCCGTTGTTGCTAAAATAAATACAGCATGTTTCGGAGGTTCTTCTAAAGTTTTTAAGAAAGCATTAAAAGCAGATTGAGACAACATATGAACCTCATCAATGATGAAGATTTTATGATTTCCAATTTGTGGTGCAATTCTAACCTGATCAATTAAGTTTCGAATATCATCTACAGAGTTGTTCGAAGCAGCATCCAATTCTAAAATGTTAAAAGAATGTCCTTCATTAAAAGAGGTGCAAGACTCGCAAGAATTGCACGGCTCAATATCTGGACTTAAATTTAAGCAGTTAATGGTTTTCGCTAAAATTCTAGCCGTAGTTGTTTTTCCAACTCCTCTTGAACCAAAAAATAAAAAGGCTTGCGCCAAATGGTCATTTTTGATTGCATTTTTTAATGTTGTTGTAATGGACGATTGTCCAACAACTGTGTCAAAAGTTTGTGGTCTGTACTTACGGGCTGAAACAACAAAATTACTCATAGAAAATATTGAAGAACAAATATAATTTAAAGACCGCAGATAATAGCTTATCAAAGGCGCTATTTATTAACAGTTTTTCAGCAATTGATCATTCATATAATTCCAATAGAGAGGAATCGTATTATCTTTGAATTAAATTCTTGTATTTATATAAACGTAATAGGCTTAAAAGAACTAGAGTATATATAACTTATTACAGCGTTTATCCCTTTATCTATAAGCTATGTAATACAGGTTGATGATTGGGAATATTATTTAGGGAATTAAGTAGTATAAAACTTTCTTCAAAATCCTTTGTTCTTCAATTAATAAACGTATCTTTGCGCTCTCGTTCGCCACAGCAGAGTGCGGAGGCGAGCTAATTTTTAAAATTTTATATATGAATAGGTACGAAACTGTTTTCATTTTAACTCCCGTTTTGTCTGAGGAACAGACAAAGGAAGCAGTAAAAGTGTATGAAGATTTTATCACCTCTAACGGAGGAGCGATTAAACACAAAGAATTTTGGGGTCTCAAAAAGATGGCTTACCAGATTCAGAAAAAATCTAACGGCTTTTACAATCTTGTTGAATTTGAAGCACAAGGAGACTTGATCCAGAAATTGGAGATAGCATTTAAACGTGATGAGCGCATCATGCGATTTTTAACTGTGAGAATGGAAAAAGATCACGTTGCGTTTGCTGAGAAAACAAGAAATGCTGCAAAAGCATAATTAACGAAGTGTTTAATTAAAAGAATTTAAAAATGTCACAATCAGAAATTAGATATTTAACTCCAATTAATATTGAAATTAAAAAGGAGAAATATTGCAGATTCAAGAAAAGCGGAATCAAATACATTGATTATAAAAATCCTGATTTCTTAATCAAATTTATCAATGAGCAAGGGAAAATCTTGCCGAGAAGAGTAACTGGAACTTCTCAAAAATTTCAGAAAAAAGTAAATAAGGCAGTGAAAAGAGCAAGACACCTTGCAATCCTTCCTTATGTTGCTGATTTGATGAAATAAATAATAGTGTTGAATTAAAAATTCCCTTGTAATGGAAGTTATATTAAAGAAGAACGTAGACAAGCTAGGATATAAAGACGAAGTTGTAACAGTAAAAAATGGATATGGAAGAAATTTCTTAATCCCTCAAGGTTATGCTTCTCTAGCAACAGAATCTGCAAAAAAAGCGCATGCTGAAGTAATGCGTCAAAAATCACACAAAGAATCACAAATTAAGGAAGCTGCAGAAGCAATTGCTGCTAAATTAACTGGTTTATCTGTTAAAGTTGCAGCTAAAATTGGTGAAAGTGGAAAGATTTTTGGATCTATTAATACAGTAGGTGTAGTAGCTGCTTTAGCTGCTGCAGGTGTTGAAATTGACAGAAAATCAATCACAATTGTAAACGAGCCAATCAAAGAATTAGGTACGTACGAAGCAATTGCGAACTTACACAAAGAAGTAAAACAAAGTTTCAATTTCGAAGTAATAGGAGAGTAGTTCCTTTTTCGATAGAAATTTTTAATAAGTATTTAAACCGTCTGGACACTATTGTCTGGACGGTTTTTTTGTGTATAACAGGGTCAAAAAGGGAGCGAAATACAAGGATAAGTTGAATATTTAATTATCTTTAAGTATTGTGACCAACAACCTTATGCAACTAGTTAAATTACTTCATGTAAATTGGCTGCGCTGTAAACTACTATTGTCAGGATTTATTCTAGTATTTCTTTCGCAATCAGCAGTAGCTCAAAGTGCATCCAGTAATGAAGTAATTGATTCGCTCATCATGCGTCTTTCTGTCCTTGATAAAGGGGAAGAGAAAGTAGATGTCCTTTATCAAATTTCTGATGAATATTATCGCTTTGATTGGGTGCGTTCAACTGAGTATGCTCAGTTATCTCTTAATTTATCTAAAAAAATAAACTATAAAAAGGGTGAGCTTTATGCCTCTAACAGACTAGGGGAGCTTAAAATTGCTAATGGCATACATGTTTCTGATGGGTTTGAGTATTTTGATAGAGCTATTAAACTGGCATTGGCAGCAGACGATAAAGAAATGGAATTGCATGTGCTGCAAAACATTGCACATGCATATCAACTTAACAAACAGTACAATGAATCAATTCGGTATTATGTTGCTGCTGTAGATTTGGCTGGCGAAGCTCAGAATGACGAAGCCTCAACAAAAATTTACGGCGAATTGGGTGAGGTTTTACTTGAAACCGGAGATACTACATTGGCTTTGTTTTATTTTGAGTCTGTTTTAAACTATGAAACAAAGACTGAGTTCAGACATTCTACTCCTGCAAACTTATTTTCAATATCTAGGTATTTTCTTTTGAAAAACAATATGGTAATGGCAGAGAATTTTGCTTTTGATGCTTTGAAAAAATCTGAAAAATTAACAGACTACAGATTAATCTCATCAGCAAATGCATATTGTGGACAGCTTAAGATTATTGGTGAAAATTACGATCAGGCTATTACACATGGTGAACTAGGATTGCAAACCGCCAAGGATCGAAACCTTATTAAGGAGAAGTTAGACAATTATGAAGTGCTCACAGAAGCTCTCCAAAATAATGGAGACCATAGAAAGGCTAATCGTTATTTGAAAGAGTATTATGTGCTTAAAGATTCGCTTTATAGATCTGAACAAGCAGGACAAAGAAAGAACTTTGAAACTGAGGTGGACAAAGTTATACGACAGCGTGAACAAGTTAAAACTGAAAGTGAGTTAAGAGCAAAAGAGTTAGAATCTGAAAATGATCAATTGTTAATTTATGCAATTACAATTGGGCTTTTGGTAACATTTGTTTTCCTATTTCTGCTGTATCGCCGTTTAATTAAAGGGAATAAGCTGTTTAAACAGTTAGAACTGCAGCAGGAACAATTACAGAAACTTTCAATAGTAGCGGCAAATATTGAACAAATGGTAATGATTGTTGGAAACGACGATCGAATAGAGTGGGTGAATAGTGCTTTTGAAAAAAAGTTTGGGTATTTAAAGTTTGAGGCGATTAATCGAACTCCATATGAATTACTGGGAGGAGAATTGACAGATTTGGAAGAAGTCAATGGAATTAATGAGCGCATTTTTAAGGAAAAACTAGCATTTGAGGCTAACCTAACACAATATGCTAAAAATCATAAGGCATTTTTAACCCGTTTGCACATCTCTCCAATTTTGAACGATAGTAAAGACCTGGAACGGTACATTGTTATTTCGCACGATATTACTGAACAAGAAAAAGTGGCTGAGGAATTAAAAGAACTTTCTTTGGTTGCCAGTAATACAACAAATTCTATCGTAATTTTTGATGCTGATGTACAAGTGATATGGGTAAATGATAGTTTTACCGAAATGTCTGGCATGAGTGCTGACTCTGTACTTGGGAAAAGCCCAGTTGACATTTATAATGGACCATTGTTAACGGCAGAGGAAAAAAGAAGTTTATTAACTCAATACAAAACAATGGAACCGTTTACCATTGAAGTAGAGAGTACCAATCGTGTTACAAATTCTACTTATTGGATTTCTATAAATATTTCTCCCGTTTTTAATGAAGACGGAAATGTTATAAAATACATTAGTGTTGCAACTGACATTACTGAGACTAAATTATTAGAAGCCCAATATGCAGACCTTGTTGAGGGATCAACAGATATGATCTTTGAAATTAATTTGGAAGGAAGATTCATATTTGTAAATGATGTAATGTCTAAAACCTTAGGTTATACTAAGGTGGAATTAATCAATATGAATTTTGTTCAACTCATTCCTGATAACCATCAAGAACGAGTGAAATTGTTTTATGAAAAACAATTCAAAGATAAACTAATGAATTCTTATGTAGAATTCCCTGCAAAATCAAAAGACGGAAAAATAATTTGGGTAGGACAACGCGCACGGCCAAAAATGGACTCACTTACAGGATATGTGAGTGGTTATAGTGTTGTTACAAGAGATATCACAGAGCAAAAGAGGGTAGAGGAGTCTTTGAAGAAAACACATTCTAACGCCAGTTTATTGAGTGAAATAGGAATGCAAATTACATCTACGCATTCTGTTAGAGAGATTATCAATAATGTATACGGAAACATTAATAAACTAATGGATGCAAATGTGTTTGGTATTGCAATTCCAAATAGAGAGCATACCCGTCTCGTATTTCCTCAAATTCTTGAAAATGGAGAAGCATTAGAGAATTTTGGTTTTGATATGACAGATAATACTCGTTTAGGGGTAATTTGTTATAAAGAGTCACGCGAAATAATAATAAGTAATTTCTTTACACAAATAAATGATTTTGTACCTGATGTTGATACTGTTGCTCCTGTTGCGGGAGATCAAACAATTTCGACAGTTTATCTTCCTTTAATTCTAAAAGGGAAAACCATAGGTGTAATTACTGTGCAAAGTTTTAATGAGGACGCTTATGATGAATATCAACTCAACCTTATTCGAAGTTTAGCAAGTTTTGTAGCTATTGCAATGGAAAATGCAACGTTATACGAAACAATGGAATATAAGATTAGCAAACGAACTAAAGAGGTGAGCTTGCAAAAAGAAGAGTTGGAAGTAAATTATTTAAATACTCGATTATTAAGTGAAATTGGTCAATTGGTTTCATCTACTTTAGATTTGGATGAAATATTTGTTGATCTATATGAAAGAATTGGGAAATTAATGGATGCTGAAATCTTCTCTGTTCGAATTTATGAGGAAGAAAGAAACACTGTTTATTATAAATATTCGATTGAAAAAGGAATAGTGCATGAACCTATTCGAATTTCAATGGATGAAAAGGACAATTATAGTGTTTGGTGTGTTGAAAACAAAAAAGAAGTTCTAATTAACGATAACCTCAATGAAAGTCATAAGTATGTGAGTAAAATAATGGTGCCAAGCGGCGAAATGCCAAACTCACTTATATTTTACCCAATGATTGTTGAGAATAAAATGATTGGTGTAATTACTATCCAAAGTTTTAAAATGAATGCGTATCAACCGTATCATTTAGATATATTGAAGACGCTAGCTTCATATATAGGTACTGTAATTGATAATGCTGAGCTATACAATACGCTAGAATCAAAAGTTAAGTTAAGAACTGAAGAGTTGGTTCAAAAGAATAATGATATTACGGCAAGTATTAATTATGCCAAACGATTACAAAAAGGAATTTTGCCTGCAAAATCGTTTTTGGAGCAGTTGCTGCCTGATTCTTTTGTCTACTTTAAACCTAAGGACATTGTAAGTGGAGATTTTTATTGGGTAGATAGAACGCAATCAAAAATATTATTTGCAGTGGTTGATTGTACAGGACATGGTGTGCCAGGAGCAATGATGAGTATTATTGGGCGAAACTTGTTGGATCAAGCCGTGAACGAAAAAGGAATTACGGTTCCATCACAAATATTGAACTTTTTGCAAGTTGGCCTTTCCTTGGCTTTCGGACAAACGGGCGAACGAAAAGCCGACCTTTTTGACGGAATGGATTTAGCATTGTGTAGTATTGATTTGAAAACAAATATTCTTGAATTTGCTGGAGCAAATAATTCATTGTACCTAATTCAAGACGACGAATTGATTGTTTTAAAAGGAGATAAAGTAGGAATTAGCGCCGAGTATGAAATATCAAACTCGTACACCAATACAGAAATTGAAATTCAAAAAGGAGATGTGATTTATTTAACCTCAGACGGTTTCCCTGATCAATTTGGAGGCGATCGTTATAAGAAGTATACCTACCGTAGAATGCAAGGCTTATTTACTGATCTTTATAAGAAATCCATGGCGGAGCAATACGGATTGGTGAATGAAGCTATTAGTGATTGGAGAGGTGATAAAGATCAGACAGATGATATTTGTATGATGGGAATTAGAATTCAATAAAAAAGCCGCCCTATTTACTAGAGCGGCCTTTCCTAATTATATACTTCAACTTGCCTTATGGCAAATATCTAATTACTTATTTCTTAAAGTTGTCAGCAACAATTAAATCTTTTGTTCCATGTCCCCAACTATAGAAACCTTCGCCTGATTTAATTCCAAGTTTACCTGCAGTAACCATGTTTATCAATAATGGGCAAGGTGCATATTTATCGTTTCCTAAACCGTCATACAATACATTCATAATTGCTAAACATACATCTAAACCAATAAAGTCTGCTAATTGCAAAGGTCCCATAGGGTGAGCCATACCTAATTTCATTACGGTATCAATTTCTTCAACACCAGCAACACCTTCATTTAAAGTAATAATAGCCTCATTAATCATTGGCATTAAAATACGATTCGCTACAAAGCCAGGATAATCATTTACTTCAACAGGCACCTTTTTTAATGACTTAGAAGTTTCCATGATAATGTTCGTCACCTCGTCAGAAGTGGAGTATCCTCTAATAATTTCAACCAATTTCATGATTGGAACTGGATTCATAAAGTGCATTCCAATTACTTTGTCTGGTTTTGAAGTAACTGCAGCAATTTTAGTAATAGAAATTGATGAAGTGTTAGTTGCTAAAATGCAATCATCACTTGTGTTGGCATCAATGTCTTTAAAAATTTTCAATTTAAGATCAACATTTTCAGTCGCTGCTTCAACAACTAAGTCTGCCTTGGCAACACCTGTTTTTAAATCAGTACTTGAGCCAATATTAGCCAAAGTTGCAGCTTTGTCAGCATCAGTAATTTTTTCTTTGGCAACCATTCGGTCCAAATTTTTACCAATTTTAGCAATAGCTTTGTCAATTGCCGCTTGAGAAATATCTACAAGTGTTACGGTATATCCGTTTTGAGCAAAAACATGAGCAATACCATTCCCCATAGTACCTGCTCCAATAACTGTTATATTCTTCATAAAAATGATTTTTTCTTAGATTGAAAGGCAAATATAATCAAATTAGAGCAATCAAATTGTTCATTTCAAGGGTCGAATTTGACGGATTAATACGCGAATAATACATTGGGATTAATTTTTGCCAAGTCCTGCTATAGATTCACTATTTTTGAACCGTGGAAGAAGAAAAAGTTTCAAAAAATAGAGGAGGCTCTGTAATTTTACTCGGAATTGTATCTGCGGTATTAACAATGCCTCTATTTGTTTTGCTTTATAAGTATTTTCCAGCATTGGAAATTGCCAATATTCGTATAGACCATATTCTATTATTCCTTGCCATATTTTTTGCAACCTACTATTTGCTTAAAAAAATGAGGATGGTAGTTTATGTTGTTTTAATTGGTGGTTTGGTTGTGCTTACTATTACTAATTTTTCAGGGTTTTATACTATGGATAATCTTTACCATGATTATTCACAGTTTTTATATGACCTTTCAGAAAACTCTTTGCGACAAAAGTTTGAATCGCATGAAACGCATTTCAAAAAGGAAAAAGAATTACGCGAAGCGATTAACTATAAAGATCCAATAGTCCGGAATTATGCAGCGAGTACTGCGGTTAAACATTTTCAGGATAATGCACATTTATCTAAGAATAGGAAATGGGTACAATTTTTTAGCATCTTTAAAGAGATTTATTCCCAATGGAAATATGTGTATGACCCAGTAGATGAGGATTATTATTCAACCGCCGAACAAACTATTGGCCAATTGGAATATGACGGGTTCTTTAAAGGCGACTGTGACGATTATTCTATAATGATGGCGGCAGCTATTAAATCTATCGGAGGAGAGGTTACATTGGTGCGCACGGTTGTTCAAATGGAGGACAGGCAAGTAGGGCATATGTATCCTGAAGTTAAATTTGGTGATTCAAAGGATTTGGAGATGGTGGTTTATCTAATTAAAAATGTCTATTTCCAAGAAGAGTCAAAAGGTAAATCAATTTTCTATTATCAAGATAGTAAAGGTTTCTTTTGGCTAAACTTTGATTATAATGACGCTTATCCTGGCGGCAAGTACATGAGTGATGTGCGTGAAAGTGAAATTGTAATTTAACTAGAATCATTCTCCAAATCATATGGAGCGGTTATAGAAGCATTCCCAGAGTAGTAAGAAAAAAATTATCAAAAATTTGTAATAGTGTTCAAATTGTCATAATTTGAAAAAAACCTATTCTATGGAACTAAAAAACTTCAGTTTCTCTTGTCCTTTCTGTAATCAAATACTGAATAATAATGAGGAGATTGAACTTGTCACTAGACGAGATTCAGGTGCTGAGGGAAGAATTTTTATGTCCGTTACCTTTGGTAATTATACTTATCGTCATATTCCTGAAACGGAGTTTGAGTTGAAGGAAATTGTAGATTTTGTTTGTCCGAATTGCATGGAAGATTTAAAAGCGCCCAATCATCCAAATTTTGCCTTGTTAAATATGGATGTGGGGAATGAAATTAGTTTTGAAGTTATCTTTTCCAGAGAGTCCGGTAAAAGAAAGACTTATGTCATTACAGAGGACGGAATAGAAACCTATCAAGGGTAATCAAATAATCGGCTTTAAGAAACAGATAATAACTTGTTCATTAAGAATTGGCATGTTCTGTTGCTATAAGTTATAATTACAAGTACATTCGTTCTAGTTATTGTTTCATGCTAATACTAATTAGGTGTTTTTGTGAAGCAAATTACCCTTATATTACTATTTGCCGTATGAAAAGAATCGCAATTTTTACATTTATATTAACCACGTTAATTGCATGTTCAGGATCAAAAGAAACTGAACAGGGAGAACAGGTACAAATCAATCCTGAATTTGCAGAATACATTACAGCCTTTACTGGTGGAACTGTAAATACAGATGCAACAATTAAAGTACAATTCAATCAAAACATTGCAGAAGATGTGCGTGAAGAAGATCATTCAGCTGCATTTAGCTTGCAGCCGAGTGTTAATGGCACCGCGAATTGGATAGATGAAAGAACAATTGAATTTGTACCAGATGAGCAGTTGATTGCTGGTGTACGCTATAAAGCCGAGTTAGATTTA
>CAKZPK010000265.1 GCA_937139035.1 uncultured Crocinitomix sp. | reverse complement strand
CATTTTTGGAAGAAAAAGGAAAATATGAAAACCGATTGGAAGTCCAATGTGGTGAAGATGGAAACCAGCAATATGACCGCTTTGGTCTGCCACAAACCACTGTTCATTTTGATAGAACTCCGGAAGAAACCAAAAATGCAGAGGATCGATTAAAAATTATGAAAAAAATCGTTTTAAACATGGGGTTAACTGTTCCTGATGGAGAAGATGGAGCGATTGTTCAAAAACCAGGTGGACATCACACCACTGGAACGGCTAGAATGGGAACGTCTCCTGAAAATAGTGTGTTAGATAAAGATTTGAAAGTACATAATACACAAAACTTATTCGTCTGCTCGAATGCCGCTTTTCCTACTGGAACCGCTGTAAATCCGACGTTAACACTGACCGCAGTAGCATTTCGTTTGGTAGATCATTTAATTAACAACCAAAATAACGCCTAAATAATGTCTCAGAAAGTAAAGCAAATCAATACCTACAAGAATAAAGTAGCAAATTCCAGAACATTAGGTGAGTTAATCGAATATTCCAAATCTACAGAAAGCCACGAGCAGAAGCTTATTGTATTAAAAGAATTGCTGGGCTATGCCGTTACATTGGAATTTGCAACTATCCCAATTTATTTGACATCAATTTGGACGATCAAAGATAATACGAGTAAAGTAGCAAGCTCCATACGAAATATTTTGCAAGAAGAAATGCTTCATATGTCCATGGTTTGTAACATGTTGGTTGGAATAGGCGGGGAGCCAAAGATATACACTACTAATAATAGGTTGAGTTTTCCTACCAAATTACCGGGAGATGTTCATCCCGAATTGTTTTTATATCTAGAAGGACTAAATGATTGTTCCATTCGAAATTTCATGGAGATTGAATTACCAGATAAAATAGCAGACCTATATGATTACGATACAAAAGAAAAAGTTGAACTAACCAAGTTGTGCGATACCGTTAGCGATAATACAAATGAAGCTTCTACAGGCCATGATCATAAATATAATAGCACGATCGGCGAGCTTTATGATCGGATTGACAATTTATTTAAGGAACTGCAACCAAAAATGGATACCGAGCGCCAATTGGCAGGTTCACTGGCCTGGTTTGTAATGGCAGATTATGATAGCGTGCATAAGGCAATTGAATTTATTAAGGAACAAGGCGAAGGTTCTGAAGATGTTACTCCTGAAAGCACCGGGATAGATGATTTGGCACACTTTTACCGTTTTTGGGAAGTGTATTATAAAAAGAAAATTACCGAAGAGGATGGTAAATATTACTTTAAAGATCCTTTGCCTAGGCCTGAAACTTTCAATATTGCAAGAATTCCAGAAGGAGGATATAAGAAAGAAAATGTTAGCCCTGAAGTTTGGCATCTAATTGAAGAATTTGACATAACGTATTCTAAATTGGTCATGTTGTTAGAAGATGCATGGGCTGAAGATGGGGGAGGACAAGCTTCGCTCGTAAAGGGAGTTGAAATAATGTTCAATTTGGAAAAATATGCTATTCCGCTTTTGCAAATACCAATTCCTGGAAATAGTGAAGGATTAAATTACGGCCCATGTTTTAGAATATTAGATGTGCATTAAACATAGCTGTAAAAGAGAAATAAGAAAATACTGGCCTTATAAATACGCTCAGATATTACATAATTGACTTTGGCAATTTTGTGAGTTTTTTTTAGAAAGAATTATTAAAAGAAAAATTAAAATGGGAAGTTACGTAGAAATTAATGACACGCTTCAATTAACAACAGCACAGGGATTCCCTGTTGATGTGTTCGATTACAATAAGCATCAAGAAAATCCGGTCACCATGGAAGATGTTGCTGGGAAAGTTTTTTCGTTCAAAGACAAACCTAGCGCCAGAATTTTTCAACTGGATCCAGTACGGGTTTACTTCGTTCATAATATTGAAGGCAGATGGTTGTTTTGGGGACGAGTACTCATTCATACACAAAAAATTGAAAAAAAAATAGAAATTGATGGCTCTTGGGATGGTGATTCATGGATCACTTCAGGTACTTATTCAATTTTAAATATTTATGATCCAAAATACCAAGAGGAATTTACGTTAAAAGAAGCGCCAGTAGATCGTAATTATTTTAGGCCAACTGAAATTAACACATATAATTATACAAATAGAGAGGTTATTGCGATTTGTGAATTAAATGCACCGGCAGCTGAAGTTTGGAAATTGGTGGGTGGATTTTATAATATTCATCAATGGCATCCTGATATAACCATGTCCCAAGTTCCTGATGGTCAAAATGAAGAACGAGACATCCGAAGGGAGTTAATTTTTCCGGGGCAACCGTCTACTTGGGAAGAATTAGTATTTATGGATAATGAAAACATGCATTATAAATACAAGTGGCATAAAGGTAGGTGGGGAGAGATAGTTCAAAATTATCATGCAGATATACAAGTTATTGAAATTAAAGTAGGTGAGACTTGTATTATGAAATGGTCTTCTACTTTCTTTTATAATGAAGATGGTTTAACACAGTTTTATCATAATGGATTCGAAAATCTAGTCAAACTCTTCGGAGGGAAATATTAAAATAAAAAAGAAATAGAATGGGAAGTTACGTTGAAATAAATGATACACTGCAATTAACAACAGCACAAGGTTTTCCTGCAGAAGTGTTTGATTATAATAGCCATCAGGAAAACCCAGTAACAACTGAAGATGTTGCAGAAATGGTTTTTTCATTCAAAAATAAGCCAAGTGCACGCATCTTCCAACTGGATCCAGTGCGGGTGTATTACGTTCATAATATTGATGGGAAATGGTTGTTTTGGGGACGTGTCCTAATCCAAACGCAAACTATTGAAAAAAAATTAGATGCAAATGGCTCATGGGACGGCAATTCGTGGATGACTTCTGGTACTTACACCATTTTAAATGTTTATGATCCAGCATATCAAAAAACATTTACGTTAAATGAAGCTCCTGATGATCGCAATTATTTCAAATCCTAAGAAACGATTTGTAGGGTGAAACATCTATGAAAAGATAGGATTCCTTTTTAAGCAAAATTGGCAGAACTGATTGTAGATAGTCACACCTAGTTATTCCACCTAACAAAACAAATACTTATGAGAGTTGAAGCAAGTAATAATGATATTTCTGTTAAAGCAATCGCAGGAACCGAAGTCATCTTATTTGGAATTAATATACCGGACGATAAAGCTGAAGGATTACAAGGCTTTATGATTGAAAAAAAAATCGGAAATGAATGGCGTTTATTGAATGATGGACGAAAATTTGAGACTTTAGATGTTTCACTCGTACAGGCATTTATGTGGAGTGATTATAGCGTTGATAAGGAGCAGGATTATGAATATCGTTTTGCTGCAGCGTACGGAATTGTAGAGGATCTCGAATTCACCGAGCAACTTACAATCAATGTGTCAACAGAAAACCCAGTTGATGGGCAAAATGGCATTTTCTTTAATCGTGGTGTAGCAGGAAGTCAGGCATACAGCAAGAAATTCGGAAAGTATATGCGCTCCTATAGAGAAATAAACTATGGTGTTGTTGTGTTTAATCATTATATAAAACCAGAGGACGTGCCTAATAGAGAAGCTTATATCTGGCTTTCAAGAGGATTAGAAGAAGCTCTTTTAGCCTTTTTAAATCAGGCAACAGATAGTAGCTATACGATTCGGGCTTCCATTTATGAACTTTCTAACGACGCAGCCGCTCAAGCCTTTGTTGATGCATTAGAACGCGGTGTTGACGTTAAGATCATTCATCATGACAAACAAGAAGCAAATTATTCGGTTGATTATAACAAAGCAGCAAGGACAACAGTTTCTTACCCGCAAGATGAGGATGGAAACTCTATAGATAATCCTGACGATAGGAAAGATGATGTTCAATTTGACAATTATGAAACCTCCAAATATAGAGACTCAGATCCAATTAGTAAGACAGCTTGGAACACAATGTATTCTAGAGGAATAAAAGATCTTAATAATGAAAATGCTTTTGAAGAGATTTTAATACCGCGTCAAACATCTAAAATTTCGCACAACAAGTTTATTATTTTATTGAAAGACGACAAACCGATTGAAGTGTGGACGGGTTCTACGAATTTGACAGATGGTGGAATTTTTGGACAATCGAATGTCGGACAAATTTTACGAGATGAAGATATAGCGGCAGAATATTTTAATTATTGGACCCAACTTTCAGTCGATCCAAAAAGTTCTACAATTAAAAGGTGGGTAAATGAGAATAATCCGAATTTACCTGATTATTTACCTGAAAACAGTACGCATGTTATATTTAGCCCTAGAGAAGATGAGGGCATGATGGAGTGGTATGCAAAAAAAATAAAAGAGGCAAAAAATTCTGTGTTTTTTACCGCAGCATTCTCCATAGATGAACGATTCTCTGATGTATTCAAAAACACGTCTGATGCTGCGGAAAACGAATCGTTTTTGAGGTATATTCTTTTGGAATCAAACACTGCCCAATATATAAAACCAAAAATGGAAGACATGACCAGCTGTCCTCAAAACAGAGTTGCATGGGGCGATACTTTTGATGATAGACCTGGTGTAGAAAATAATGATGAGTTGATCGAATCACTAACAGGACTTAATACGCACGTAAATTTCCTTCATACAAAATACATGATTCTAGATGCCCTTACCGACGATCCAATCCTCGTATCGGGTTCGGCAAACTTTAGCACAGCATCAACTACAGGTAATGACGAAAATATGCTCATAATTAGAGGCAACACAAGGTTGGCTGATATTTATGTAACTGAATTTATGCGCCTCTTTAATCATTTTAAAGTCCGTAATGAGTTAAATGATAAAGATTTAACGGATGAAGAATATGAAAAAGGGCTATCATTGGATTCAACTTCATCTTGGAAAGATAAATATTTCTCAGAAGGAACAGAATATTATAATGAACGCTTGCTTTTTAGTAAAGAAGCCAATTAAGATTTAGAATATTTTAGGTTGAAAATGCGTATTTATACTGTTTTTTAATTTCAAATTAATCCATAGTTTTGAAAAAGAACTGATCAACAAATTAACCCAATCGCTATAATTTATGAAGGAAGCGTCTGTGAATTGGACCGATATTTTAAATTTTATAATTGATCAAACTTATTCTAACTCAGAAAATGTTGATTTTTCAAAAATTTTAGAACTTTTAGCGAAAAAAGTTAACGCAACTGCTGGCTTCATTATTTTTATCCCAAATGACGACATTAATTATATTGTACCTGAGGCCGTATACAATATTAAAAAGGAAAATGTTTCTCCTTTCTCTTTGAATGACAAGAGACTTTCAAATTATTCTGCAGAAAATGCTTCGCTAGTAATATATCCTAGTGGAGGTGATTCAGATCAGTGGTTTCATAGCTATACTAACGTCAATTTTGATGTGAAAACTGAAATTGTTGCTCCTCTTATTTACAATAAACAGACCTTTGGTACAATCACTTTAAGTTTTCAGGATTTAAAAAACGAATTTTTCGAAAGGGAAAAGGTTCATTTTGAATCAGTTGTGAAAACAATCGGACTCTCTTATCAAACCAAACTCTTTAAACAAATATCCAGTTTGTCGTCTGAGACATTTTTTGTTGACCAAAATGAAATTCAAATTTGTGAACAGTTGTCGGAAACTGGTGTAGAAATAGCAAAAACATCAATCGCAAGAATTCGTTTGATAGAAAATAATCAATTGAAGTTAATGTCTTTTTGCAATAGTTGTTCAGGCGAAATTTTTTCTAAAGAATTTCTTGCGGAGGATATTAAAAGTTTCTCATGGAAAGTTGTAAATAACACAAGGGAATTTATTCGAAAAAATAGCGGGAAAATTTCGTTTTCTGACGATATTGTTTTGCATATACCTGATTTAGATAAGTATGAATTTGAATTAAGTCATCACCAAGAACATAAGTTAAATGGTATTAAAAGTTTAATCTGTGTTCCAATAGTAGCCCAAAAAGAGGTGATAGGCGTACTGAATATTTATGCCAAAAGAATAAATGTTTTTAATAAGCATCAAATTTATTTTTTATCAAATTTGGCTAGATCTGCAGGTGAGGCGATTAAAGATTATAGACGCGTAAATTTCAAGAATGAATTGAACAAAAAGTGTACCACAATAAGTCGAATTTCCGAACGGAATGAACTGTTCAAACAGATTAAAATTGATTTGATTGAATTTTTCAATTGTGACTATTTTTTGATCTTCGGTATTGATCCGTTTTCAAAAGAGATAAATAAACTTGAATCTTATCTAGAAAGTGACTCTCTTAATAAAAATAGAGAAAGAGACATAAGGTTTTCAAATGATTATTTGGAATTCATAAGATGTTTATTAGCTAATAAGGGGCAACGTTATATAAAATCAATTAGGAATAGCGAATTGTTAGAAAAATATTGGGATTCGGATTCTTCTTGGAAAACGTTAAATATAAAAGATCATCAAATTTTAAAAGAGAATTATGTAGATTTCGAACAGTATTATTATCCATTAATGCTTCGAAATGAAAAGGCTGAATCTGATCAAGTTATAGGGATGATAGAATTTGGTTATCGGGACGACAGGTCGTATTTGATTCCGAACTCTTTTCAGAGTAATATTTCAATATATCTAGAAAATTGCGTAGAAACATTCTCTAAAATTTGGGAAATTGAAAACGAGGATAAAAATAATTCCTTTCTTGCAAAATCATTTGACAAATATTATGATCATGAAGAATTTGTACGTAATAGTCTCGGATTTATTTCAGAAGAAATAGGAGCGAATAAAGGCGAATTCGGTTTGATCGGGTTTTTTAATAAAGAAGAGTGGTACCCTTCAATTAGTATTTGTTATCAAATTGAACCTGATAATCAAAAAAAGATTAGAAAAAACAGTATTGGAGATTCCTAATGCCATAGGAATGGCAGCTGAGATTAGAAAAACAAATGATGTAAAAAATGTTGTAAACAAAAGCATTGAAAAAT
>CAKZPK010000264.1 GCA_937139035.1 uncultured Crocinitomix sp. | reverse complement strand
TGATGAAATGAAAAAAGCAAACCCTTCTGTAGCCTTTTCTAAAAAAACACAAAACTATTTCGTAAACGCAATTTATAAATACGTTTATCGATTGAGTTTAGAAAATGTAGATGCATATATTGCTATTGCCACACAGTTTTTATGTCAATTGGATAATGATAAGGACAAAGCCAGACAAGAAACAAAGTACAATTACGAATATAATTTTGAAACAGGAAATTACAGTCGTATAGACGAGCATTATCCGCGATATAGCAAGTTTTCTGCACTTATGTATGTGCTGCATGGAAGCACTACACGTTTTCAACGTAAAAAAAATAGATGGTACTATACTGGACAATTTATAGAACCTCAAAATTTTCCTAGAGAAGAGGTTTTAGCCGAGGAGTGGAATAAGCGCTCGAGTGAAGTATTACACATTCTTGCGAATTCAAAGAGTGAGGAAGCTACGCTTTTTGCCTTCAGAATTTTAAAAGAAAACAAGTCTTTTCTAGATTCGGCACCAGCAAATATTCTTCAGCAACTAGTTGGTAATTATAACACCGAAGTTGTTGAATACATTTTAGATTATTTAGAAGAAAAATATAACGAAGAACAACCGCCAGCAGCATTAGTCTTGGCTATGCTTAAGTCTTTAAATGAAAAAGGGGCAGAGCTTGCCAAGAAATGGTTAGAAAAATTTGAAAAGACTTATTGCTCAGATAAGGCTTTTGTTATAGCATTATTACTCTCAGGTAATTTTAAGATTGTAGATTACTTAAAGGACATGTATGCAAATGGAGTGAAATATTCACATCAATTGGCATTTAAAGAGTTAGAGGAGTTGTTCGAAGTTGATAATTCCTATTCAACCGAATATTTAATGCATGTTGCAGATTTATTTGGGCAAGAACATTTTATTCGGTTGTTTAATCAAGTTAACCAAGAGGAATTAACAGGTTTAATAACGTCAAATGCTATAACGAACATTGTATTCGCTGTAAACTTGAGTAAAGGGCGTAAAGATTGGTTCTATCCTTTGTTTAAGGATAGAGTGGATGCCTATATCAATTCGGATGATATAGTATTAAGAGAATTAGGAATAATGATCTTGGGTTATTTCCCTGATAGCTTCTTAAGAGAGAACCGCCAACGTTTAAGCCGTTATTATTTTTCAGAACACGCCGAAGTTCGCTCGGCAATTCAACCTGCAATTGCCAGGTTAGTTAAGTTAGACTCTGTATTTAAAAAGAGCATTTTGGCTCAGTCGTTAAAAACAATCAGTAATGCAGAGTCTTATGAAGGTGTTCATGAAACGGTTTATTCACTTTTGTCTAAGGAGTATGAGTTAGCTTTAAGATCACTCTCTGTAGATGAAGTATTAGGATTAATATCTTCCAAATTTGAATATGCGCAAAAATTGGGAACTCCTTTGTTTAATCAATTGACGAAGCTTCCTAGTTTCACTATGGAGCAATTGGTAATTATTGCAAAGAGTGATGTGAGAGAAGTGAGAGATTTTTTACCTGGTTATTTTGAAAAAAATACGGCTAGGGTAAACATGGAGTTGGAGTCAGCTTTGAGAGTATTTAATTCGGATTGGAAAGATGTATTCGACTGGAGCTTTGCTTATTTTGAAAAGCATATTAAGCCAGAAAATTGGACAATAGATTTGTTGCTGTACAGCTGCGATCATATCAAAGAAGAAGTGCAGGCCTTTGGTCGGAAAATGGTAACAACATATTTCACAAATGATAAAGGATTGGAATTGTTGTTAAAGTTGCAAGAGCATCCTTCAAAGGGAATGCAGTTTTTTGCAACTAATTATTTAGCAAATTATGCGAAAGATAATCCTGAGGTAATTTTAAAACTGAAAGACTTTTTTAAGACCGTCTTGTTTAATATTAACGAAGGTCGTTCAACCAAAACACGTGTTTTTGCATTTTTAGAACAAGAAGTGATTAAGAATGAGGAGGTTGCTAAAATGACAATTGAATTATTGGATGTAATTTTAAATACCAATATTATGATTGATCAAAGTCGTTGTATAGACCTTCTACTGACCATATCTGAGTATTATCCTAATTTAACTGTTCCATTAACCGTAAAAGAGATTTAAACTATGCAGTTTAATTATAAATATGGTGGAGCGAGTAGCATAAGTAATAATGCTGGGGCAACGGGTATTAGTTTTGCTCCTGATGTTTTGCGTGAACCCACATTTTTTGTTGGGGCATTAAATAAAAAAATCCCTTTTAGAGAAGCCATTTCTGCATTGCATGATGTTGTTGTTGCTGATTTTAACTTTCAACCTAAGGATAATACGGAGTATTTGACTTGGTTAAAAAAGCAAGAAGAAGTTTGGCTATTGAATGTCGGTAATGATAAGTCTAGCCTAGATCAAGAAATTAGCGTCTTAAGAAATCAATTGGATGGTTTAAGACAGCAGAGGGGGGAGATAACAAAACCTTTTTATAAGGCTCAACGCAAGTATTTCAATTATCTTCTTAAACGAGATTATGCTGCCTGGTTAATATTGGACCCTGTAATTACGGTTCATCCTGACCAAGTGTTTTTTGAGTGTTTTAGTAAAGATGAATCTGTTTATGGAAAACTGTCTTGCGGATATGATGTTTTTGATTCAATAAGTGAATTTGAATGTGGAACAACCAATATTGACTATTCTGAAAAATTGTATCAAGAATTTCAAAAAATTAGAACTTATAAAGCGACTGATTTTAGAATAGATCCAAAAGGGTTTGATGTTCAAACAACAGGAGAAGATAATTATAAAGAAGTGAAAATTGATTTGCCTGACAGTTGGGTAAGAGGATTTTTGCAAGTAAGTTCAGCCATGACAAGTAAAAAAGTTTCCTTTGAACTGGAAGCTTCTGACATAGCTAATTTTATTTCTGTTTTAAAAAGAAATAAAGAACGAAAAGGTCCGCGATCTATAAAGTATATTTTAAAACCTGGAGAACCAATTGTTGCAGTTTTTGAACCTTGGAATATAGAAGTTGTTTGCAAACGCTCAATTTATAAAGGAAATAAAGAAGAAGAAATTCGAGTTTGGGGACGCCGTAGAATTTTATTGTTAGAGCGATTATTGCCTATTACTGAAAAATTTACAGTGCATCTTTTAGGACGCGGAATGCCTTCTTTTTATACCGCTCATTTAACAAATGAAATGTATTTTACTCTGGGTCTTTCAGGCTGGACAGCAAATGACTGGACTACTTCAAGTCAGCTCGATTTATTAGCACCAAGAGGTTTGGTTGATGCACAAACAATGCAAACAATTTATTTACGACTCAGGGAGGATTGGTTTAAAACTTCAGACGACCTTGCAAATTCTTTGAGTTTAGATGTAGGAACCGTGAACAATGCTTTATCCACATTTACACAAGCTGGTAAAGTGATTTATGATTTGAAGAATGGTGTTTATAGGGTAAGAGAATTGAAAAAAGATGGGATTGATATAGAATCTTTGCGATTTTCAAGCGAATTAGATAAAAATGCCTATCAACTCTCAGAAAGTGGAGCAATATCAAATGTACAATCAAGAGATAATGGAGATCAATTACTTGTAGCAGGTACTGTTTCAAATGAGTTTTCTCCGCAATTAACTATAGATAGTGATTTAAAAATCATTGCAGGTAAGTGTACTTGTAATGATTATTATAAAGATAAAATGACAAAAGGTCCGTGTGTGCACATGCTTGCATTGCGGATTTATTTTGATAAAAATTAACGTATAATTATAATATATTTGTAACTGGCAGTAATAAGACAAAAACCTTGCAATTCGGTTGGTGGATCGCCAATCATGCACACAGACACCGAACGCATCACTGACCTGAACTTAACTTATGAAATAGACACTAGGGTGCTATTTCCGGTTATACTTCTGCGAAGTGAAATAGCACCCTAGTGTCTATTTCATTGGAGTTGTTCAATTCAGTCTTTAGAAACGTACGAAGGGAACTGAAAATACGTCTTATTGCTGCCTTTTTTTTGCTCAATGGAAGATTCGAGAGAAAGAAGACAGGAGATCTACGATAAAATAAAGAATTCATCTAAGAATGAGTACATTCTTTCTGAAATGAAGCGCCTTGGATTTTGGGATGACGAAACTGTCGATTTCAAAGCGGTTAATCAGTTTTTTAAGGATGAAGGAGAACTATCACGTCAAATTCAAGAGAAACTTCGCGCAAAAAAAATACTAGATAATCCAGAAGCATG
>CAKZPK010000263.1 GCA_937139035.1 uncultured Crocinitomix sp. | reverse complement strand
AATGATTTCTCAGGGAAGCACGGATGTGAAAATCAATGGAATGGGAGCAGCACGAAAAGGGGATCAAGCGATTTGTGTCGGTCCTCCTGATAGTATTTCAGGTGGTTCGTCAAAAGTTTTTATCAATGGAGAACCAGCCGCGAGAATGGGAGATCCAACTGATCACGGAGGGCAAATAACTACAGGAAGTGCAAATGTTAACATTGGTGGTTAGCATATAATTAATGTAAAAAAAGAAGAAATGAATACCAAAGATATCGATACACTTTTTCTAGGAACAGGTTGGGGGTTTCCTCCAACATTTAATAAAAGTGACAGAAGTATGGAAATGGTTAGCGGAGAAAATGACATTCGCCAAAGCCTAGAAATTCTGTTAAGTACAACATTAGGAGAAAGAACTGTACGTCCTGATTTTGGCTGTAGATTGGCTGAATATTTATTTCAACCCATTTCATCAAACATTACTACACTGGTTAAAAACATGGTTGAAAAGGCAATTATTAACCATGAGGCAAGAATTGAATTACTAGCCATTAATTTAAATACCGAACAAGAAGCCGAGGGAGTCTTATTGCTCGAGTTAGAATACTTAATAAGCGCAACAAATTCAAGAAGTAATTATGTCTATCCTTTTTATTTAGAAGAAGGAACTAATACTTAATTATGTCAGAGAAAAATTGTAATAAAATAAACCCTTTAAGACTGCAAGGAACGGCTCAAGAAGATCGTTCCCCGAAATTCTTGGATCCTGATTTGGTTAAAATTGACGGTAAAACACCGCAAGATTATCATGACATTATTACCAAGTTAGCGGGAATTACGCAGTATTATAATGCAGACAATCGCAGAGACGGTGATTGGGAAGCTTTTTTTAGTGGATTCTCATTTGAAAGTGATGACCCGCATTTGGCATTGTTCAATGCTTTTATTGAACTCATTCAATATGCTCAAAATGATATAAATGAAATTACAGCAAAACACTTAGCGTTTTATTACGAAGATGTTTTGCAAATTGCTAAAAAAGCGGAAACTCCTGATGAGGCGCATATCTTATTTACTTTGGCAAATAATCTTAATGCGCATTTGGTTGAGGGGGGCACAGAGCTTAAAGCAGGGAAAGACGCGAATGGAAAAGAACGTTTTTTTGCGACTAATGATGAAATAGCAGTTAATAAAACAAAAATTTCGGCTGTAAAATCGGTCTTTACTAAAGTAGATGCCACTACAGGTGTTCAAAAGGTTTATGCAGCACAAATTGCAAATTCAGGCGACGGAATTGGTGGTGATTTGGATGAAGATAATCCCAAATGGGCAGCATTTGGAAAAGTGCAAAAAGGCTTGAAATCTCCAACAATGGAGGATGCTAATTTAGGGTTTGCTATTGCAAGTGATTATCTTCTGATGAAAGAGGGAGCCAGAGAGGTTACCATAACGTTTACTTTTGTTGCGGCTCATGGAATTACTGGGACAGAGTTAGGTGTTGATGATGTTACAATTTACCTTTCTGGAGAAGAGGAGTGGATTGTTCTGAAGCCTACAGGATTGAATCCTTTAACAACAACGACATTGGTTCTAACATTCACTGTTCCTGCAGATGAAAAAGCAGTTGTCGGTTATGCTGAGGATGTTTTTCAAGAAAATTATAATACTACAGTGCCAGTCTTGAAGCTATTGATTAATCAGTCTGACTCGAAAAATGTTTATACAAAGTTATTGAAAGAAGCCTTAGGTTCTGTAAAGATTAAATTAGACGTAACGGGTGTAAAAGATTTGGTTTTACAAAACGAAACAGGTACCCTAGACCCTTCAAAACCATTTGAGCCCTTTGCTTCGCAACCTGTTATTGGATCTGAGTTTTATATTGGAAGTAAAGAGATTTTCAGTAAGCCTTTAACCGAATTGAAATTTGACATTGATTGGCAAGATAAACCCTCTAGTTTTGATAGTCAATATAAGGAATATAGGAATTCATATATCAGCAGATCAGATTTTGAGTTTAAACTGAATGTATTAAAATCAAAAGCCTGGGGGAATTATCCTTCATCAAGCAAAATTGATTTGTTTGATAGTGACGACATTATCAATATTCTTTCTATTAATTCGGTATTTCCAAAACTAGTTTCTGTTGATGATTTTGAAGAGTATTCAACAGAGTTAAACAATGGCTTTGTACGAATGGAACTTGCTGGGCCAACGGGAACGAAAGGCTTAACAGCATTCGGACATGGACAATATCAAGATTTGTATGTTACGGCATCAATTAAAAAGTCAAGATGGGACACCGATCCTGATGATGTAGATTTACCAAAGAAACCTTATACCCCTAAAATTAAATCCTTTGCTGTAAATTATATTGCAGAACATACAATTAGTCTGCTTACTGTTCCCACCAGTGATTCAATAGATGGAAGTTTTTTCCATATTGGCCCTTTTGGAATTGTTGAGAAAACACCAGTGCCAGCAAAAGGTGTTAGTTTTATTCCTGAGTTTAAAACAGAAGGAGCCTTTTATATTGGACTAGAAGACGCAGTGTTACCTCAAAACTTGAATATTTTATTTCAAGTAGCGGAGGGAAGCGAAAATCCAAATCTTTTACCTGCCGATATTCAATGGAGGTATTTGGTGAATAATGAATGGACAGATTTCCTTTCAACTGAAGTTTTAGGAGATTCAAGCAATGGCCTGATTAATTCAGGGATAGTAAAATTTGCATTGCCCAAAACCATGAATGATGACAATACATGGTTACCTCCAAATTATTATTGGATTAAAGGTGAAATTCAAAAGGAGTCGGATTCTATTTGCGAATTGATTGATTTGCACCCGCAAGCAATCACAGCCACATTTAGCAATAAAGAAAATGATGTTTCGCATTTAGAAAACCCTCTTGGAGCAGAAACGGTGAATAAATTGGCAAGTAGTAACAGTGCCATTCGAAGTGTAGAGCAACCATATGCTTCTTTTAACGGGAAATTACCTGAAGAGGAGGATAATTATTATCAACGAGTGGCAGAGCGCCTTCGTCATAAAAACAGAGCGATTACAATTTGGGATTATGAACGAATAGTGTTGGAGGAATTCCCTTCTATCTATAAGATCAAATGTCTGAATCATACCCGAATGACCGCGAAATATTCAGAGCAAGCGCCGGGTAACGTTTCACTCGTCGTTATTTCTAATTTAAGAAATCAAAACGCAATTAATCCATTTCAACCAACTACAAGCCTTGCAACGCTTCAAGCCATAGAAAGGTTTTTAGAAAAACTAAAGAATCCATTTACGAAACTGCACGTTAAAAATCCTTATTTCGAAGAAATTAAATTGAAGTTTAATGTTCGATTAATGCCAAAGAAAGACGAAGGGTTATATAAACTAAAGTTAGAAGATGACCTGAAAAAGTATTTATCACCTTGGGCTTACGAAGAAGGCGTTGATATTTCTTTTGATGGAATAATTCATAAATCAAAAATCATAAATTTCATAGAAGAACTTGATTATGTGGATTACCTAACCTGCTTCGAAATGTATCATGTATTAAATGGAGATGAGTCTAAGGTGAAAGACACAAACGAAGCAATAGCATCTGTATCAAGTGCCATTCTTGTTTCATCTGGATCTCATAGCATAACAGTTCTTAAAACAGATGATTGTAAGTGTGAGGAGAAAGTTGCGTTGACAGAACCTTTAGCAGATGGCTCATAGATTAGGGCTAACAGTTGTGAAAAGAATAAAATGAAGCAAAAAAAGATTTAAAAGTGAGTAGTCAAGACCATATAACAATAAGTGCAATTCCTTCCGAAAAAGAAAGCAAAAACTTCGATTATTTGCGCGAAGAAGGGATTAACTATCTACAAAAGGTTGCAGGTAAAATCTGGACTGATTATAACTTGCATGATCCTGGGGTTACTATCCTTGAGCAATTGTGTTACGCTATTACAGATATAGGTTATCGTGCCAATCTAGATATAAAAGATATCCTTGCCATTAATGAGGAAAATGACACCGTTAAGGATTTAAATAACTTCTTTACAGCCCGCGAAATATTAACCAATGCACCTTTTACAAAAAATGATTACCGAAAATTGGTGATTGATGTTGAAGGAATTAAAAATGCTTGGTTTGATATTACAAAAAAGTCTGAAGTTGATTTTTATGTAGATCCTAAAGCAAAAGAAATTACAT
>CAKZPK010000262.1 GCA_937139035.1 uncultured Crocinitomix sp. | reverse complement strand
TGGCATTTATAAAATTGTTTACAGCCCAAATGTAAGCTCGAATAATTCAAGAAAAAAAAAGGGTTTCGTAAGTTGCGATAGGTGCTACGTAAGTGACGTAAATAGATACGCGCGGTACGATTAAAGTTTTTTTTTGCCACATCTGATTGCTGACCTTTGGTATATGGATAAAAAGGCTGCTGCACACATATTATATGATAATGGGCTGGATTTAGGGCAAATTGCCAAAATGCTAAAAACCCCAAAATCAACTATTGCGAGATATAGTTCAGATGGAAAATGGAAACGTGAACGGGAGCGCAAATCACTTTTACAGCAAACAAGCCAAGAACGAATTTGGGCATTGATTGAATTCCAATTACAGATTATTGAAAAAATTACACTTAAACACCGTGAGGTGCTATTGAGTGATGATTTAGATGTGGCTGGGCTTCAAAAATTACTTATTTCTAAAGGTGATATTGATGCGCTTCAAAAATTACATACAACCATAAGAGGAAAGGATATTACTTGGGATCACATGGTTAAGTTGTTTAGAGAGTTTTTAGAATTTATGGAAAAGGAAAATCTATCTATCGCCAAAAGTATTGTGCCGTTTACAACTGATTTCTTGAATTATAAGCGTGAGCAACTATGAGTGAGGATTTAACTGGGAAAAGAAAAAAAGATTGGGAAGCATATTTGGCTTACTCGTTAAGACTGTCTCAAACTACAGCTGTTGAGCAGAACATCCAAAAAGAAACAAGACAGCAAAAGAGGGAGCGGATAAAAGAGTTGCTAAAACCAAAGAACTTTGACAAATTCATTAATTACTATTTTGCGACCAAAGATTTTGAACCTGCACCATTAGCATACTTCCATTGGGAGGCTATTGATAATGTATTTGTAAAAAAGGAACGTAAGAACGTATGGGAGTGGCACCGTGAGACTGCTAAATCTGTTTTTGCCGATATCTTCATTGGTATTCACATGCTAGTTGATGGTAAGCTGGACGGAATGATGTTGGCTTCTGAAAATAGAGACAAAGCTGAAGTATTGATTAGCGATATCGAGTCGCAATTAAGAAGCAACAAACGGCTGATTCATGATTTTGGCGATTTTGGTATAACTGGTTCTTGGGCTCAAGGTCATTTTCAAACTAAAACAGGCATTGGATTTTGGGCATTTGGTTTAGGGCAAAACCCTGCTGGAGTGCGTAAAGGATTTAAGCGACCTAATTTAGGTATTGTGGATGATGCCGATAATAAAGATAAAGCCAAAAATCAGGTATTAACGAAAGAACGTGTTGATTGGATTAATGGCGAGTTTATGGGTTGTTTGGCTAAAGACAATCGTTGCTTTATTTATGTGAACAACCGCGTACATGAAAAGGGTATTACTGCGCACATTGTTGGAGACGTGGAGGAGGGAGATCAAGTAGATCCATCAATTGCACACATCAAGGTTTATTTAACACAGCATCCAATAACTCGAAAACCGATCTATTTTAATTTTGGTACCGAAGATGAGATTTTAGCTGACTTGATTGAGCAGGGAGCAGAACCAGCTTGGAAGGAATATTACTCATTAAGGGATTGTGCAGCCAAAATTGCAGATTACGGGCGACGAAATGCGCTAAGACAAATGTATCACCTCCATGTAATTGAAGGTAACATCTTTGATGATCATAATATGCCGTGGGCTGACATGTATGAGTTAGAAGAATATGATTCTATTGTCACATACTGTGATCCTGCATTCGGAGAAAGTCGCAAAGGGTGTTATAAATCAATTGTTCTAGTTGGAAAGAAAGGACACCTCTATGATATTTTGTGGGTTTGGCTTAGGCAAAAAGGAAATTGGATAGCAGACCATAGGCATATTGCTGAACACATGGAGGAAATTGACTTTTTGAATTTTGATGAAAAGAAGATTCAGAATGTTAAGAACAAAACTCAAAACTGGGTAGAGGGAAACTCGCTTCAAAAAACAGAATTACTAAAATCATACCGTCTTGAAAACTTGGATCATGACAAGCCCTGGTACCCACGATTTGACGATTCTCGGAAAGGTGAAAAAATTGGAAGGATTGAGGCTATGGAAACCACTTTTGACCGATTGCATGTACGCTTTAACAGAAAGATGAAAGGCAATAAAGACATGAACCAATTACGAGATCAATTCAAAGGGTTTCCGAATGGTTACATAGATGGTCCAGATTCGTTTCATGGAGCAAAAACAAAATTGGACAATCGGGTGCGTAAGTCAAATAAAAAGAATCGAGTAGGTAAGTTTTTTAAAAAAGGATATAGAAAATGAGTTATTTATTACAAAGTGATTTTAAATCACTAATCAAACAAAACCGTCTGGCTGATTTGTTGGATGATGAAGTTGATACACCTGAAGAGGTATTCTCCGAAGCTGTGGAAGATACGACAGGCCTTGTGGCAGATCATTTGGATAGGTACGATATAGCTGCTGAATTTGAGAAAGAAGGAGACGAACGTAATAAGAGCTGTCTTTATTATTGTAAAAGTTTATGTCTGTACATATTGTATAACCGGATTCCTGATGATGAAGTTCCTGAACGGGTTATTAAAAATTATAATGATGCCTTTGACTCGTTGGAAAAAATTGCTGCTGGTAAAAAGAACATCACCCTTCCGCTAAAAATGGATGATAGTAATGGAGATGGTATTGAGACCAAAAAAACAAAATTCAGATACGGAGGTTCTAAACCTCGCAAATATTAAGATATGGAATTTAAAGAACTACCAATTATTCGTTTTTTCTCAGGTTCTGCCAAAAATGAGAATTTACTACCAATTAATAACACAGGTAATTTAACCCCGAAACTAAAAGGTACAAGGCAGTATAAATTTGATTTAGGGATAGAAGAGCTTGATGTTGCAATTCTTAGAGCAATGGCTGAGAATTACCCCGACCGTGTTTTGCTAATGAACGCATATAAAGGTCATGGGGATTTACATGTGAAGTCTCAAATTAAGACTGCCGTATTTGAGGCAATTAGCGAAGACTGGTACATATTTGATCAAGATTATCAGCGTAGAGAGGATCTTGAGAAATTGTTGAGTAAACTTTGGTTTATTGATTTGAACCGATTGTATATTGAAACTGAGTTTTATGGACATTCTTTGGTTTACTTTTGGATGTTGCAAAATGGGGAAATTAATAAAACGAAGCTATTTCCAAGATCACATGTTGAACCAAAAAACGGTGATATTATACCTGACCTAAATGATCTACAAAAAAGGGTTAATTACAGAGATAATCCACTTTTTGATTCAGTATTTATTGAAATGGGAGACCATGAGGATTTGGGTATTTTAGAAGATGTTGTGCGTAATGCGATCATTAAAACTTATGGATTGAAGGACTGGGCGCGATCTAGTGAAAAGTGGGGTGATCCGCATGTAGTTTTAAAAAGTGCCTCACAGGATGAAGATGAGAATGACAAGAAGGAGGAGTGGTTAAGAAACTTTGCTCACAATGGATATGTAATGGCAGACATTGATGATGAGATTGAACTACTTGAACGTAAAGGAACTGGAAGTCATTCCATTTTTAAAGAGTTAATTGAATTAATGAACTCTGAGAACTCAAAAGGGATTAATGGTCAGGTTGCTACTGCGGATGAGAAATCATTTGTAGGATCTGCTGAAGTTCATGAGCGTATTCTTAACAAGTACACAAAGGCGAGGTTATTTCAGTTAATGTATTTTCATAGTGAAACAACATTCCCTTTTTTGGCGCAGCTTAACGGAGGTAACAATGCTTATCGTGAATTAGATGGTATGCGCTTCGTGCCTAAAATCTTATTAAAAAAGG
>CAKZPK010000261.1 GCA_937139035.1 uncultured Crocinitomix sp. | reverse complement strand
TCACACCCTTTTGCCGCTTCGTCAAATGATCCCTCCTCTAGCAAATCTGCCTTGAAGTATTTTATTTCACCAGGTGCATTGGCTGCTATTTCGTCTAAATATTTTGTTTTCTTCTTATTGTCAGGACTTCTAACCGCGGCATGCACAGTAATTCCCTCTTGTAATAACTTCTCTACTAAACGTCCTGCTACATATCCTGTTGCTCCGGTCACCATTACTGGTTTTGATTGATCTATCTTTTTCATAATATGCGATATTAATCTAAATTGTATTTTGCTTTAAGCGCTTTAAGCGTTTTTACTTTACTGAATTGTTCATCTTTTAAAAGGATTACCGTTGCGGCTCCATCTAAAAGCATTTCTAATATTATTACCTCTGCTTTTGGATCAGAATATTCCAAGTCTTTAAATGCTTGTTGGGCTTTTTCCAACATAAAATCAAATGAAATGCTATTGTATTTTTGCTGCTGCCATTTTAACGCATATAAAAGGCGCCAAAACTTATGCTCTGATTCGTCTATTTGAAATGGCATTGAAATTATTGCACTTAGCACTTCTTTCGGATCAGTCATTTCCATCAAAGGAGAAAAATAAGTTGTAGCTAATGACTGTCCTTGTGCCATTATTGCATTTAACAGACCTTCTTTGTTTTTAAAATGTCTGAAAATCAATCCTTCAGATACTCCTGCGGCTTTTGCAATTTTATTGGTTGAAGTTCCGTGAAATCCTTCTTCCGCAAAGAGCTCAAGTGCTGATCCTAATATTTTTATTTGTTTTTCCGTCATTAATAATGAGTGATTACTCACTTACAAATGTACTAATAAAATTCAATTCGAAAAATAAATTTGATTTTTTGTGCAACGGTTTTAAATAATCATGCTCTTAGATATACAAAACAAAAACTATGAAAAATTGCCTTATTGAAATTTCAGGTTAGACGCTAGCAAAAACCATGTTACAAATCAAAACGGCAACAATATTCATGAAACATTAAAATTAAATCAAATTTTTATGCAACGGTTTAAAGAAACCTTGCTCTATAATTATTATAAAAACAAATACTATGAAAAACCTAAAACAAATAGGACTCTTTTTAGCCCTATTCATATCAGGCAGCTCTTTTTCACAAGGAGTTATTTGTGATGACTTTACAGAAGCACCCTGGCCAGCTGTACCTACCTCTTATCTCGCTGGAGAATTAGTTGGATATTCACAAGACGGTACACAACCAATTACTGTTGGACCTGGAAGCGACTGTTCATTTAGTGATCTCGCATGGGAGCCAGGCATTTATGTATGGAATTATTTGAATTTTGCTTTTGATGGCGATAATCAAAAAGCAACTTTTAACATTTATGGAATCGAAGAGCAGTATGGTGAAATGGGATTCACTGTAAATGGATCTCCTTTACATTATATGAATGAGACCTTTCCAATGACAATTGACGGTGTTACCATTGAATTGGATGCCAGTGCAGAAGATGTTGCAGACTGGGACAATGCATACCTAATTTTTACTGGAGAGCTTGATGAAGTAGATATTTACGGTTTTGAATCAGGAATTACAACACTTTGCGTTGAGTCTCTTTTTGACGAGAGTGATTGTGATGATTTTACAGAATTACCGAGCATTACCTATGGAGGAGACGAACTAATTGGATATTCTCAAGATGGAACACAACCAATTACAACAGGAGCAGGCGCCTATGTACCTGTTAATATATCAGATCCTGGAATTTATGGTGTTGGCCCAGTAAACTTTGCATTTGACGGCAGCAATCAAGTAGCTCAATTCGAAATTTATGGTTGGATTGAACAATATGGTGAAATGGGATTCAGCGTTAATGGTTCTGACATTCATTATATGGACGAAACTTTCCCAATGACGGTTGACGGAATTACAATTGACTTAGATGATAGTGCCGAAGATTTTGGCTCATGGGACAACGCATACCTAATTTTTACGGGGATGATTAATGAAGTTGATATTATTCTTTTTGAATCTGGAGTTCAAACACTTTGCGTTGAACCAGCATTTACAGATGGAGGATGTGATGATTTTAGAGACCCATTAGCTTATCCAGAAGCAACATATTCAGGAGAAGATCTAGAGGGTGAAATTATTGGATATACACAAGATGGAACGCAAACTATAACATTAGGAGAACATTCTGATACTTGGATTCATTGCTCAATTTCTACCTTTGGAATATTTACTGGAGGATCAACTATTGATTTTGCCTTTGATGGAACTGCTAAATCTGCCAGATTTCATTTAGGAGAAAGTAGTATGGGACCAGGAACAGGTAGATCTTTTTCTGTAAATGGATCAACATACACTTCACTTCATGGTGATTACCCAATGATTATTGATGGTGTAACCGTTGACATGGACACGACTACCGTACCAGATCTAAGTGTCTACTATTATGACGTTTATCTTACTTTTTCAGGAAATTTAGACCTTGTCTCTATTCGTGCTGAAGATTTTCATGAATCGAATATCATAGAGCTTTGTGTTGAACCACTTTTTGAAGAAGGAGAATGTGATGATTTCACTGATATGGTTTTATACCCAATAGAGTCTTTTGCTGTTGATGCGGATATGATTGGAGATGAGATAGGAACGACACAAGGAGGAACACAATCAATTACAATTGCAGGAACAGGAGATGGTTGGTGCAACATCAATAGCGGCTTTGATCCAGGTATCTATGGCGGAGTTGAATTAGATTTTGGTTTTGACGGAACCTCTCAAACTGCTAGATTTCTAATGTATGGATGGCTTGGCGGTCCTACTGAGCAAAGTTTTGCTGTCAATGGATCTGCATATTTTGATTATGACAATACATTCCCAATGGATATCGACGGAGTTACAGTTGAACTTGACGATTCACCCACTGGAGATGGCTTTGACTTTTTCTACCTTACTTTTACAGGAGATCTTGATGTGGTAACACATAAGCTTTTTGAATCTGGAATTTTGGAGCTATGTGTTGAACCATTTTTAGATACAGATGTAGAATGCGACGACTTTACAGGAGAACCTTGGCCAATGGATGCCATTTTTGAAGCAGGCGAAGTAATTGGTCACACACAAGATGATGCTTACCCGGTTACAGTAGGAGATGAAGGTACGGTATATGTAAATACAGATCCGGTATATTTCCCAGGGCTTTTCATCAACAATGCTCCATTAATATTTGATTTTGACGGAAGTGACCAATTTGTACAATTCGAAATTTACGAATGGTTTGGTGCAGGATCTGAAGGGTTTGAATTAAATGGCGAACCATTGACAATATTTGATGACACTTACCCAATGACTATTGATGGTGTTGTAGTTGATTTGGAACTAACAGGTGTTTCAGTAGGAACTGCAGAGTTGGCTTATTTAACTTTTGAAGGTGAGATTGATGAAATTGTTATGGTTGGTGGAGAGTTAGGTATTACAGAGTTATGTTATGCTTCTGATTCAACAATTATAGATGATTCAGGATTAAATGACTACAACACTGACTTAATCTCAGTATATCCAAACCCAGCTGACCAATTTGTTACTGTTAATTCAAATGAATTAATTCAGAACATTCGAATTTACACTATAGCTGGTGGATTAGTATTTGAAAAAACGGATATCAATAAAAACCAAATTACTCTTCAAACAGGAGAATTTGAACAAGGTCTTTATTTGGTAGAAATGTTTTTATCTGATGGAACTCGTGCAATAGAGAAAGTAATCCTTGAATAAAAACATTTTAATTGAAACAGAATGCATCTAAGTGAAAGCTTAATGCGTTCTGTTTTTAAACCATTATATATGCATAGCAAAAAAATAATTTTAACCCTAGCAATCTTATCATTGATAAATTGTAAAAAGGAAGTTTCGGACCAACCGATTAATGCAAGTGTGAACAATCAAAACCTTGATTGTGCCACTTGCCCTTCGCTTTTTCATCCATTCAATGATTTGTCAGATGAATTTATAGAAACCTGCGACGACTTTACAGATGTAGACACTTACCCCTCTGATTTTATTTTGGAAGAGGGTATTATTGGTTATACACAAGAGTCAGCTTATAGCATCACTCTTCAGGAAGGTGGTTTTGTGCAAATTAATGAAGGCGAAACAGAACCAGGATTTTATGGTGCAAACTCACTCATCTTTGATTTTGATGGATCAGATCAAACCGCCACTTTTATCGTATATGGGTTTGAAGGAAGTTTTGATGAGATGGGCTTTGGAGTTAATGGTTCCCCAATAGTTTACTATTCTGAAACATTTCCTTTAACTGTTGACGGCGTTACGGTAGACATTGACTTAAGCATTCCAAACATTGCTGACTGGGAAGCTTTTGAAGTAAGTTTTTCAGGTGAAATTGATTATATAACACAACTACAATTTGAATCTGGTATAACAGAACTCTGTGTGAGTAAAGTAACTCCACCTGAACCTCCAGTAATTAATAAAGACACCTACGTTTATTTTGACACTTTCTACAACTATGACGGAACGGAATTGGGATCTTACCCAAATTACAAAACTCCGCTGGGCTATTACGGATTACAGGCCACTAATATGGTCATCAAATTTGATGAATTTTTAGGTTACGAACCTACAAGAATTGGCTTTGTTCATGCATACAGCGAAGGTCAAAGCAAATTAGTAAATGTACAATTACCAAATACACCATTAATAACTACAATACCAGACTCGCTTAATTACTATTTAGAACCTTATGGTTATGGCATAGAGCACTATTTCAAAACGGGAGATAATCTTTGGGTTGACCAAAGTTCGCCACCGCTCACTGGAAAAGTGCTCGACTCCATAATTATTACGGGGAACAATATAAACGAAGTAATACTTGGGGCCAATTTGAACGAGTCAGAATTAAGAAGTATTTGCACCTATTATGAACAGTAAAAACAAATAGTGTTTCCCCACACCTGTAAATGTCAGTAACCAGAGCCAAGAAGCTATTAGACAACGTTTTAAAACTTCAAGAAAAATACAATTCTGAAGCTTTCAGGTACCTCTATGACGAATTATCGCCAAAGCTGTACTACGTGTGTTTAAGATATATGAAGGATGAGGCTGAAGCAAAGGATGCACTACAAGAAACCTTTGTCATAATTTATGAAAAAATAGACACGTTCAATGGAAGTGGAAGTTTTGAAGGTTGGGCAAAAAAAATAGCAGTTAGATATTGTATCCACTGCCTAAAGAAGAAAAAAATAAGCACCGAATTAAAAGAATATCAAACTCCATTTACGGAGCAAAAAGAATTTGACATTGATTTACAAGAAGCACATATCAAATCACAATTGAAAACAGCATTGCAACAATTACCAGATGGGTTTAGAACCATAATCAACCTTTACATTTTAGAAGGTTATACGCATCCGGAAATTGCAGAAATGTTAAACATTAACGAGGGAACATCTCGTTCACAACTAAATAGAGCAAAGGCTGCTCTGAGGAAACTAATTTCGGCAAGGAAATGAGTGAAAATTTTGACATAGAAGAACAATTACGGGAGCATTTGCTGAATGCATCCGAACCTAGCCCACCAGATTTGTTTGCACAAATTGAAGCGCAAATTGAAGGAAAAGAAAAGCGTAAAAAACGCTTTTTCATATGGTTTTGGTTTGGTGCTGGTATGGCCATTATTGCTTCTGGAATTTTATGGGCAACCAGTAAAGGAATAACGGTTGATAATAGTACAGCAGCTATTACTGAAACCTGCAATAACAATGACACTATCAACAACCTTGCTGTTGAACCTACATTGAATAATAATGAAAATGAAATTTTGCTCGTAGAAGGTGAGTCGAATACAATTGAGCCTGCACCTAACAACAATTTCGAAACAGAAAACGACGCACTTTCTGCAAGCACAAATTCTAACATAATTTCTGATAATAATACTGAAAGTAATTCTGATACTACCATCCTTAATACAAACGAAAACTTAGTTTCAAATGAAACCGGTGGTAATGGTACTCAGTTCGAAAACCAATCACTAAACACTACAGCAATCTCAACACCCAATAATTCATTAGCCGCAAATGTTCTGATAGAAACGAATCCTAACTCTACAGAAGAGGAAGAAAAAGATTCGACAATAAAGACAGGAATACAAAATGGTGTAATTACGAACCTTGCTCAACTGCAAGCAAGAACAATTGAACCCTCAACTTCAAACGCAACCCTTCATTTAGCAAATAACAATGCCCTACCAGCAGCAAGTTTAAACAATGATAAAACTGATTCAACTATTGTTCAATCATCTAATTCTGACAGTAGCAATGATTCTACGTTAGTCGTTGACCAAATAGTTGCTGACACCGTAACCAACATTGCCGAAAACGAATTACCTACGCTAGATTCAATTCCTTCAATTGACAGTACAACAGCACCAACCGAAGAACCAAAACCTAGCAAATTTGGTTTGTTAGCATATGGCGGCTACATGGCTTTTGATCAAGCCGTGTTTAAATCTTATTTTACCTCTGGAAATTTAAGCCAAGTTGCATTTCCTTCAAGTGGATTTGAAATTGGATTAGGGGGATATTATCGCTTCAAAAATCGATTTGAATTTTCACTTGCAGCAAGTTACGGTCAGCGTCACACCAGCTTTAATTATAACTTAATGATAAGCGAAAGTGACTTTTTTGACCTTTATGAAAATGACACTGAAATTCCGCTAGAAAATCTAGATGACCCTAATTCATGTAATTGCTTTTTAGCCGAAGATGCCAGTTTAGATTATTCAGTGAGCACTTTAGCACTAAATTTCACGGGTTCGTTCGACCTCATCAAAAAATCAAAATTCAGCTTTGGACCTCTTGTTGGAATAGGATTAGTTGCCAATACAAAATTCACAAATATAGGGAGTACAGTAATTGGTTTTTCGCCCGAATTAAATGAGCGCTTTACAGGCTCAATTTTGAAATTCGGCTTGAATTTCCACTACCAAATCACACCAAAACTACAAGTTGGAACAGTTCCTAGCTTTAACTTTCAATTTGCTAATAAGTCTACAATTTATGTTAGAAACAGTCGACTATTACTTTTACCGTTACAGTTTAAAATAGCTTTATAAACTATCGACCGAAACCGTCGTAATATTCTTCAAGATAACTTTCGAAATCATATATTAACTCAATGTTTTCAACCTCAATATCTGTGAGTTTACCACGAATATCCGTCCCCATTGGCATATACCAATCATAGCTTTCAAATAAACTACGCCACTCTTTGTTTTTGAAACAATAACCATGTCGCGCATAAATTTCATTTCGCATTTCTGTTAATTCGTATTCACCTAGGTTATTCAAATCCTCCTCAGTTAACAAGCGTTGCGAGGCTTCTGGATAAGTTCCTATATCATCCTTGTATTCAAACTTTCTTTTCTGCAGTTCATATGTTTTAGCAGAATTTCCCTTTTCTTTATACGGTGTCCAACTTCCTTTTACTTGCTCGTCAGAAGCGTCAAGCGTAAATTCGAAAATACCATCATATTGATCATCTCCTGGCTCTTTTAACGTGAAGGTGTAATGATCTTCTTCCATCAAATCAAAGGTTCCTGAAACTTTTCTAAAATTACCGGCACAAACAGAGTATCCTTCTGCACTGCCATTAGCAGTTTCATAAATTGTGAGATTTATTTTATTCTTACCAAAGGATCCGACATAACACCCCAATATTTGATCAACCGTATTATCCTCTAACGGAAACATATCATCAATGAATGACTGATTTATATCCTTATCTCCTCCTATTGTTCTTGGGTTTTCTTCATATAGTGTGGAAGCCAAAGACTCATCCAACATTTCTTCTTCTACATTTGCAGCACCTTCGTCTTCTGTCTCATATTCGTTCGTATCAATACTTGGCTCTGGCTCAGCTCCTCCGCATGCCGTTAATAGCAAAAAAAATATTGCCATTGCTACGGATATTAAAATTTGAGGATTTCTTCTTTTTTTCATCTTAATTGTCATTCATTTATTCTAAATTGGTTTCATCAACCGATTGTAAATTACTGATTATTTTGACACAACCTGTTCGAATCATTCTAATTTTATTGCTCCTATTTTTCACCATTTTAATGGTAGGAATTAGTTTACCTTATTTATCATTAGAAACAGATGTAGCTTTTTTACGCATAAAACAATGGGTATTTCGCTTGTATCCTGGCGGAGCTTCTACTCTATGGATTGTTGCATTTTACATTCATGTATTTACAAGCATATTTGCCATAATAGCTGGCTTTACACAATTTAGCAAACGTTTTTTGTGGAAAAGGCCGCATAGGATAATGGGCGCAATTTACATTGTTACCATTTTACTACTCACTGGTCCATCTGGTTTAATTATGGGCTTTTTTGCTAATGGAGGTACATTATCTATAATCGCATTTAGTACACTAGCACTACTCTGGTGGTGGTTTACTTTTAAAGCCTACACAGCCATTCGGAATAAAAACTATGAAGCACATGCTAAGTATATGTATCGCAGTTACGCCCTTACATTATCTGCAATTACCTTGCGCTTATGGAAATATTTAATCGTAAACTATCTCTATGAAATGCCTCCAATGGATTTGTATCGGCTAGTTGCCTGGTTAGGATGGATTCCAAACTTAATTCTTGCAGAAGTATTAATTTACAAAGGATTACACTTAAAATTATTGGCAAAACATTATACAGGCAAGTAGATAGAATCAACCTGTTAATCAATTGGTAAGATGTTTGTCAACGATATTTTTAATATTTGGCCAAATCAATCCAACCATGATAAAATTTTACTTTACCATTCTATTCTTTAGTATTCTTTCTGTACATGCACAACTCAACATAACAGAAATTGGTTACTTAGACATTCCTGACGAACATAGCACCATTGCAAACGACATTTGGGGATACACAGCAGAAGATGGAACCGAATATGCTTTAGTTGGAACTGAAACTGGATTATCAATTGTAGACATTTCAGACCCAACTGATCCAATCGAAGTTTTTTGGGAAGATGGATTACATTCAATCTGGAGAGATGTAAAAGTGTATGAAGACTATGCTTACGTCACTACAGAGGCCATCCAAGGAATGATGATTGTTGACTTAACTGGACTTCCGGAAGAAACCGATTTACCAGTAACAATCTATACAGGACCTGAAGATGCCAATTGGCAATCAGCACACAACCTCTATCAAACAGATGGATATGTTTATATTTTTGGTGCCAATCGCGGCGCTAGCGGTGTCATTATTTTAGATGTACATACCGATCCGCTAAACCCAATTGAAGTAGGCGTTTTTGACGAATGGTATGTACATGATGGCTATGTGCGAAACGACACAGGTTATTTTGGACATATTTATGAAGGAATTTTTAGCATTGTAGATCTTACAGATAAAACGAGTCCTGTACTTTTAGGCTCTTCCTCTACACCTTCCATTTTTACCCACAATATTTGGGTCTCAGAGGACGGGAATTTTGCTTATACAACAGACGAAGTATCGAATGGTTTTATTGGTTCGTTTGATATCTCTGATCCATCCGATATTAAATATTTAGATAAAATACAATCTTCACCAGGCAACAATATTGTACCACATAATTCGCATGTAAAAGGAAACTATTTATACACTTCTTATTATGCTGATGGTCTTGTCATACATGACATTAACAACCCTAACAATATGGTTGAGGTTGGAAATTTTGATACCTCTCCGTGGGACTCGCCCGACTTTAAAGGATGCTGGGGTGTCTACCCTTATTTTGAGTCTGGAAATATCATTGTTAGCGATCGTCAAGAAGGTTTATTTGTGCTTGGGTTTAATGAGCAACAAGGAAGCTACTTAAAAGGAAATGTGACCGAATTAGGCACAGGCTTTAATTTAAATAATGTTGAAGTAACCATTGAAGGATCTGCGTCTACTGATTATTCAAATGTAGTGGGAGATTATGCCACAGGAATTGCTGAAGAAGGTGTGCTAGAAGTGACCTATTTCAAATCATCTTATCATCCGCAAACAATTCCCATCACATTTGTTGAAGGAGAAATTGCTGAACAGGACGTTGTTTTAGAAAAATTGCCAGAATTTAGTCTTCGTGTTCGAGTTCGAGATGCTGAAACTATGTCAAACATTGAAGATGCATGGGTTTTATTAGAGCATACTTACACAGAAATAGAAGACCAAACAGGAGTTACTGGAATAGTAAATACAGACCTATATTATGAAGATAATTATCAACTTACTATAGGTAAATGGGGCTACGAAACCATTTGTATTATTGATACGTTAATCACCGCTGAAACAGAAGAGATTGAAATCTTTTTAGAAAAAGGATATTATGATGACTTTACGTTTGACTTTAATTGGGCACCTAGCGGATGGGCTGAACAAGGAGGATGGGAACGTGAAATTCCTGTTGGCGTAACAGGACCAGAAGGCGATATAGAAAATCCATTTTATGATGCATCATTTGATTGTGGAAGTAAGGCATACCTAACAGGAAATGGCTCTGATATTTCAAACGCCGATCAAGTTGATGCAGGTGCTGTCTTCTTAATGTCACCTACATTTGACTTAACGGAATACAGCGATCCTCACATAAACTTTTCTTTGTGGTATTATAATGCGGGTGGAGAAACTCCTGCAAATGACACCTTAGAAATTCACCTACTTAACGGAATGGGGGCTGTAATTTTAGTTGATAAAATTTATAATGACAACATCACTATGAGCAGCTGGACAGGTTTTTCGATTGATGCAAATGCACATCTTCCTATTACCTCAACCATGCGCCTACGCATTAAAATTAGTGATGAATCTGGCTCAGACCACATTACAGAAGCTGGAATAGACGCCTTTTCAATTACCGATTATTCAATTGCTGCAACAACTGAATTTGAAACGGATGAAATCACCCTTTACCCAAATCCGTTCAACAGTAATTTAACTTTACGCGGCGTCACAGATGGAACGCTCGCAATCTATGATATTTCTGGGCGATTTATTGCCTCAATGAAAGCAAATTCTACTATTAACACTGCTAATTTAGAGAAGGGAACATACCTATTTGTGCTATCCAATTCAGAAGGAATTCCGGTTAAAACATTCCGCCAAGTAAAACTATAAACCTGTCAATCATTACAAACGGTCTGCAAATCGAATGTCTTTGATCATAAGTTGCAGAGAGGTTCTTCCTTGCCAGTGATTTTCGGCAATGGTATATACAATATCAAAAGGCTCTTTTAAAATTCGGCTCATAAGATGTCCAAAACCAAAAGCAATTGCCTCAATTATAATTTCAGGATACTCTGCCTGACGAATTGAGAGTTTTACGTGCTCATCTTTTAGCAACCTCGAATATCCTGTATCTTTTACCTGCCGGCTTACAAAAACGGGCGCCATATTATCTGGTCCAAATGGAGCTAATTGTTTTAAAACACGATAAAACTTAGGAATGCCTCCCAATTGATTTTCAAAAATATCTCTAAAGTTTATTTCCGCATCAATTTCAATTTCTGGCACCAACATATCCTCCGTTAGCAAGTTTTGCGCAACCTCGTTAAACTTCATTTTAAAAGCCGTAACATTATCCAAAGGCATGGTTAAACCCGCAGCAAAATAATGCCCTCCAAACTGCGTCAATAAATCACTGCATTGTGCAATCGCATCATGAATATTAAAACCTTTAACACTTCGGGCAGAACCAACAGCCTCACCATTTGATTCTGTCAAAACAATGGTTGGTCTATAATGCTTTTCAATTAATCTAGACGCCACAATACCAACCACACCTTTATGCCAATCAGGATTAAAAACGACGGTTGACTTTGCGTTCAATAACCAATCGTCCTGTTGAATAACCTCTAAAGCTTCTTGTGTAATTGAGCGGTCTAACCCTTTGCGTGTTTCATTATTGGTATTAATTAATTTACTCACCTCTTCTACCTCATCAAATGATTGGGCGAGTAATAGTTCCACGGCTTTGTTTCCAGATGAAATTCTTCCTGCTGCATTGATTCTTGGAGCAATTGAAAAAACTACATCCATAATCGACAAATCTCCTTTGGTATTTGACAATTCCAAAATTCGCTTAAATCCAATTCTTGGTGATTGATTCAGCAGTTTTAATCCAAAATAAGCTAATAATCTATTTTCTCCCGTCATTGAAACAATGTCTGCTCCAATGCTCACTACCACCAAATCCAATAAAGGCAAAATCTCATCTAAAGGGTGATTATCCACACTGTTCATTGCCTGAACTAATTTAAAACCTACTCCACAACCTGATAATTCTTTAAAAGGATAAGGACAATCTTTTTGTTTTGGATTAAGAATGATTCCAGGCGGAATTTCTTCTCCAGGTAAATGATGATCGCAAACAATAAAATCTACTCCATTTTCTTTGGCGTATGTTATTTCACCCACTGCTTTTATCCCACAATCCAATGCAATTACAAGTGTAAAACTATTGTCTATGGCAAAATCAACTCCATCTCTAGAAATACCATATCCTTCTTTATATCGATCTGGAATATAATATCCAACTTGTTCGTATTCTCTCGTCAAGTATTCATACATCAATGCAACAGCGGTTGTTCCATCCACATCATAATCTCCGTAAATCAAAATGTTCTCCTGATTCAGTATGGCTGTTGAAATTCGCTCAACTGCAAGAACCATATTTAACATTTCAAAAGGGTCATGCAGCTCATCTAAATCAGGTCTAAAAAAAGCTTTGGCAGCTTCAAAATTTTGAATTCCGCGTTGTCCTAAAATGGTTGCAATTGGTTTGGTAACTCCAAGTTGTTCTATTAAACGAACAATTGTGTCTTGATCTGTATCTTTTTTATAGACCCATCTTTTATCCATGTATCTCTATCTTTTTAAAGAAATTGTCTACACTTAATCCTTGTACCTGAGTTGGTTTTTGATGTTGCATAAATCAAATTTAAACAGTTTCTAAGAAGTTTTTTTGGGGTCGAGTGATAAAGATAATTTAAAAGTCGATTGGTAATTGGTTTCGGAACCATTTTTCTTTATTTTTAAGAAAAAAACTATGCTAAACCTCTTTAAAGTTTTATTAGTATTATTTCTAATTCCTGCTTTTGGTCAAGATAATGAGGCGGTTTATTCTGTTTATTTTGATACAAATACAAACCCTGGAACGAAAAAACTAAGTGTTGTAGCTTCGCAGTATTTTGGAACATACGGAGTTATTCCAAAATCTGAAAGTGATTTACGCGGAGCAGCTGGACACCATTTAGTAATAGATGAAACAGGTATTTATTTTTTAAAAAACCGTTTATTATCAATCAGTCGAGAAGAGGTTCGAGAAAACTCACAATACTCCATTAACAATGGTTATTTGCACGGCGTAATAGATAGTGATTCCGTATTGGTTGCGTTGGAAGATGACTCTTACTATTTTTTGATTCCAAGAAAAATATTTCTTTATGAAATTGCTGATGAAAGCTCAAAAATCTACCAAGGGCTAATACCCAATGAGCTGATTCTACTAAGTCAAGAAGACAACTCTCATTATTCTGCCATATACATCACACTTAAAGGAGGAGAAGTCATTTTAAAGGAACTCGATTTTGATCAAAAAAAGCTTGACTTTAGAACTTTAAAAGGAAAGAAAACAAGTTTAGAAAACGTGACAACATACATCCTAAATCCGACAAAAACGGAATGGAAAAACTTGATGAATTATTTTGTGGAATACGATCGTTATAAAATGATCAGTAAAGAGGACTAGTTTTGCTGTGACGGAATGTCCAAATCATCTTTAATTTTACCTAACCAAGCCTTAGCTTTGTCAATATTGGTAAATAATTTAACCGGAATATGTTTCCTTTTTCTTTTTAAGATATGGCGTGCAACAATACGCTGACCTAAAGAGTGTACAATAATAGCTTCAGCTTTTACACAACCGTCACCAATTTCATTGGTGCAAGCTTCTCTTGCCTCTTTATCTGGAATAGTTTTATCCCCAAGATTGATAAGGTTAAAAACGTCTTTATTGTTTGCAAGGCGAATAGAGGCTACTTTAATTTCTTTATAATCTCGTAAGCTAAACTCTTGATCTCCCCCCACATTAATAAAGAGAATATTATTCTCTATCAAACTTACTGTTGATTTTTCACATTCAATCATTCAATACTCTTTAATCAAAACCCTTTTTTTAAGGTATATACTAACAAACTAATCAATGTCGCTAATAATTAGCATAATATTAACGACTAGTAATTGAAAGGATAATTAGTTTAGAGCCCTTTTGTGTGGTAATCGATTTACTTGAACCTTGGCTTAAGTATAATCGTAGTGTTATTCGTGGTAACAACTATAGTAGTAATTCAGGCGCTAATATATAAATTCAGTCGACTAATCCCTAATATTGGTAGATTAAATTCTTTTTACTTTTTCGCTGTATTTACTAATCAATTGATAATCATTATTTTTTGAACGAAGTTCCTTCACCCACTTTTTCGCTTTTTTGGTATCAGTGAAAATTCTGGTGGGTACACTTGATTTTCTTTGCTTAATAGTGTGCTTCGCAATGATCATTTGTCCTAAGCCATGAACGACTAATGCCCTAGCCAAAAAATGATTATTATTTACCTCTTCTCTTCCGCAAAATTCACGTGCCTCTTTAGTTGGCATAGAATAGGCGCCATAACTCACAATCGAATACAGTTTCTTTTGCGCGTCTACTAAATCAGCTGCAACATTTTGAAATTCATAAATATGTTCAATTCCAATTTCTATTCCTGATTCAATATCTACCATTATGATATCGTTATCAATTAATCCTATTTTTCCGATTTGACATTGGGTCATTTTCATAGCTTAGTATTTGATACAAATTTAAATCAACTTAGACAAAGAATGTGCCAAATTAGATATGCGTGCATAATAAATCGATAAAACGTAACTTTACCCAACAAAACGTAACACTTTGCTAATGAACAATTAAAAACCCATTAAAAATACTTACTCTTCTACTTTGATTTTGAAATCTCGTAAAAGCCCCATAAGCCCATCTTTAGAAAACCTTGCCCCTTTTACTTGATTTAATCCTGGATTAATTGTATAATTTTCGCTAGAACGAAAATCCGCTTCTATTAAGTTCGTTTGCTGAAAAAGAGCATTTGTTAAATTAGAACCAGTAAAAATTGCCTTTTGGAAATTTGCGGCTGTAAAATCACACTCCTTTAAAGAACAGTTGATCATTTTAACACCAATTAGCTTCATTCCATGAAAAATGGCATAATCTAAAATAGATTCTTCAAAATCCATTTTAAGTCGAAACGGATTAATTCCTTCAAAATTGAGCCCAATCATTTTACAACCAACAAAACCAACCTCTCTAAAAGCAGTTTCATTTAAAAAGGCGCCTGTAAAATCGCAATTAATGAATTCACATTCCTCAAAAGTTAAATCAATAAAATTGACCTTGGCGAAACTACAATTCTCAAATACGCAAGATTCATAAACAGTATTTCTGAAACTTTCTTTACTGTAATTTATTTGCTTGAAATTTTCTTCAAAAAAGCTAGTGGCAGCCATAGTTTACGATTTATAAATTCGATTGTTCATTTAATTTTTGAGCAACAACATAACCGGTAGAAAAACATGCTTGCAATAAAAAGCCACCTGTTGGAGCATCCCAATCCAACATTTCTCCAATGATTGAAATTTGTGGATGATTATTTAAACCAAATTGTTCATCAATTTCGGTCATTGCTATTCCTCCAACAGTTGAGATTGCTTGCGCCACAGGTCTTAATCCTTGAATAGGTACCGACACCTTTTTTAAACTCGCTGCAAATACATCCGGATTTAGATAATCCTCTTTATTTAGCCCCATTTTGGCTATTTGTTGCACGGCCTTGCTAATGTTAAACGTGAAGGCATAATTTTTTGGTTTTATGCCTCCATGAGGTATTTTTGACTGCAACATTTCAATACTGCTGTTCGGCTTAAAATCTATTGTAATGTATGCCCGTTCATTTTTTGCTAATACTTCTCTTATTGCTGGAACTAATGGATAAATTGCATTTCCTTCAAGTCCATATCCAGTTACTACGGCCTCTCCCTTATAATTAAGTTCATAAGCATTTATAGCAATGTTTTTTAAAGGTGTCCCTCCAAATTTTTCTTGAAATTCACGATCCCAAACAACATCAATACCACAATTAGATGAGCGAAAAGGCAATGTCTGCACTCCAACCTCTTGAAATGGCAACATCCACACACTGTTCGACCCTGTTTTAGCCCACGAACCTCCGCCTAATCCAAATACATAATGATTAGCCTCAATAACCGTGTCATTTTCATTTGACTTTACAATTGGTTGGGCTTTATTATTAAACCCAATAAAAGTGTGGTCTAAGTGAATTTGAACCCCTTTTTTCTCCAGCATTTTTATAATTCGCTTAAGAACATCTGCTGGTTTAATTCCCTTTTTAGGGAAAACTCTACCACTTGATCCTACAAAGGTTTCTATACCAATTTCAGACAACCAATTACGCGTGTCTACAGTATTAAATTGTGCAAGTGCTTTATGGAGTTTTGGATGATTAGAATAGACCAATTGCAACTCTTTTCCTTGCGCCTCATTGGTAAGGTTAAAACCACCATTTCCAGCCACTAAGAACTTGCGCCCTAACCGTTTTCCTTTTTCAAAAATATGAACATCATGATTTTCGCTTAGTTGATAGGCCGCCATTAAACAAGCGGGGCCACCACCAAATAACGCCACCTTACTTTTAGGCATTATTGCACTTCTTGTTTAGCTCGTTCAAACCAAATTTCACCTGTGATGTATTCATCATCCCAAGTTAAAAAACGAAATATAACTCCCTCTTCAACTGTTTCAAATTCGCTCCATTGTTCATCAAAAGCCAAGTCACGCTGCCAAGTATGTGCCACCATTATTTTAAAAATAGGATCTTGCATTGTGGTTAAACAAGCGGCTAAAATCATTCGATCTGCTTCACCAGTTTGTTGCACTTTTAATACTTCAAATTGATCTAATTCGGTAAAGTAATAGTAGATATCTTCTTGCATTTCGCGCAAGTCATTACTTAATGCAGGCTTGATACCTGAAGGAAGTTCGGCTATTTTATCTTTAAGGGTCATAGTAGGTTACAAATTTACCCTTTTTATAGACATGCTAGGCGAACTAGGCTTTCTTAAAACTAAATATTTTAGTGCCAACAAATTCTGAAGGAACACCTTCTTTAGTATTATAGCGCATTGTTTTAGCTGCTTTTATTGCCTCACGAACTAAAAATTGACTTCCGCTATTCGAATGGTCAGCATCAAGTAATGCCTTTACAACAAATCCTTTTGCATCAACCCATAGTTTCAACGCAATCTCACCTTCCTCTTGCAAATTGGTGTTAAAGGTTGGCTCCTCAAGAATTGATCGACTTGAAATTCCTTCGTGTGCAGGTCCCGAATCAACAATATCGTTTCCTTCGTTATCTCCAAATTTTGGTCCATCTAACGTTCCACTTGAAGGATTAAAATTAAATGCATTGTCAACACTATTGGTAGCGGCAGTTTCCGTAGTAACACTTGGTTCATTTTGCACGGCAATATCTTCAACAACTTCGTTTGTCAAATTATTTGGAGAAACAGTTTCTGACCCTGAAGATGCAGGCTCTGCAAAACTAACCTCAATAACTGCCTCGATTGGTTCAACCTCCTCTACTTTTTTTACTGGTGATTTTAAGCTCACCAATAAAAAGAATAATGTGGTTAACATTATAAAGATAGCCACCGCATAAAATGCGTGTTGATGCTCTTTCTCTTTTAAATATAGAAGTGGATTTTTCATAATGATTTGTTATATATATAATCATTACGTTAAATCCGGTTACAAAGTTACCTCAGCTTCCTTTTGGAATTCAGCCATTTAATATTCAAACTTAGCTTATCCGTTTGGATCTAAAATTAAATCAATTCGAACCACAGCATCCTGTAAATGATATTTACTCATCTTGTCAGAAGTACGACCAATTGCTGATTTAATTTGTTTTTTAAGTTCATTTAATTCTGCACGCACTACCGCACGAATATCAGACTGGCTTGCATTTACGTCAGTACGAATAAAATAACGACGGAACTGCGCAGGAATCTTCATTTGTTCTTCTGTCATTAAATAAGCTAAACGATCAATATGTGCACGTTGAAGATTTCTACGGTAAACGTCAATCGTTCCTCCAGCTTTCAACTCTGTCCAAACTGCACCGCGCAAATCTTCCATTAGATCAATTATAGCATAGGCATCATCTCCATTTATTGCTTCGTTCTCTATTGTTCTAGCCAATCTTCCAAAATCTAATACGTTATTTAATGTTCTGGCTTGCAGCTTACGCATACGTTCTATTGCTCCATCAAATTCGATTTTATTAAAAATGTTTTGATCCAATAACCAAGTTGGTGTTTGAAACAATTGCTCATCTAAAAACTGCATTGCGCGTTCTTGTTTTTCCTTTGGAACATGTGTATAAACCGCTCCTTCTTGATCGAAAGTTTTATAGTTTTCATAAATACCACCTACATTACCTGCAACATGCCCCATATAGCGATTAAATTGTCCAACTACTTGATCATAAATGGCAGACAATTCTTCATAATCTTCTCCATCCTTACCAGTCCACTCGATTAAGTTAGGTAGAATACGTTTTAAGTTTTTAATTCCATAGTCACTCGCCTTCATGGCATCATCCCCTAAATCCTCTGTTTGCGAACTTGGATCAATCACACCAAACTGTTGCTTTCCAAATCTGTAAAGAGGATCACCAGCATGCGCTAAAATCCACTGATCTAAAGTTGCTTTTTCATCCTTTGCATTTTCAGCATCTACGATCGGACGATATCCCCAATTGATTGCATATTTATCATAAATTCCAATATTTGGCATAAGTGCTACTCCTTTATCTTCAGGTTGAGCAATATAATTGAACCTTGCATAATCCATAATTGAAGGTGCAGTTCCGTACTGATCAGTAAACGTTGATGAACGCAACGAATCTACAGGATAAGCAACACTACTTCCCATATTATGAGGTAAACCAAGTGTGTGACCAACTTCATGAGCAGATACGAAACGAATCAAACGCCCCATAATCTCATCTTTAAACTCTGTTCCTCTTGCATCCTCATTAATGGCTGCTGTTTGCACAAAAAACCAGTTTCTTAATAAGGTCATTACATTGTGATACCAGTTGATATCAGACTCAATAATCTCACCACTTCTAGGATCACTTACATGCGGACCATTTGCATTTGGAATTGGAGAAGCTAAATAGCGTACAACTGAATAACGCGCATCTTCTGGACTCCATTCAGGATCCTCTTCTGGTGTTGGTGCATCCATTGCAATAATTGCATTTTTGAACCCTGCGGCTTCAAATGCTACTTGCCAATCCTCAATACCTAACTTTAAATATTTAGCCCACTTTTTTGGTGTCGCTCTGTCTATATAATAGATAATCGGTTTAACAGGCTCTACCAATTCACCATTTTTAAACTTCTCCATATCCTCAGGCTTCACTTCTAATCTCCATCTATCCAAATAACGAACAGATTCACTTTTTTGAGCTTCAGAACCATAATCAGTTTGCGAAGAAGTAAACCATCCTACACGTTGATCGAAGTAACGGCGTTGCATTGGAACCTCTGGCAACAAAATCATTGAATTACTAATTTCTACAGAGATAGAACCTAAACTAGCATTAGATGGAGGAGCGCTTGACGCATAAGTTTTAACATGACGCGCCTCTACATTAATTGGGTAGCTATTTACTTTTTCAATATATGAACGATCTGCATCTAACCGTGATATTTTATATTGTTTTCGTGTCCAAGTTGGTAAACCTAATGCTTTAATATCTGTTGAAAATAACTTAGTCACATTAATCACAACAGAACTGGAATCTTTACCAAAAGCTTTAATTGGAAACATGTGCATTATTGGTTCAAAATTCGAATTTACAACTGCTTCATGAACAGGTAATGAATCTGCAGCAACCACTCTATGAGAGACCACTCTTAATAGTACTTTATCCTCTTTCCATTCCCAACGTAACACTTGCTCGTTTTGTTTTCCTCCTCCAAAACCAAGTCCGGCAGCAGTTTTAGCAATTCTCGTTACCATTAGCATTTCACGACCAAACAAACTGTCTGGAATTTCATAGAAATACTCTTTATCAACCTTATGAACGCTAAACAATCCTTCATCTGTTTCAGCATCTTTTGTAATCACTTTTGAATATGGCTTGATATCTCCTTTTTTTGATGGAGGGGGAGCAGCCTGTTCCATTTCGTCTTTCTTTTTCTTCTTCTTTCTTTGTGCTAAGGCATCTGTAGAAAAGGAAATAGCTACAAGAACTATAAATACGCGGATGATAAGATTTACTTTCATTGGTTTATTTTTTCTTTAATAGACACTAATAATACGGTTTTAATTTGACGCTATCTAGAAGATTATATAAATGCGAAATGCCAAGGATGAGTGGTTTATGGATAATGTGTTAAAGTAGATGCTATTCAGCTTTTCCTTAATCATTAAAAATCATCAGCACCAAAATCGTCCTCTTCAAAATCAATTGGATCGCTCTTCTTATTGATATAAAAAAGAACAAAGAAAGCAGCTGAGAACAATATCATAATTACTAAAGCAATATTTAATGAACGTCCTACATATCCATAATCATTATTAGCACCAGCTTTTAGAATGAGTGCAATTAATAAGTAAATGCCGCCCAAAACAATAGGACTATACTTGACGTCTAACTTGCGCACAACGTATGAACTAATAGGAGGACCGATAAAAACTTCAGCAATACTTTGCAGTATATAAAAGCCCAACAATAAATTCACTAATGGAGCTGATTCTGGCTGATAAAAATCAATTGGCAGTAAAAATAGATAAGCAATTAGAGCGCATAAAAACCCAATTCCCAATTGCAGAGCAGTTGATATTTTGCTATAAGAATAATATAGCGCCAGCACCAATGTTGTTGCAACAATAACAATAAGGTTTAAATTTGATCCCCCACTTTTAATAAGCTCACTTAAAACACCTGTATCCAAATTATGCGTTGCCATGGTAAGATGAACTATAACACGTTCAAAAGAAAGCCAGTAAAAGGCAGACCCGATTAAAGCTACAACAAGAATTATTGGAAATAGATTATTAGGCTTTTCAGGTTTGTGAACAGGATCATTTTTGGTTTCATTTGTAAAAAACAATGCAATAAATGAAAGTAAATAAGCAAAACCACAATATATAAATGCCATTTTATAACCCTGTTTAATTGCAACAGAACTAATGAGCGCTATACCAGCAAATGCGCCAATATTAACCATCATATAATTAATCATCATTCCTGAATCTAGCAACCTTGAGCGTTGGTACAATTGCCCTAAAAAAGGCATAATATTAGAACGGGCAATTCCGGCTCCTAAAGCGAGTAAAGCAAAACCTGTAAAAGCCAATTCTTTGGTTTGACTCATTCCTATTAAAAATGAAGATAGCACTTGTAAACCAATCCCTATTATGGATAATAACTTAGGTTGCCCTATCAATCCTAAGAGTCCTCCAAACACACTACTTAACGCTACCAATCCAGTTCCCCATGCGTAAAATTGGATTGCCTCCATATTTGTAAGACCTATTGAGCTATTGACTAAAAATAGAACAAAAATTGCCCTTAATCCATAATAACCTGCGCGTTCAAATGCTACAGCTGTAAAAAATGGAATGGAAGAAATTGGGTGTGACATCATACTTCCAAAAATAGGGAAAAGAATTAGTTTCATAGATTCATAATAGTGTATAATAACTACACCTTCATTGGAGTATCTATTAACTCAGATTGCTTTTCAACTTTTTTCTTATGGTTGAGATATAACCCCATAAATATTGCCGCAAATGCTATGAATAAAACTACAGTTAGGGACAAAGTAATCACATTATTTTCAAATATTGTTAGAGCCCCTACCTCTGGAATTAGCATTAGTGTAATATAAATTAGGCCAATAATTAATGGACTATATCGAATGTCAAACTTACGAACAACATAAGCCTCAAGCGGCGGCCGAATAAACAATGTAGCCAAACTTTCCACTGTATAAAACCCAATAAAAAAAGTACTTAATGATTCAGTTCCTAATCCTTCAAAACCTATTAGCAATATGACATATGCTATCGCAGTACATGCACTCCCTATTACCAATTGTAATGAAGTTGCAATTTTTTTATAAGAGTAAAATACAGCTAATGCTATTCCTAAAACTACTGCTGCCATAACAGAAATATAATCCCAACTGAATACAGGAAATTCCGCCAATTCCAACGTATCAGTGGTTGAAAGAAAATGGTTAATATTTGCATTCGCATCATTATAAACCAAAAAACTAACGGCTATTAACACCACGACAAGTACAACCATTAAAACAGCTCCTTTTACTGGCTTTTCTCTTTCTGGGGTCAACTCATTTTTGACTGCCATTGTAAAACACAAAGTTGAAAATGCGCATAAAAAGATTATTCCACTAAATAAAAGTCCCTCTTTAAATCCATACAATGCCCCCACTATACCAATGACTAAACCACCTAAAAAACCGCCAAGATTTGACATAATATAATTGACTTGAACTGCAGAATCTAACAGCTTAGAACGTTGATAAATTTGACCTAAAAAAGGCAAAATACTTGTCCGTAAAAGACCTGTGCCAAACCCCATTAATATGTAACCTAGTCTCGCCATTTCTTTTCCGTAGCTAAAGGCAATTATAAATGTTGCTATAGTTTGAATCCCTAATCCGATTAAAGAAACTAATTTTGGATTACTTATTCGACAAACGAGACCTCCAGCTAAATATCCAAGAGCAATCATTAAAGCCCCCCATTCAACAGCCACAACTGCAAACTCACGAGGTGCTACAATTTCAGATAT
>CAKZPK010000260.1 GCA_937139035.1 uncultured Crocinitomix sp. | reverse complement strand
TTTTCCAATAATCCACCAACTAAAATCTGGAGTAATCATTGTTTTGAGTTTTTCAACATTTGAGTTTTTCATAGCTTCAATAAATTCAGTTACTAATGCCTTGTTTTTATTTAATTTCATTGTGTAATCTTGTTTGTTTATATTACTGTTTTTGTTAAGCCCACAGCTAATCATTGAGAGAAAAACAACTGTGGTTACGATTATTCCTCCTGTTTTCAAATATTTCATTTTTTATTGTTTTTGGTTGCAAAACTAAACCCATTACTTTACTTTTGCAAGTAGTTACATCTATGGTAAGTAATGACATATTTGTGCGTATTGGCTTAAAACAATAGATCATGAGAGAAAAAACTTTTGAAGAATATTTAAATTGTCCTTTTCACCTTGCAATGAACACCCTAGAAGGGAAATGGAAGTTTGCTATTTTGTATGTGCTTTTGGATAAAGGAACTTTGCGCTTCAAGGAGTTGGAGCGATCGATTCCAGATATTTCAACCCGAATGCTTGTGAAGGAGTTGAAGCATCTTGTAGCGAAAGAAGTGATAATCAGAAAAGCGTACGCGACCGTTCCACCTACTGTCGAGTATTCACTAAGTGAAGTCGGTAAAAGTCTTAATCCGGTCATAGAGAGTATTTCTAATTGGGGTAAGTTCTATGCAAAAACTGTTTTAGAGAAAAAAGTATAGGCTTGCTTAAATCCATTACAAACCATAACAGATATTTAACCGTTATGTTTTTCTACTAAACAATTTGTATATTGCTGAGTTAAATGCAGTTATTAACCTGATTCTTTGCGTGAAATGAGAAAATGCTTGCCTACAATTCTATTTTCAATTCTTTTATTGATCGGGATGAATGATATGTTTGCCCAAAATTTCGATACCGAATATATACAAGAAGGTAAAACGGAAGCTTGGGAGCCAATCTTAACTGTATTTGGAGATTTAGATGGTGATGGATTAGATGACGCTGTTGCCATTTCAGGAATTTCTACGCCCTGTAATTTAGTATGGTATAAACAATCTGATAGTCTTCATTTTTCATCACCAAAAAAAATCAATTTTGAGGATTATTGTGACGACGGTAGCGCATTAATTCATGATGTAAATGATGACGGCTTTTTGGATGTTATAAGCTATTCTCTATATAATTTAAGAGTTTCGATCAATGACGGAACAGGAAGTTTCACGGATTCAACTCTAAATTTGGATACATATATTACCCCCAGAAAAATGTTCATGAAGGATTTCAATGGGGATTTAATTGATGATGTTATAATTGTTGATAATGATGAGATCTATGGATTTCCTTATTTAGGGGGTGTTTCATATGGTGAAGAAGTCTCACTAGGAGATTATGGGACATTCAAAGGAATAGATATGGCCGACATGGATGGGGATGGGGATAATGATATTGTAGGTGCGAAAGGAAGTGGATCAGGTTGGATCTTTTGGATTGAAAATTTAGGAGATGGTGTTTTTGATGATATTAATTATTACGAAACTACAAGCTATCCGAAGGATATTTTCTTACGTGATATAGACGCTGATTCAGATATTGATATTGTATACCATAAAGATAATGACCTATATTGGTATGAGAATGTGGGCGATTGGACTTTTCTTTCAGTAACATTATTAATAAGTAATATTCCTAGCTATGCTGGTTATACCGTTGTTAAAGACATGAATGACGACGGACTAGAAGATGTTGCTTATGTATATGATGCATTTGGAGATGGAGTCGATATAGTGAAATGGAATGAAAATTTGGGTGACGGTAGTTTTTCCGATTTAGACACCCTCGTGATCCAAGACAAACCAGGTTATTTATTGATAGAAGATGTAAATAATGATGGAGAGGTAGATATCATTACGGAAAGATTAGTTGATCACTATGGAACCATGATTAGTGATGATGGATTCGTACTAATATACGAAGGTCTCGGGGAATTAAATTTTGATACTCAAAAATTTCTGAATTGCAAAACTGTGATTCCAAATTCAATTGCAATTGCGGATTTAAATGGAGATGGTTTTGAAGATATAGCGGTTTCATCTGAAGTTGATGGAAAAATATCCTGGTATCCAAGTGTAAGTGGAAATTCATTTGCAGAACAGGAATGGGTGACATCCGAACTTCCAGGCGCTCGAGAAGTAATTGCATTTGATGTCGATTTAGATGATGATATCGATTTGGTTGCCATAAACAGACTTAATATTCTTGGAGAATTTTATGACAAATTAGTTTGGTTTGAAAATGACATGGGCACATTTGGTCCTATGCAAATAATTAAAGAAGATATTGACGACGCAAGAACGATTAGTTTTGGTGATATAGACGGTGACGGCGTAAATGACATTCTCCTTTCAAGTGTTGGAACGGATGATGTTTGGTATAAAAATCTCGGAGGTTCTTTTTCTGATGCGAATGACATTTACGATAATTACAGTAAATCATTAACACCTTTTGACGTTGACCAGGACGGCGATTTGGACGTAATTCACGCTGGATATTTTGGAGGAGCAGGATGGGTAGAAAATTTAGGTGATGGTATATTTGGCACCAATCATTCCATAGGTGGGGGATCCTATCGAAAAGATTTAAAAATGGCGGATTTAGATGGTGATGGCGATTATGATGCCGTATTAGCTTATGTAGGTCCAGGTTATGATCAGGGAAGGATTAGTGTATATGAAAATGATGGAGATAGTAATTTCGATTTTATTGGAGGTTTTGTATATTCAAGCTATAACTATTATCCAGATCAATTAGAGCTTGCTGATTTAAATGATGATGGTCTAATAGATATTGTATTTAATGTTCTAGATATTTATATTGCCGCTAATGAAAAAACATTTTGGATTGAAAATCTTGGCGGATTGACTTTTTCAGATGACGAAATTGTTTATGTGCATGATTGTGTGCTGACAGACCTAGCTATAGCAGATTTAGATCATGATGGTGATATGGATGTGGTTACACCATCAAATGAGTATCATGAAGTACTTTGGCATAATAATGATTTCTATTACAATACGACATTAAAGGGGAGGGTATTTATCGACCTTAACGAAAATTTAATGCATGATTCAACCGATATCGGAACAACAATGATTCCAATTATCTCTGATCCAATCAATAATTATTTATTTACGGATTCTACTGGGCATTACGAATTGGGTTTTGATCACGCTTTCGGTTCATATGAAGTATATATCGATAGTATTCCTTATTGGAGTATTGTCACAGATTCTATATCTTATACTATTACCTCAGACGAAGCCAGTCTAACCGTAGATAGTTTAGATTTTGGAATTTATCCCGATTCAATTGTTTATGAGGTCGAATCAGATATCACAGATCAACCTTATTCTTGCAATGACACTATTCAATTTTGGATGTATATATCGAATACAGGAACTACAATTGCATCTGGCTACTATTGTTTAGAATTAGACAATGACTTAATATACCACTCATCACCTATTCTTCCTGATTCCATTATTGATAATAAAGTCTATTGGTCTTTCGATTCATTACTTTATTTTGAGGATAGAGTTTTTACAGCAGCTATAATCACACCGGGAGTTGATTATATTGGAGATTCCCTTGAGACCTTTTTCCATGTTAGTGTTGAAGACTCACTTGGATTCGAGGCTTTCTTTGATTCTGACACACTTAACCAAGTTCTTACTTGCGCTTACGATCCAAATGACAAATCAGTCACCCCTGGTATTGATAGTCTTGGCTATATTTCACCTTCAACCACCGAACTTGAGTATTTAATAAGATTTCAAAATACTGGAACTGACACCGCTCAAAATGTTTTAATAGTTGATCAGCTTGACCCTAATTTAAATTGGGCCACTTTAGATTTTGTTTCGGCTAGTCATAGTGTAGATATTGATGTCAGTGTATCTGGGGAAGTTCAATTTTTATTCAATGACATATTTCTTCCTGATAGTAATGTAAATAAACAAGCTAGTAACGGATTTGTTAAGTTTAAAATTGATCTCATTAATGATTTACCTCTTTTAACTCAGCTCTTTAATCAAGCAGAAATCTATTTTGATCTTAACCCTCCTATTTATACAAACACAACAATTAACACTATCTATTCTTGTGATGAGCTTATTCAAAACATCTTAATCCAGAACGACACCGTTTGCGAAAATAAATCTTTCTTTGCTAGTATTAATGATTCGTTAACCACAACACAATACGTTTGGGAAGTAACAGGTATTGACACTGTTTTTAGTCCTGATTTGAATTGGCTTCCAAGCGTAGATGGCGAACAAGAAATAATCTTAAACATTGAAAACTCTTATTGCTCTGCAGACACTTTATTGCTTATTGATATTCATCCAGAATACGAAATTGATCTAGGATATATCGAAATATGCGAAGGTGATAGTGTCCTCATTATTGGAGAATATCGCTCTATTTCAGGAGATTATTCTGATTCTCTATTTTCCGTTTATGGTTGCGATTCTTTAGTGATGGAAAGCCTAATTGTCCATCCTAAACACGAAATTGAACTAGGACTTTATGAAATATGTGAAGGCGATAGTATTCTTATTCATGGCGAGTATCGTTTTGTTTCAGAGGATTTCACAGATTCATTATTAACCTCCTTCGGCTGCGACTCATTACTGACAGAAAGTTTAATTGTGCATCCGAAATATGAAATTGACTTGGGATATCATGAAATATGTGAAGGCGATAGTATTTTAATCCATGACACATATCGTTCTATTTCAGGAGATTATTCCGATTCTTTAAATACTATTTATGGTTGTGATTCTGTTTTAACAGAAAGTTTAATTGTTCATCCGAAATACGAATTTGACTTGGGATATCATGAAATATGTGAAGGCGATAGTATTTTAATTCTTGGCGAGTATCGTTTTGTTTCAGGAGATTATTCTGATTCGTTACATACCATTAATGGTTGTGATTCTTTATTCGTAGAAAGTTTAATTGTTCATCCGAAATATAGTGTAGACCTTGGTCTGTCAAATATTTGTGCTGATGATAGTCTTTTGGTCTTTGGATCTTATCAAAGTGCTGAAGGAATTTATTTTGATTCTCTTTACACGATCTATGGATGTGACTCTATAAGCTATTTTGAGATTATTGTTGATGAATATCTTCCAACAATCTATCATGATTCTGTGACAATTTGTGAAGGCGAATCAGTTAATATTTATGGAGTCCCCCAGTACCTCGAGGGCTTTTATTATGACACATTAGTCGCAGTTGGGTGCGACTCCGTTTTCGCAACGTTTTTAAAAGTCAACCCGTTGCCGGATGTTATTATCACAGAGAGCATAGATACAACCTGCAATTACTCTGACTCATTATATCTTGGTGGTCTTCCATTCAATGGGATTTATGAAGGACTTGGAGTAGTTGATTCTGTTTTTCATCCAAACCTAGCGGGAATTGGGCTACATTTGATAACATATACATTTACTGATATATATGGCTGCTCTGATACTGATTCATTGATGGTTTATGTAGATGAATGTTTGGGCTTGTACGAGTTATATATGACCGAAATAAAAGTGTTTCCAAACCCTACTCAAAGAAAAGTTACCATATTACTTCCAAGCAAAGAGGACCTGATAACATATAAGCTAATGGACATCAGTGGAAGGTTGATCGAAAGCGGAAAGCAATCATTTACAAATACATTTGAAATCAACCTTGACGGGACCCCTGGTCTATATATATTGGAAGTATCTACTTCTAAAGGAGTGTTCAATACTAGGATAGTTAAAGAATAGAGTTTCGTATCATTTTTTTAAGTCCTCATGTAATTAATGCTTGGTTTTTCTCGTGACTTCTATTCAACGCTGTCTCACGTTGACTTTGTCTCGTTCGATTGTTTTGAGACGATTATTGATTATTCGCTCGCTCATGATCCACCGTAATGGTTGTTAATCAAGTATTAAGTCCAAATTTCAATTCATTGAGATTACGGTCTTTTTTTTGTGACCTCACCCTTTGCTTCGCTGAAACTACGCGAAAGCAAGCAGGATTCCAGATCCTTCGTCGATCAGTGCTGAAATAGCAAAGCTGCAATCATTGCATGATGACTTGGCTTTCTTGTTTTATCTTCCTCATGCGAACAAATTCGATTCGGCTTATAAAACAAGAAAGCTCGACACTAAAAGTGTCGAGCTTTGCTATTATTCGTGACCCAAGACGGGGATGTTTCAAACTTTTTGTGGGAGGATTTGAATCGGAACTAATGTTAATTAATTCCGTCAGGAACTTCATGTACATGTTCCAATGAATGAAACATAAAACCATTTTTTTTATTCCAATCAAGCCACACCAAAATATCTTCTCTTATGTTTTGATTCGCGTTTCGTTTATAAAAGTCGAAAGAAACACGAATGAACGAACGTTTAAATTTACTAGAATAAATCCTTCTCATATTCACTCCAATAGGTGCATAACCATCACGTTCTCTTTTTTCAATTTCTTCAATTACTCTCTTCTGGTCTAAAGCAAATGTAATTGCCGTTCTATAATACTCTGTTCTTGCCATAATATTTGATTTTATTTTTAATTATTTACGACTTTCCAACTTACAAACTCACTTGAAATAGTATGGTTTCCCTCAGAACATTCAAATGAAACATCTCCACTAATTTCATTTTGACCTATACAAATGCTACTTGAATAATTGCAATCATTTTCTTGCTTATTGCTCGATATACTGAATGTTTCGTCCCCAGCTGATATTTCAAAGGTTACATCTTGTTCTGCGCTTATTTCAATAGAAAACATACCACAATCGATTTTAACAGAGACGTCTCCTTCACTTGTAATGCACAAACTCGGTTTGCATGCCTCTGTATTTGATTCAACGATTTCCTTAAAATCATCAAAATTTTTAACTTTAATTTTGATCGACTCATCAATGTTAAACGAATATTTCGACAGATCTCTTATTACTTCCGTATTAAAAAGTAAAGGCAATGCCTCCTTTGCTATATAGTGCTCTTCGTTGTAAATCTTTTCTGGGTCAAAATCTTTTTTTGAAAATTCGCTCTTTAATTGTGTTATCAGTTCAATTCTTTCTTTTTGATCCAAACCATTGAAATTAAATAATAAGAATTCTTCATTCTTTTGAACAGAAGTAATTAAATCAGCTAGTTCAGCTATATTGTTGATTTTTTGAAAGGGCTTTGAACGACTGTGAAACACGGTATAAGTTTCATCTATTACGTTGTATTGAATGAAAAACATTTTTTTCTCTACTAAAACCGAATTTAATTGATCAACTGCGATTAAATCTAATACAGTAATCTGATCTTCAGAATTGGTTGATGGAAATTCACGCTCGAACTGTTTAATAGCATTATCGTAATCATTTAAAACAGGGCCTTCCCCGCTAAGATATCCTAACTCTTCTAAGGTATTATATGTCCAAACTTCATTCTGTAATTTTTCATGCGCTTCAAAGTCAAACTTAGATTTCCCGTAAATGGCAGTCTTTTTATTTACAAATTCAGTGAAACGGACAGGTAGTTTATTTTCAGTGTCATGAATTACAAAGATCTCTTTATTATCTAAATCTATTTGCTTAGACTTAAGGTTATGCAATGTCATTTCATAAACACTTTCAATGCCTTCGATTTGCCATCCTTTATCAAACTTTCGAATTATTTTTTCTCTTTTATCTGAATTGGTATTGAATATAACATGTTTATAAATATCGTCAACAACTGGAGTTTCTGCAAAAAGATCAAGACACAAAGTATTTAAAACATTTTCACCTACTGCATATTGCATACTTGAAGGAAGAACTGCCATAGGTTGCAAATTGCTATTAATTATCTGCCCAATACTTGGTAAAACTAATATGGTCATTTGAAATAGTAAAAAGATAATTTTTTTCATATCAACTTATGTGTTTGTTTTATCTGGTTGCTCCTGTAACAAGAATGAGAGGAGCTCCTTTTTGTACGGATTTCATTCGTAAATAAAACCAATATATTTTTGATTAGTAAGAGTAGAAATACGCTACTTTGTTCTTAAATGTCAACATTGTTTTTTATTGTAGCCCAATTAATGTCAGTGGTCAATTCACCATTTCTCGGATTAATAGTAACTGATACTCCAGATTTAATTGGATTTTGTCGATTCAAATCAAACTCGCTTTTCACTTTGTCTCCTTCGATTATTTTTACTTTTAAACTGAACTCCCAGTTAATATTCCTGATTTTTTCTTTGACCTGCGGATAACTATAAACTTTTGTCGCAATACCATTTCTTAATGTATCTGAATGAAGAAAAATTGGCATTTCTTTTCGATCAAATTTTTCACCTAGTACTTTAAGTTTATATGAAACTTTCGGACTGCTTTTACACATTCCCCACTCTGTTTTTCCTTGTAAGGTGTATTTTACAGTAGCACCTCGACCTGAGCATACGATAGAAGATTTAATTCGAGATTTTGCCCGAGTATATTTTTTTGTAAATTTTGCTTTAAGAGATGACCATCCTTTAGGTAGATAAAAAGTCTTACTCTCATTAATCTTTTTTTTGCAGTTGTTACTGTAGTCTGTATCTCCAAAACTAAACCATTTTTGCTGAGAATATTCTGCAGTTGGCTTCATAACTAAATCAATTGTAACCATTAAATCAGGCTTAATAGATAACGACTGCCGTTCAATTGTTTTTTTTCCTCGCTTATAGTCAATGATTAAATACGAATGTTCATTTTTTTCAACAAAAAATTCTTCAGGTAAAAGAAATGAAATTTCATTTCCAGTATGGGTTAGAAACTCATTTGCAGGAATGCGGTACTTGATTCCATCCATTTTGAGTAGTAATGATACTTTTTTACTCTTTCTGTCTAGCTTATTACCATATAGGCTAACTTTTTTCTCATCACTTGTTCTAACTTGTTCAGGAGATAGATACAGAATTCGTGTTTGGCGTCTAAATTTTGGCACTATATCATACAAAGCAATCTCTAATTGCAATACCGATTCTTGTAAGTCTTTAATTATAGCATATAGATCATTTTGTCGTTCCACGATAAGTCTTGATAAATTCACATATGCATTTAAAGCTCTCAGATCAATGTCTTCTAGCGCCTTATTCATATTAGACTGGTATTTACTTTCGATTTCATCAATTAAAATATGGCTTTTATTAAAGGCATCATCAAGAAGCCCTCTAACTTCACCTGCCAATTGCTCCATAATTCCAGAAATTTCGTCACTGGCTTTTTGCACAATGGCTGTGCCCGCGGTTGCTGTTATTGGATCAACTGATAATTCATTGCTATAAACTGGCGGATGCTGATTTCCATAAGCTTGGAATTGTATTAATAGCATTATTATAAAAGTCAATCTTGCTATTTTAAGATGGGTAATAGAAAATTTTATAGTGTTAGAAAAATTCATAGGGAATTGTTTTAAATTGTTTTGATTACAAATGTCTATCAAATGAAAAATCTGTACAAGAGGCGAATGCTTGATATTGGGGGAGGGAAATACCCCTGCTTCCGACAAGGATTAATCCTGTATTCAGTTTACAGATTTGTAAATCAAATAATTAAAGAATTATATTTGAGAAACTAAAACTTAGAAATTATGGATATTCTAAAAGCCATTGCCAAACCTTTAATTGACGATTATATCGCCCATGGTGATCAAATTCATTTTGATTATGATAGTGCTAGAATCAAAGGATTCCTTTTTACGCGCAAAGAAATCATGCGTTTGTTGGATTCTTCGAAACACTTATTCGCTATGTGGGCATTAAGTACTGATAGTTCACCGACTCCTAAAAAGCATTTGAACTTAATTCTTATTGGGGTGGTAACTGATAATAGCCATTTAGGCCGAGGAACTTTGAATACCGATAAATTGGAAATTACTGCAAAGCCAATCTATAACGGCTCGCTAAAGCTTCCAAGTGGAAGGGTTATTAAATCTACAAAGAGCACTGAGTCAAATCAAGGAGAACGTCCTCTGCCTAAGGTGCTAGAAGCTATGATTAGAGATTTTAAAACGGCAACTAATAATCATTTAAGGGATAAAAACGGAGAAATTATAAAAGGATATCATATTGAAGAAATTGACTTGATTGATTTAACGCTTAGAACCCCTTTGACTTTAAGTAACGAAATGGACGAATTCATATTCACCCCTGTCATTCGAAAAGACAAATTGCCTGAATTAACATTTGAATCTCCTTTTGTTAGTCTTGCAATTACACGTTATCATCAAGGAGAATTAATGGGATATACTAGAGAATACTGTCTCCCATGTCCAACAGCTTGTCCTACAGGTTATCAGATGTAATTATATTGATTTTAGAAAATCCCTAATAAATGCAGACCCAATTCAATATATACTTAATTGTTCTTACAATAACCTTTTTCTATGGACTGGTTCGTTTCACAAAACTGACCAGTCCTTTTAAATTATTGCTACTACTCGTCAGCTATGTTTTTATTTCAGAGCTGATTATTCGGTTTGTATTGCCCTTAATGACGAAAAACGTATCTCCAGCGTACCATTTTACAGTCATAGTCCTAATTGTTTTCTATGCACTTATGTACAGAAAATTATTTTCAAAGGATCCAAAATTAAGACGATTGATAGTGGTTTTAGCTGTGATATTAGGAACTATTGCTTTGCTGAATTCCTTTTTTTACCAAGGTTTATTTCTGTTTCCATCTTTTAGTATTGCTGCTCAAGGTATTCTGTGCATCTTCCTTTCTTTAATCATGTTCAAAAAAATGATCGAAAGCCCGACTAAAACACCGCTAACTAAACAACCTTTATTTTGGTTTAATTTGGGTACACTTTCTTTCTATAGTTTCAATTTTATAGGCATAATATTTTACAATGAATATGAATTAGAGGAAATGACATACTGGTTGTTTTATCTAAATGTTATAGGGAATTGGATCTTATATTCGTTTTATTTATTTTCATTCTATTTAAACCAAAAAGCGGCTCATGAACGATAAATTAAACCTAATAATTGCGATTGCAGCTGCCACAATTGTGATGGGATTATTAACAATTTTTGTTATCTATTTCATCATCATTTATCGTAAAAAACAACGCGATTTCGAATGGCAAAAGGAAGTATTTAAACAAGCCTTACTACAAACGGAAATAGAAATAAAAGAGCAAACATTAAGCGATATATCTCGCGAATTACATGATAATTTGGGTCAAGTAGCTTCATTAATCAAAATTAACCTCAACCTCGCCTTACCAGAAATTCCTGAAGAAAATTCAGGGAAAATTACCGAATCGTTGGACTTGTTAAAACAGTTGATACAAGATATTCGATCCTTATCTGTAAGTTTAAAAGGAGAAAATTTAGCGAGGTTTGGTCTCGTTAAAATGATCGAAAAAGATATTGTTCGTTATCAAAGCATAGGAGAACTGAAAATTGATTTTCATGTAACAGGCGATCTGCCGAATTTTGATAAATCCACGGAAATTTTTCTGTACCGTATGACGCAAGAAATTTTCAATAATATTCTAAAGCATGCAAAATCTACTCAGGTTGAAGTTAAAATGAGTTATACGAATTCAATTTTTCAGTTAAGCATAAACGACAATGGTATTGGATTTGAACTTGCTAGTCGAAAACAAGGATCTGGAATAATAAACTTAAAACAGCGGTGTGAAATGATCGGAGCCGAATTCAACATTCAAAGCGAATTAAACCAAGGTACTACGATTAACATTGACAAGAAAATAGAACTATGAGTAGACTTATTAAGATTGGTGTAGTTGATGATCACAAATTATTTCGAAGTGGAATCGTAAATTTAATAGAGTCACTTGATCCCAATTATCAGGTTTCTATTGAAGCAAATAATGGAAGAGCGTTTTTAGATTTATTAGAAAATGATCAGTCTTTAGATGTTTTATTGTTGGATGCAAATATGCCTATAATGGATGGTTTTGAAACTGCCGAAATTATGCAGAAAAGCTATCCCGATATTCGAATTTTAATCATCTCCATGAATGATGATGAAGAGTCGATAGTTCGGATGTTAAGACTTGGGGTGAAAGGATATATTGGCAAAGATGTTGAGCCAGCAGAACTAAAGGAAGCGATAGAGGCAATTATGAATAAAGGATTTTATTACACGGATCAACTAACTGGAAAGTTAATTAAATCGATTCAAAGCCCTTCTGCTGAGCAAAGTTTAAATTCCAAACTTACGGATCAGGAACTCGCATTTATTCAATTAGCTTGCTCTGAATACACTTATGTTCAAATTGCTGACATGATGTGTTTGAGTCCAAAGACTATAGATGGTTATCGCGCTTCTGTATTTGAGAAGTTTAATTTGAAGTCACGGGTTGGGTTGGCAATTTATGCGATTAAGTTTGGGCTTGTTGAGGTCTAGAAGAGTCTGATTTTTCAGAGGGGTAATGATATATAAATGTGAAATAATGTTTTATTAATAGTTAAGGAGGCGACTTAAAATTTTTTCGCTTTTAATATCATCCGTTTTCCATTCATTGTTTTCATCTTGATAAATGTGAGACCAATTTTTTTCAATTTCATTGGGTTCAGAAATGTTTATATTCATTGGCGATATAAACTTGTTTAAGAATTGATGATAATCGGAATGTTTAAGCGATATATTTTCCATTGAAGGTCCATTCATTAAATTAAATGAACCCAATAAAATTTCACTATTACTTTTAGAATAGCCAACATAAATTTTTGCGTGAAAATCTTGTTTTCTTGTAAACTCAGTAATAAGTGCATTACTGATACCGAAATCTTCTAATAGTTCAAGACTTATTCCTTTCTCTTCACAAGCTTTTTTATATTTATTAAATGTAGCAGTTCTCGTCACTAATGTTGACTTATTGGGGTCAACATAATTCTTGATCCAGTCCCAGAGTTCAATTACCTCTATTTGTGACATCCACTGATGACCAATGAATGGCGTGACAATTAGAAGTCTCGAAAAAATAGCGTTCCATCTAATGATAAACTTTTCAAGAGTTTTAATACAATTATTCTTGGACATAATTCCATCTATATCATTGGAGGATAAAGGCATATCAGTTCCAATTAAAAAAAGTTTATCATAATCTAGTGGATTACCATCTAGAATATAATTTTGATGCCAAAATGAGGTGAATTTTTGACCGCATGCGCATTCACAATTGACTTCAATTACTAAGTTGTCGCGAGCCCACCCATCATTAGCGAGAATGAAGTTCATTAGGTTTTTATAGCTACTAGAAATAGTTTCTGAATTTATATCTAAACAATCCTTGGAGGTTGTTTCTACTTCTTTTTTACATGATTTACAATAATAAATATTGGCAGCACTAAAATCGAAATTATATTCTCGAGCTTTATAATCACCAATAACTAATACTCCTGCATCCATCTCTAAAATGTCTGGGTACTCCAAAAGGAAATCTTCATTTTTAATGACCTCCCTATCCCAAGTGTCAATTTTTATTCCTCCTAGGGATATGGAAGATTCGGCGGGATTTTTAACATTTGAAAATGACACTTTATCACATTCACTGCATTTAACAACAATACCTCCATAGTCATTAACGTAAGGAAATTTTATTTCATGAAGTCTTATGTTGTTCTTGCAGTATGGGCATTTTTTAATTTTCATATTTATAGCTTTGAGTTATTTTATTTACTTCAGAAAAACGGTATTATCTATTTTTTAAGGAGATAATGAATACCCAACCAACAACCTGTAAGACTAAATCTAAAAAAGATGGTTGAATTGGGAAAGCCCACACATCAAAATTGAACATTTTGATGTGTTATTCAATTTCAACTCTATTAAGTAAAATGTCTAATTTTTTATTAATATCACTTAATTGATTGAAGGGTATTAGGTTAGAGGATTTGTGTTTGTTCTTTCTATAGCTAACTTGATATGAAAATACTTCAATTCCTAGATCTAGACATTTTTCTAATAAATCTTTCCTCGGGACGTAGCGACAAATGAGGATAGACTTGCTTGATACGCCTCCATAAAGTCTTTTAACAGTTCTGATTTTGTTAATATCAGATTGATTTACATAACCAGATTTACACTCTATAAAAACTAGGTTACTGCCCGTGTTTAATAATATATCAATTTCATTTTTTGTAATTCCATTATTCTTTTTGGTTTGGATACTTAGTCCTAATGCTTGTTCAATTGATCGATTCCATTTACTCGTTATTTCAGCAATTACTAATTCCCACCAAAGTCCTCCAAAAACAATATTAAATGCTTTTGATCCTTTTCCTTCAATTTTCTGCCCCTTGAGTTCAATTGTTAGTTTATTGTTTTTCCAATTTACTTTGTTCGTGCCTACTTGATGATTGAAAGTTCGAATTGTTTCTATATTCTTGCAATTCTGCCTTACTGCCTTAAAAAGGTTATTAATACCAGTTTTCGTTTTTGTTAACTCAAAAATTTTTTCCGCTAAAGTTTTATCCTCAACAGAATAATCTGATATTTTACGTGAAGAAAAGCTAGGGTGACCTGATAATTCTAAAAAGGTTTCAATTTTAACCTTACTTTTTAATTGGATAAATGATTCTTTAGAAATGTCAAATACTCGATTTTTTTGGTCAATATAAAAGACATCAAAATCTAATGTACTAAAGACACTTTGACAAGCTAATGCCATAACTTTTGTCCCACTAGTCAGATTCAGTTGAAATGAAGCTTTATCATTATCGAAAATTATATTTTCTACCAAATCTTTAATTCCTTTATAGTCGTATGGCTCTATTTGATGTGTTTTAAACAAAGCCGGTTTGAATTGTTTTTTCAGAGTCTTCAGAAGCTCTCTGGTCTCCTTTGTATATAAAACATGGACAATATCAGGTGATTTTTCTTTTATCCCCCAATAAACTGGTAATAACTGTCCTCCTAATAAAGTTATTTGATGTGTCATAATTAAGTGATGTTAAGTTCTGGTTGATCTTTGTTTGGGTTGTAAACAATGTTTAATATTTCAGATCCAGGTAAAGGCTTTCTAAGTTCCTTTATATATTCACTAAAATCAACATAAGTTATTTTTGCCCTATAATCTTTGCCGAAGATTGCTGCAGATGCAACTGTTGATTTTTTACCTCCAGTGATATCAAGTGTTACATTGTTAGAATCAAATTTTAAAAATAATTCTTTCAAAGTTTTGTAAACGGTATTGAAATCAGAATCTTTTAAGACGATTAGTTCAAAATCACTTTCTAAATATTCTTCAATTCGTCCAATTATTTCGTCCCTAATTTCAGTCGTAACAATAAAATGTTGGGTTGGTTTAACTGCTTTTGCAGTTAATATCAAAGGCTCAGGAGAAAAACCTAACATTGAAATCAATATCCTTTCTTCTCCAGAAAATAAGGCACTGAATTCTGATGAGAATTTTTTTATAACTTCTGGAAATAGTTTTTCGAAATACAGATTCTCTGCAAGTTTAAAATTCCCATGGCTAGCCAATTCTTTCCACTCTTCTAAATACTTTAATTTACCGTTCATTGTACAATTTTATTCTTAACGTTAATAGTTATATCATTAGTCTGCAACAGATAAGTTTCCATGTTATAAACTCGGTTTATTTTACCTACTATTTCAATTTGGTTGTCATCCATTTTTACGGAGTAAAATGAGTTTCCAACATTTATGTTTCTTACTGTTTTTGAATTGTCAAGTAATACGTAAATCGGATAATTCTGGAGTTCAATTTCTAGTTTTGGATTTGACACAATAAAAACAATACTTTTTGGAAGTTCTAAAGGGTTAATTCCTTTGCAGTTGGCATAAAAAGTATAAGTATTGAAAAAATCATCTTTGTTTGGATTCATTTGGAATTTAAAAGGAGCATTTTCGATTTGCCACTCGATAAATTCTTCAAGTGAGTCTTTCTGTTTTTTTTCAAGTATGCAACCTACTTCAAAGCCATTTATCAAACCATGATTGCCATCTATATTTGCCGTAAAAATGAAACCTGATTCATCATTTATCAAACCTTTTGAATGATTAAATAGATCTCCATAAATTTCTACTCCAAGTTCCTTTAATAATGTGCAGTTTTTAAGATGATCTGATCGATAATTCATACCTCTACAAAATAGAACAACTTTTCCCCCTCGCTGAATATATCCTTTTATTGCATCAATGAAATCTGGGATCTTTTCTAATCCAACGACACTGTATGTTGAAACTAGAACTCTACCATTGGCGTTTCCATTATTGATTAGATTAATTAATTCGTAGTATAAGCTTTGCTCCGATTCTCCCCAAGTAAATTTAATATTTGAATCAGGCAATTTTTTCAGCCATTCAGGTTTAAGTGTTGAATCTCTAGAAACTACAAATTGTTTATCCTTGGAGGCCACTTTGAATCTTGTGTATTCCGTGCCATATTGAAATATAATGTCAAATAACTTTACTAAAGAATCTATAGATTCTCTTTGTTCTATAATCACCCCAGATTCGGGGTTTTCATTTAATGAAGGGGGCGTAATATTTGCACTCATTAAAAGCGCTTCTTTATTATCAACAATGATAAATTTAGCATGGGCGAATTTAGCAGCCCTTATGTGAGCCCCATTAGCATATAATTTACTTATATAGTCTATGTGATTTTGACTAAAATTTTCAGAATTTTCCTCATCAACAAGAAAAGAAGTCGACATTCTAGATTGATCCAATTGAGTTAAAATAAAAACAGCTATTTTCCTCTCATTGAGTATTGAATTTAACTCAGAATAGATTTCTGGATCAGACAGAACGAACGAGCACAGTTTAATATTCGTTTTTGCATTTCTTAGAAGGGAAATAATCGATTTTTTTATGCTGTGGACATTTTTTAGTGTGATTTTTAGTTCATCTTTAGTGATATAGTCATTTTGATGATTTTCATTTTGATAAATGAAATAACCTCCTTTAAAACAACTTGATTCTATTTTACTATTATTCATTCTCCCAAAATTTGTGTCATATTTACCTTCACATCTATCTTTTCCAACAATTCATATTCCTCTAAGAAAATTAACATTTCTCTATATTCTTCAATTTGATGAAAATTTTGAATGTATTGATCAATTATAAATGATAATGATTTTGCTTTTTCAATAAAATCAAGAACTTCTAGTAGCTTTTTACTATAATCATCAGCAGGACAAAACGAAAAAAAAGGAATCCACACACCGCGATTTAAAAATTTATTGGTCATTTGGTAATCACGCCCCCTTTTTAATTTGATTATAATATCTCTTTTATTCATTGAGTTTTTCAAAATTGATTGTGTGATCTTTATTCCTATCTCATTTTTAGAGTTTATTATGCTTTCTATTGGAATGTCATTTATTGAATAGTATTTTTCAAAGGCTAACTTCAAGTCTTCCTTTGACATCCAGAACAACTTGTGTTCTTCGTTTATAACATCAATTTCATTCCAATTTGAAGAAAAAGCGCCATATAATTCTTTGGTGTGAAAATCTTTTTCTATTTCAAGCCTCATCTCGATATTGTCAACCCTTGTGGAAATTGATTTTTTTATGGTTTCCAAGTGTTCTGATTCACCAAGACTTTTAAACCCGTCAATTATTTCTTTGTAAGCTTTTCCTTCTTTTTCGAATAAACCAATTAAAATAGGAAAAGTCATCTTCACAAAACTAATTTTCTCAATTGATTGTAAACCTATTGGGATATGGAGATTTTTTCGATCTTCAACAGTCGTATTTATTATTTTTTCGAACGCTTTTTCCTGATCAAATGGCGTATGAACAATACTCGGAGAGAACGCACTATAAGTTTTTACAATCCCTTGATCGTTTGTATAAGAAGTAAAAACCATCTCTTCAATCATAACTTGCTTATATTTTCGAGAATAGAAGATTTCCGTCATTGGATTAAAACTAATACCATCTATATAAAGGTCATGAGACTTACGTTTAATCTTTTTTTCTTCGCATGTAATTAAAGTATTATAGCCATATTCACTTAGTCCTGTTTTATTCTTATTGAGGTATTCACATTCTTCGAAATGTCGAATTCTTGCTTTTACTCCTGAAGATGGCACTGATAGGATATTACTTATTGCTATTTGATTTGTTGTAACGTTGTCAAATAGCCTAGCAATACTTGTGTCTAAACTATCTAATGGGTCTGCAGAAATATCTACTATTTCTGTGTGAAGACAGTAAAGGGGGTATTGAATACTGGCAATTCCTCTCAGCTCCCTTCCATTTTCTTTCTGGGCAAGAATATATCGTTCTATATCTAAATTAAATATTGCCATATCACTTATTTTTAAGACCTAGAGAAACTTTCCCTGTTTGATTATCCATTTTAATTATTTCCAAATTATAAGCGTTCCCCTTAATAAAACCTTTATGTTTAATTTTAGGATCATATAGCAGCCCATTAAAGCCTTCCGATAATTCAAAGAAATGTCCGAATTCAACGCTGTTTTCAAACTTTACATTGATAATATCTCCCTCACTATTGGAATTGAAAAATTTCAACTTCTGCGCGTCTCTGTTGAAACTTTGTCTTTTGTTAGAATTACTTTTCTTTTTTTGAGTCCGTATTCTTTTCGTAAAAGGAGCATCACTGACAGATATTCTCCCCTCTTTTTGATCAAGTTTTATTATGAATAATTCATATTCTACACCAATAATATATTTTTTTATATGCTTTGGGTCATATTCAAAGCAGTCAAATCCAAACTCTATTTCAAAAAAATGTCCAGCTTTAATTGATGATTTATATTTTGCTTTTAGTTTGTTACCAACTTTGTTTTCTTTGAAAAAAACTGATCTAGTTGATTGTTTTGGAGATAAATAAATACGTTCATTTTCATAATCAATGTCTTGGATATACATTTTGTATTTTATCTCGCTATCGTAATCATAGATCTTTTCATCATCCTTAAACATTCCCACTAATGTTGAACCTTCTATATAAAAAATGTGGCCGTTGAAGTTTGGTTTTTCAAAAGTCAATTTTGGTTGACAATTATAAATATTTGCTACTTTATATTTCTCAATTTGAGACTGAAATCTAGATTTTAAATCTGTAAAATCTGTTACGTTAACGAAGTTTCCTAGTCTTTCATCTTTAGCTAGTTTAACCAATTTTTTGAATAATTTAGTATAATCAAATAATTGATCGTAATGTGACTTACTATCCGTTAATGTTTCAGAATTTCCAATTAGAATCAACTTCTTTTTGGCTCTCGAAAAGGCAACATTTAATCTTCTTGCGTCATCTAAAAAACCTACTTTTGAATTTCGGTCCGACCTTGTAAAACTAAACACAATAACATCAAATTCCATTCCTTGAAAAGAATCCAAGGTCGAGACATCAATTTGGTTATTGATACCTGAATCCATGTCTGATAAATGACGTTTTATATTTGCAACTTGGGATTTATATGGTGCTACAATGGCAAAATCTCTTACTGATAGACCTGATTTTAGTAAGTGCGGAACAACCAATTGAGAAATACATTGTGCCTCTGTATCATTTTTAACTGAAATTCCATCCTTTGTTTCAAAAGGGTCATCTGCGGTTGAAGTGTCTAAAAATACTATTTGCTTATCAAAAGGAGTTGGTAGATGTAAAATATTTTCTATAGTCTTTTCTCCCATCTTTACCCTCCCTTCATAAAAAGCATCAGAAATGAACTGACCAATGTCAGGATGCATTCTATGCTGATAATTAAGCATTTCAATGTTAGAGCTCGGGAATATTCCACCTTTAATTCTATTAACAAGGAATTCAAAAAAAGATGTCCTTAAAGCATGTTGAATATCGTTGTCTAAAAACTTACTTCCATATTTAGAATTAGGAAAACTATTTTTTTCATTAGTATCTAGTAAAGTACCGTCAATGTATGGGGGCAGTTGCATTTGATCACCAACCAGAATGATTTTTTTTGCCATGGAAATGGCTGCGATTGATTCGGATAAATTCGCTTTACCAGCCTCATCAATTATAACGGTATCAAAAACAACGTTATAGTCACTCAAATCTCTATCCGTTCTAACTCCAATACATGTAGCAAAAACAACGTCTAACGTACTGTAGATGAGCGGCATAATTAGCGCCTCTTGCTCTATCGATAGACTTTTTGACCATTCCCCCAGAACAGTAGGCAAATCAACAATTTTATCAAATTCTAGCTGCAATAAAGAATCAATAAATTCAATATTTCTTAAAATTAAGTCAACTTTGATAGCATCTGGGTAAACATGTTCGTTTTCAGCGATTTCAGTTAATTGAATTCTGGTTAGCTCCCCGTTAGATTTAATAAAATAATTAGCTAATAAAATGTTCAGTTTGATAGAATCTATAAAATAATTGGTGTAGATTTCAATCTGTTTATCTTTATGGTATTTTCCCAATTCAGGCTTTACTTTTTCAATATTACCTAATCTTAAACAAGACAGATTTTTGACTTCTGAAACCTTTTCAAGTACGTTATCTACTGCAATGTGCGTTTGACTGGTTACAAGTATTTTTTCATTTTTTTTTGCAAGCTGTTGAACAATCTCGGCAATTACGGTTGTTTTACCAGTTCCAGGCGGTCCCTGAACTAAAAATATATTCTTATTTCCGATAGACTTTTTTACCGATTTTACTTGGTTATTATTAGGGTTTTTCTTTTCTGTTTCGTTGAGTATTTCATTGAAAAAATTAACACTTAATAAATCGGGTGGTTTAATTTTTTCTGGCTTGAGTAAGAGAGACTCAACGTGTTCTAGTTTTATTTTTTTTGAAAAAAAATCTTGAAGGACTTCTCTTTGCACTTGAAATTGCTTTAAAGAAATTTTTGGTTCTAAATAAAAGCCTTTTTTTAAGTCGTCAAGAGAAATATCATCTGATTTGAAGTGTAAATTGGCTCCTTCCGGAATTATTTCAACCATTGCTTCACTAAAAAAGACAAATTCTTCTTCTCTTGATTTTTTAGTTGATGACTTTACAGTTCTAATCGTTACAAGTGCTGACGAAGCATCATTATTGCACAATTCAGATAAATCAATGGGAAGCTGAATTGATAATTTACCTAATTCACTTGTTACTCTTTTGAATGGCGCTTCAACCATTACCCGATTTGAAACATTATCTTTTTTCAATAAGTTTTCTTGAAACTCTAAAAATCGATCAAAGATTTGCAATGATAATCCCTCTTCTAGTAATAAGGCTCCCGATTTTTTTTTCAAAGTGTTTATAATTCCGAAGGCTTTCGTTTTATCATCAAGCAATTTGAAAATTTGCTTTTGATCAGAGTTATTGGGTTTATTTTGAAATGGAGATAGAAATACTATTTCAGAATCATATAAAAATGTTCCCGCAGAAAGACTTCTCGTTTTTTGAATGGACCTATTCTTTTCAGTGCGTTGAATAGATAAACTTAAAACAATAAAATCATTAGTATTCTCATGAACGTACCCTGATATGAAATATTCCTCATTGAAAAGAACCCATTGAATTTTTTCGATCTCATATTTTACGAATCGGTTTATTCTTAACCAATATTTCTGTTTTGCCAAATAATCTAATGCATCTCGATCACTGATTATAGTTTCTCCTGCTGATAAATAGGGAACAAGCTTGTTTTTAAAAGAACTCTCCCAAGCTGGGAGGTTCATGTCAAATTGAATACACATGGTAAATTCAATATTAATAGAACTAGCAAAAAGAAAAGGATTTTGAGAAAAAGATGTGGAAATAAATTCCTCCTGAAAATCATCACAAAAATTATAATAAATTGATTCGCTAAATTTCTCAAATGTCTCCAAATCCTTGTCAGATATGACAAAATCAGATTTTACTTTTACCAGTTCATTTTCAATCCGCGGAATAGTGATTTCCCCTAGACTATTACTTTCCACACTTATTGATAAGAATAAATAAAGGTTATACTCATTCTTTGACGTTACTTTAAAACTTAGTTTATCTCCTAATTTATTCTTAAAATCTAAAGGCTTGGTTACAATTCCAAAAAAGCCGTTTTCAAGTTCAATTATTACTTTATTAATTAAAATTTCAAATACTTTCCCTTTTAATATGCTATCTAATTTGATTTCTTTCCAAAATTCAGTTTCGCTTGGTCTTGGTATCAGATGTTTCTGACTAACAATGGGGTTAGTTGAGTCAATCTCTAAAACGACTACTTGCAGTTCATCTCCAATTTTTGCGGATTTCAGTATTTTTTCAGAACGACTTTTATTCCATGATAAATTATTTAGTGGTAATAAAGCATTTTGCTTATTGAAGAACTCAACAATTATTAGAGACGGTGGAATTATGGAGACGATATTTGTGCGGACAACTGTACCTTTTTCGAATAGAGAACTTTCTACTGGGATTATTTTTTTTGGTGATAGATTAAAATGATTTTCTATGATTAAATATTCTTCTTCATAAATTTTCGTATTCGGTTTTGAGTCCAAATTAAAGCCGTTGCCATGTAGTATTTCAACAATTTTAGAAATACTACAATTATGAATTTTAGCAAGTTTGTTTAAACGAAAAAAACTCTTATTTAATGGGTTTCTTTTTTTTATTAAGTTTAGATTATTAGCGATTCGGTATAGATCGTTGGTTTCGTTAACACCTTTTATTTCAATTTCAAAACCAACAATATCACCAACATTAAATTCATCATGCTTTGCAACATCATAATAAATACGATTGTTTAGGTCATACTCTATAAGACCTTGAAGTGAATTTCTTTGGATGACTTTTCCTTCTTTCATAATTTCAATTGTTCCTAATCCAAATCAATCACATTATCTGCTCCAAACCATTCTTTAGCTTTTGCAATAACACTTTCGCTAGGGTTCGTGTAAAACACGGCTAAATTGTCCATGGCTCTTGTACAGCAGACATAAAATATTTTTTGAGTTCTTTTTCGTCTAAATTATATTTTTCTTCTTTGTATTTTCTAGAATAAAATCCTGTATCATAGGTTGCTATATCATCTAAATCAAAATATTTTTTAAGTTCTTCTTTTTCTGCAAGAGC
>CAKZPK010000259.1 GCA_937139035.1 uncultured Crocinitomix sp. | reverse complement strand
GAAACAATCATTAGCCAATTAAGCGAGCAAAATGAAGTTTATCAAACGCCTTCGGATTATTCATACACTAAACTTTCAATTGAAGAATATGAACGCTTAATTCAGGAATATTCAGTTGAGGATGTTTACTTGATGTCTCCAATGCAGCAAGGATTTTATTTCCATTGGTTGCAAGACAGAAAAAGCCAAACTTATTTTGGTCAAAAAGCTTTCGGAATTCATGGTTCCAACCTTGATTTGGACAAGGTAAAGGGAAGTTTTGAATCTTTAATTGATCGGCATGCGGTTCTTCGTACCTCTTTTGTAACAAAGTATGGTGGTGCACCACTTCAGATTGTTCAACGTAATGTTGAGTGCAATTTTAAGGTGATTGAATTACCGCAAAATTTAGTTTCTCAAAAGCAAATAAATACATTTTTAGAAGAGGTTAAAAATGAGGATCGAATAGAAGGCTTTGACCTTAATTTTGGCTCGCAAATGAGATTGACCATAGTTGTTTTGAATGACAATAACTATGAGTTTATTTGGAGTAATCACCATATTTTAATGGATGGTTGGTGCGTAAGCATTTTGCTAAATGAATTCTATACCATACTTAATTCGGAGTTTCCATTTAATGATTCATTATTGGACGCACCTGCACCTTATTCTAATTACATCAAGTGGTTAGACACGGTGGATACAAATGTGGGGAAAGCTTTTTGGAAGAACTATTTGGAAGGATACAATACAAGGATTACGCTTCCTTCAAAAAAAGGAAATAAGGCGTCTTTAATGACCAAATCCGAATATGTATTTGATTCAGAGCAATTGAATGTTATACAAAAGGTGTGCAGAGAATTGCAAGTAACTGAAAACACATTTTTACAAACGGTTTGGGGTTACCTATTGAGCATTTATAATGCGACTGATGATGTTGTGTATGGTGCTGTTGTTTCAGGACGCCCTAGTCATATTGACGGCATTGAAGATATGGTTGGATTGTTTATTAATACGATTCCTGTCCGAATCAAGTATACGAATGATGATACTCCAAAATCGTTATTGAAACGAATGCAAGGGCAAGCAATTGAAAGTTTGCCATATCATTATTTAAATGTGGCGGAGGTTCAAGAGCAAAGTGCTTTAGGAAACCTCTTGATTGATCACATAATGGTTTATGAAAATTATGCGGTTCAAGAACTAAAAGAAGCCCCAAATCAAGAATTAGAAATTAAGTCTCAAGAGGTTTTTGAGCAAAACAATTTTGAGTTTAGCATTCAGGTTCTTCCAACTGAAAGTGAAACAAAGTTTGTCTTTAATTACGATCAAAGCCAATATTCGCAAGAATTCATTGATCGATATTTTGATCATATTTCTAGTATTTGCAATGCTTTTACAAGTCAATTAGATCAACCTTTAGTCGCGCTTAATGCACCAATTGAGTCAGATGTTTCTGATTTGGATTCGTTTAACGATACAGATGTTGCATATGCGCCATTAACTGTAATGGAGCTCTTTGAGAAAAAAGCAGCTGAAATTCCGAATGCAACAGCTCTTGTTTGTAAAGATGAGTCTTGGTCATACTCTAGATTAAATGAACGAGCTAATCAATTGGCTGAATACTTCCGAAAGGAATATAGTATTCAAAATAATTCACGAATAGGTGTCCTTATTAATCGATCGTTTGATAGCGTGGCGTGCATGATGGCAATCATGAAAATAGGAGCAATTTATGTTCCTTTTGATCCACGAAATTTGACAGATAGAATGCGAAATTCTATTGAGGAGTTAGGACTTGATCTTTTAATTGTAAATCAAGATGTAAGTTTTGATATTGAAAATATAGTTGACATTGATAAGTTGAATTTGTCCAGCTATTTAGGAGAGAATATTGCTTGCTCTGTTGCGTTGGATCAAGGAGCTTTTATTATTCACACTTCTGGATCAACAGGAAAACCAAAAGGTGTCTTACAAACGCATAAAATGCTGAGTAATCTAATTCAGTGGGGAATGCAGGATGCCGAAATTGAGGAAGGGCTTTACTATTTGCAATATTCCTCATTTGGTTTTGATGTTTCCATTCAAGATTGTTGGACAGCATTATGCAATGGAGGAAGTCTTTATATCGTTCCAGATGAAATGCGAATGAATTTCCCCGTGCTGCTGCGAGAAATTGTCCAAAATAGAATAGAGGTACTTTCATTTCCTTATACTGTTTTAAACGAATTTTATAACCTCTATCAAAAGAACAGCTTTAAAGGGCATGGAATAAAACATATCATTTCATATGGTGAAAAGCTGGTTGTGAGTGAAAATTTGCTCCGCTTTTTGAATGAAGCCCCGCAGAATATTAAAGTTCATAACCATTATGGACCTTCAGAAACACATGTTATAACAGCGTGTACTTTGAGTCGGGATGAGAAGACAATTGTTAAGAACCCAGGAATTGGTAGACCAATCGCCAACACTAAAATTCAAATTTTAGATTCTAAAGGAGAAAGAGTGCCAGTTGGTAGCAAAGGAGAAATTTATGTGCAAGGAGCAAACTTGGCACTTGGTTATGTTGGAAATGAAAAACTAACGGAAGAAAAATTTGCATCAAAAGCTGTCAATACACAAGAGCGCTTATATAAAACTGGAGATATGGGAAGGTGGTTGTCAGATGGGACAATCGAATTATTAGAGCGAATTGATAACCAAGTAAAAATTAACGGTTATCGTGTAGAGTTAGAAGAA
>CAKZPK010000258.1 GCA_937139035.1 uncultured Crocinitomix sp. | reverse complement strand
AACAGCTGTATTATTGGCAATGTATTCTGAATATGACAGAAAAGCAGAAGCTGATGTATTAGTGGATGAAATTTTGAAGGAAAAGGAGAATTTAAAAGACACCGTCAATCAACTTTCCATAAACAATTCGTTAGGGCAACATTTTCAATTCACTAATGATTATGAATCAGCACTAAAATATTTCAATGCAGCTGTTGATGTTAGTTTGGCCAAGGGATTTATTACAGAAACAGCAACTACTTATTTTCATATTTATCAAATTGAAAAAGCTCAAGGTGATTTTGAGGATGCCTTAGAAACTTTAGAGAAATACAATGCTATTCAAGACAGCATTAACAGTTTAGAAATTAAGATTGCTACTCAAGGGTTTGAAGAGAAATATCAAAACGACAAATTAACCATTGAGAACCTAGAAAAAGCTGCAACTATAAAGGAGGAAGAGAATAACAGAATAATAGCAGAAAATGAAACCAGTGAAACTCGGAATAGTCTTTATGTTGTTCTCATAGTTTTATTATTGATTGTGCTAATTGCTACTTTTTGGATTGTTACCGTAATAAACAGAAAGAAAAAAGCGGCCTTGCAAGCTAAATTAGTTAAGGAAGAAATTGAACGTGATTTGGCAGAGAATCAGCTTAAAGCTCTTCGCTCTCAAATGAATCCGCATTTTGTTTTTAATGCCATTAACTCTATTCAAGAGTTGATTTTAAAAGAGGAAACAACGCAGTCTTACAATTCTCTCATTACATTTTCTCAATTGGTTAGAAACACGCTCGAATATTCGAAAAAAGAATTCATTTCTTTAGATGCTGAAATTGAATATTTAGAGCTTTATCTTACTTTAGAAAAATTGCGGTTTGAGGATGATTTTACTTATGAAATAGAATGCAAAGCAAATCAAGATTGTTTAGTCCCCTCAATTGTGTTGCAGCCCTTTGTTGAAAATGCCTTAAAACATGGTTTATTTCATAAATCAGGAGCAAAAAAACTCTCAATTATTTTTTATGAAACAGATCATTTGATTTGTGAAATTACTGATAACGGTGTTGGCCGAGAACAAGCGCAAGAAATTAAAAAACGCCGTGGAAGAAATTATGAGTCTTTCAGTACAAATGCGATTGCAAAAAGAATGAAGATTTTGTCAGAAAAACATGGCAGTAATGTTTATTACGAGGTAGAAGATCTCAATGATGAAAATCAAAGCTCTGAAGGGACTAAAGTGATGATTCACCTGCCAAATGTGCTCTAAGCAAACATGCGTTTCACATGGTATAATCATCTGCTATTCATTTGATATTAAATGAGATTCCTTTATTTTATTAATCGTTTTCCATCTTCGTGTCAAAATAATGACTATATTTATTTCTCCTGAACCTAAAGGATTTACCACAGGTAGTTTATATAGTTTTGGAATTAATAGACAATAATTCACATACGATACTAGTCTTGTCACTTCAAACCCAAGCAAGTCTATAGAGAAAGGACCAATTACCCCAAATAGTTGGTCCTTTTTTATTTGAATCACTCATGTTTGACTTACTTATTAGTATTACGTATTGACAATGCATAACTTATAAATCATGATTTTAAACATATTTCTACATGATTGAACCTATCCTATCGACTGCATGAATAACAGTAATTTTGTTCAAATCTAAAATTGAATAGGAATGATTGTTAAAAATTTCCATACAAACTGTAAGCTATACAAGAATTTTCAAATTTGGGATGTCTCAGGAATGGATGACTTTATGAGTGACAACCCCGTTTTAAATGAAATATTTTTGAATGACTATAAAATGACCTATGTAGAGGCAAAAGCAGATCCCTCAAGAATAAAAGATTCTAATTTGAAAGTCATGAATGATATGTTGGATCAAATTGGGGACAAACATTTCTATATTTTTACTTGGCATGATGATAACCATGCAGAAGTTGTCAGAATGCAAGAACTAAAAGTGATGAATTGGGGTATTGATATTAGTAATGTCGAAAAAGATCATGTTTATATTGTCATGATGGACAAGATTGAACAGCCTATGGCTTAAAGTATAAATCATTTTCAGTTTGCCTAAGTGGTGATTAATGTTTACAAAGCCCAACGGGTTGGTCATTTATGGCCTTTAGCTTTAATTAAAACATTGCCCCCTCTCCTATTCCATTTGTTCATTCTCTGAAATAATAGACGAGTAAGATAATCCTTTAAAACATCATTAGAAAATGATGAAATATAAAGGAGCAAAAGGAACATTCGCACAACTCCAGTACAGTTAACTCAAATTAGGAAACAGCTGTATTTGCAAACATTAGACATAGCTAAATAGGAGTCGTTTTTTGCTGAGATTTACTTTTAGAAAATTTTATTTCGCGAATATTTTTTATTTTTAGCGCACCAATTAAGTCCCTACGAATGCGAACAATAAAGAATACGAATTCAAGTATTTCTCTTATCGATAATGACATTTTTCATGTCATTTATGATAAAGACACCATTATCTCAGTTGCAGATTTTCAAGAAACAGAACAGGTTTACCACGAAGTAAGCCAAGGTAAAAAGCTAAAGTTTTTAGTTGAATTCCCCAAATTTGTTACCGCCACAGCTGAGGCTAGAAAATGGGCGGAAACAAATCAAGTAGAAGCAATTTCAGAAGCTATTGTATTCAATAATTTAGGACAACGGATGCTCATACGTTTTTATTTATTACTTAGAATACATGAGCACCCAATAAAAATATTCACAAATAAAGAAACAGCTTTAGAATGGTTGCGAATTGAGGCTTAATGTAATTTAAATACGTGCCCCTTTTTCATCCTTCTTCTCCTTTTTATCCTTCTCCTCCTTCAGTTCTTTTTCTTCTTTTTGTTCCTTTTGCTCTTTTTCCATCTCAATTTGCATTTGTTGCAACTCTTCTTGCAAAGCTTTTACTAGCTCAGCGCTTGATTGAGAAATTTCATTCATTAAAGTTTCAATTTCCTCTTTATTTAATTCATCCACGGCCTCTTCCAACTCGTCTTCTATAAGCGCAATTTCATCCTCCAATTCTGCCCAGTGAACCTCTGTTATCTCAGTCATTTGGTCCGCCAAACTATCTAAACTTGCAAAAAGTCCATCTAATTCTAAGTTCGAAATTAATTCTTCAAACTCTTTTACCGTTTCTTCAAGTGCGCCTTCAATTTCTTCTACATCTGCGTTATTACCTTCTTCAAATTCATCTGTATGCCCGCAATAAATATGTGTCGCTTGGCCGTCTTCTGTGTTTTCCCAAGCAAGCGTATAACTAAACTCACCTTCAATTGTTAAACTCGTCATTACATATTGCGATTCTCCCTCCTCTTCTGAGTCAATTTTTAATTCCAAACGAAGCTTAGATAATTTTCCTTTGTTGTATTTGGCCTTGTAAGTAAAATCAATCCCATCTTTTTCAGCATCCTTTTTCATGTTTTCGAAATCGGCCTTTGTTGTGTTTTCTGTTATTTCAAAACGCTGCGAATATGATTTGATTTTACGATTTGAATCAGTTAATTGTGCACTTCCATGACCTTGAATCTTTTCTCCACTCTCTGTTGTAGCTTCGTATTTATAAAAATAAGTTCCAGTGTTACAAACCGTACCATTTCTATTAATCCCATCCCATCCATCATTTATATTGTTCAATTCAGCAACAACTTCTCCCCATCTATTTAATATAACACAATGGAATGCTTTAATATCTTCCACTATATAGCTGAATGTTAGTAAATCATTAATTCCGTCAGCATTTGGTGAGAAAGTACTAGACACATCCAAATATCCAATGCTAGTTTTCCCATTCCCTCCTTCTTCAACATTAAAATCAGTCACTTTTATAAAATCAGGTTCAGCATCAATCAGTTCTAACATATTATTAGGATCAACTTCTGAAATTGCAGTAGGAATTGCAGGTTCCAAATACGGGCTTGCATCCACAGGTACTTCATCTTCTTCTTGCGGCTGGTCAATAGCTGCAATAGTATTATTGTTCGAAGGCGTGTTTTCTACCACCTCTTCAGGATTGGCAGATAAACCAACAATTAAAGTTCCGGTGGTGATAATAGTTATTGTACTCAACATAATAATCCATTTTTTTGCTGTTAATAAATGTAGGAGGCCTTTGGTTGCTAAAACTCCACCAGCAGCCACCACTGTTGCGGTAACAAAGGCTTTTTTTGTTTCGTCTAAACTAGCTACAGGTTTTTGGTTTCTAGCCTGGCTAAACAATTCCGCTAAGTTTTCGTCGCTAAAACTCATAGTTGGCCCTCCCCTTTTTTAGTGCTGCTGTCTGCATTAATAGGTGCAGCAACAAATGTTAAAATCTCTTTTAGCCTAATTCTTCCTCGGCGTAAACGCTGTTTAACTGATGATTCTGAAGTTTCTTGGATTTTCGCAATTTCTTTTATGCTAAAACCAGAAATCTCAAACAAAATGATACTTTCTCGTTGGTCTTCTGACAATTGTGCAAGTGCCTGATGTAAAAAGTACACGTCTGCACTAGTATCAGTATTCGCATTTAAATCAAAAACAAGCGATTCTTGTTGCTCAAATTGATCTGAATCTTCCTTTCTTTTCCGTTTGTTATTGGCTAATATCCGAACACTAATGCTAAACAAAAAAGAGAGGAATGCTTCTTTTGATCTTAGCTCGTCAAATTTTTGATAGGCTTTCAACAAAGTTTCATTCATCAAATCACGAAAATCCATATCACCATACACCCTAGCTCGACAAAAGCGCTCAAACCGGTCATGTATCGGCTCGTATAGTTTTAAAAATTCGTTTTGTTTCTTGTTCATTCTGCTTTTAAATAGCGTTCCTTAATTGTTAAGTGTTAATCAAGAGGAATAAGTTACTTTACATTTATTTTTTTCTGATTCAACAGTTTTTATGTTGTTGACTTGTCCAAAACTTAGGACTTAATCTTTCCTTATTAGTTACATCAATTCATTGAATTGTCCTAATTAAAAAACATAACCTATACAAACCTTGTAAAAAAACACCTTGTTTAAACTTCTGCTTTTCAGTTTTATATACACTAATAAAAGAAACTTTAACAATACCTTTTTTATATTGTAATAATATGGAGTAAGGGTATCCAATACTAACAACGACTTTAATACAGCATGCAATAGCATTGCAATATTGTAAACTGATTTATTCAAAAATAATGCCGCGCATACTACGTTCTCTTTTATTACATTTATTATATTCGTCTAAATACTAAAGTTTGTCAGCAGATAATGAAATCATAAAACAAATACGCGAAGGTTCTGAAGAAGCCTTCCGAAAGATCTATGACATGCATTACAAGCTAATGTTAGGGGTTGGAATTAATATCACTAAAGATATTGATTCTGCAAAAGAGGTTGTACAGGAAGTGTTTTACCAGTTTTGGAAAAACCGTGAGAATATTAAAGACGGAATTTCAATAAGAAACTATTTAAAACGAGCAGTAATTAATAGATGTATTAATCATATTAAATACAATTCTCGTTTTACAGGTGATGAACAACTAGAACGTACAGAGACTGATTCTGTTGCTCCAGACAAACAAATGGAGGTAAATGAATTAAAAGAAGTAATTGACGCAGCAGTGGCAAACTTGCCTGAAAAAGCACGCGTCATTTTTATATTGCGTAGGCATGAGGGGTTGTCACTTAAAGAAATAGCGGAGAAACTAGACATTTCACCAAAAACAGTTGAAAACCAAATTACACGTGCACTGAAATTATTAAAAGCAGAAATTGAACCTTTTTTAAAAAAAACGAATGCAGTTTAGGGGAAAACAATTCCTTGTTTGTATCAGTAACGAAGAGAATAAATAAAACATGAATCGAATAGATCATATCAGTTTAATTTATAAGCAGTTATCGGATGATATTTCGGCTGATGAATTGGTGCAATTGCAAGATTGGCTAAACAAATCAGAAGATAATAAAATAACTGCTGAAAGTATTGCCGCAGTCTGGGACAGTTCAGCTGTAGATGATGAACAAATTTCAGCATTGGCTGGTGATATTGATTTGGATGCAGAGTTTGAGCTTTTAAACGAACGTATTCAGGCAGATGCAAAACCAGAAACAAAGGTAATTCCTATGTGGCGCAAATATATTGGCCTAGCTGCTGGTTTGGCCGTATTAATAGGTGTGGGTTCTTTTGTGTTGTTTAATGGTTTTGATAGCGAATCTGAATGGGCAGAACTTACTACTGGAGATTCTGCAAAAGAAATAAAATTAGCAGACGGTTCTGTTATTAACTTAAATGCAAACAGTACTTTAAAATATCCTGTTGAATTTACGGGTGCTACTAGAGAGGTTGAACTTTCTGGTGAAGCTTTCTTTGATATTGCTAAAGACGCCCAGCACCCATTCACAGTGCACACTCCTTTTGAAGATGTAAGTGTGCTAGGAACTTCATTTAATATTCGTGCCTTTGCAGATGAAACAAATTCAGAAGTTTCTGTAACTACTGGTAAAGTAAAAGTAGATAATGGAACAGCTAGACAAATTCTTTTACCAAATGAAAAAGTAATTGTAGATCATTCAAGTGGTGTTATGGAACAAAAAATCACTGAAAACTTGAATGAAAACGCTTGGTTTACTAATGTAATGGTTTTTGAAAATGCTCAAATGCCAGATGTGTTAGATGATTTGGAAATTTACTTTGATCTTGAATTTACTGTTGAAAATGACGAATTGTTAACTTGTCCATTTGATGCAAGCTTTGATTTTGCTAAAGATGACAATTTAAACACCGTATTGACTACAATTTCCAAAGTGTTTGGTGTAACGCCAGAGAAGACAAATGAAGGAGATTATATTCTTGTCGGAGGAAGTTGTCAATGAGGAAATTCTTACTCCTCCTCTTTTTAACATCCCTTAGCTTTTTTTCGCTTGGACAGGATTTCCTTTTAAAAAAAATAGATTTTGACGTCAGTCAAGTTCGGATCAAAACAGCTCTTGATAAATTATCTAATCAAACTGGAATCGATATAGCCTATAGTGCTAATTTCTTTAAAGAAGCCGCCCCGGTAACGATACACGCCAAACAGGAAACAATAAAAGAAGTATTAACTAAAATTCTGTTGCAAACGACAATTGAATTTGAAACACTCGGTGAAAACCGAGTTTTGTTGTTTAAAGGAAAAAGAGAATACACTGTTGTTAGCGGATATGTTTCAGACATTCAATCTGGCGAACGAATTGTTGGTGCACGTGTATATTCTAAAGAGTATGATGTTGGTACCATAACCAATGAATATGGCTTTTTTAGTTTTCGAATTCCTGCCAATAAAACAACATTAATAACACGATCAATAGGTTTTAAAGCTTCTCAAGAATCCTTTTCATCTATCTCTGATAATTTGATGATTGGATTAAATCCTGCGGATGATTTACCAGAGGTAATTGTTGATGGCCGTAACAATACTGAAACACTTGAACATTCTGCAATTGCGGTTGATGATGATAATATCACAGAGGTTTCAGCACATTTGGCACAAGTTAGCCCCAATTTAAATGGCCAAACAGACTATGTGCGTGTGGCGCAATTGCTACCGGGCGTCCAAGGTCAATCGGACGGGTTTGGTGGAATGAATATTCGGGGAGGTGAATCGGGCCAAAACTTAATGTTGATGGACGGATCTCCTGTTTATATACCATATCATTTATTAGGCCTCTACTCTACTTATAACGAGGAGACCGTAAAATCTTTAAAAATTGTAAAAGGGAATTTCCCTTCTCGTTACGGAGGTGCTGTATCCTCAATTTTAGATGTAAAAACACGAGAAGGAGATCTATATCATTGGAAAGGTTCTGCAAATGTTAGTTTACTAAATGCAGGAATGACTTTAGAAGGTCCAATTAAAAAGGGAAAAGGATCTTTTTTAATTGCGGGGCGATATTCGCCAAAAGCTTATTTCTTTGAACCTGTTATTCGTCGTTTATATTTCCGTAACCGAGCAGATGTTTTAGAAACTTCGTTTTATGATTATAACATAAAAGCCAATTACACTTTAGGAAAAAAAGACCGAGTATATTTAAGTCTGTTTTCTGGAGCTGATGCTGTTTATCAATCAGCAATGACAGTTGAGGACCAATATGAACAATCCTACAACCTATTTGATTTGGAGTGGAAAAATATGGTTGGGTCATTGCGTTGGAATCACCTTTTTTCTAAATCACTGTTTTTAAACACAACATTTACTTATAGTAATTATAAACACAGATTCTCTTCGCAAGATGAATCGCGACACCAAGATCCTGTAAGCCAAAGTGACGAACTCTTTGTAATTGATAATCGATCTACGAACGTAGACTATGGAGTTAAAGCTGATTTTGATTGGGCTTTTGCAAAAAATCAAAGACTTTATTTTGGCTTTCAACATAATTACCGCGATTTTTCACCAAGTTTTTATTTCTTGCATGAAATTGATTGGGACATAATTGATGATCCTTTTGGAGATGAAATTTTTAATTTCAATAGTTATTTTGAATCTAGCTCCTTTCCAACTTATTTAATTCATGAAAGCGCCATTTATGTAGAGGATCATATCAAGTTGGCCAGATGGTATTTTAATTTTGGTGTAAGAGGTAGTGGTTTTTTCCATAAAGGTTCAGAATTTATCAACCTTGAACCCCGCCTTATTTCTAAATTCAATATCAACGAGAATTTAACAACATCATTGGTGCTAAATCGACGCATGCAATATTTACATTTAATTGCAAATCAATCCATCCAAATGCCAAACGATCTTTGGTTGCCATCTAGTCAAAACATTAACCCACAAGAACTATACGAATCAGAACTATCACTACAATACAGTGCAACGCCACAACTTAAAATGAATTTGAGTGCTTATTATCGATTAATCAATCATGTATATTCTTACCCGGCTTCGTTTGAGTTTTTATTAACTACTGATGATTATTCTGATTATGCCTTTTTAGAAGAAGGCACCGCTAACAGTAAAGGGCTTGAATTGTTTGTTGATTATGCGAATAACAAACGTGGTTTATTATTTACCTATGCCCTGTCCAAAACAGAGCGCCAATTTGATTCTATTAATCTGGGACTTCCTTTTGCAGCTGATTTTGACAGCAGGCATCAGTTTAAGTTTTCTTTTCATCAAAAACTATCTAAGTCATTCAAAATAGGTTTAAATTGGATCTATAATTCTCCCCGACCAAAAATTAATGTTCTGCAATTTACTTCGCAAGCAGCTTTCACAAACTTAGATGAAGATCCTCCTGGAGCAAAAAACACCACCCGAACAAAGGCTTATAATAGAATAGATTTAAATGTGCAATACAGTTTTAAAGGAAAAAAATTACAACACGAGCTTAAATTTGGGATATACAATTTGTTAAACACACGAAATATTGCCTTTAACGAACTTCACTCTATTCCAATTCTTCCTTCTTTTTCATACCGAATTTCCTTTTAAGCACTTCATTATTTTTTGTTTCAAGCATGTTTTTGGATTGGTTTTCAAAAAAAAGCAAGTGAATTCTGTTCTTAGAACGTTAAAAACAGGTGTTATTCGGTTCGATTATAAGTGCTTTACTCCTAATGATTCAAAATAATAAATAAAAAAGTTTGCTCCACAACCCCAATAGAATCAATGCTTTTCAAAAAAAATAAAAAAAACAGCTTTTTTTTTAGGGGGAAAACGGTCACTTGTATGTAATCATACCGAAGATTAGTAGAAGATTTTCATATTAAAAAGTTGGTTGCGGTAAAGGGGGTTAGAACTCCGGTTCGCCCCCTTTCAACCAAACATTAAAACAGAATTATAATTTTCATATATAGTTAAAGTTGGTTGCGAAAAAAGGAGGTATGAAAAACGTTTCAGCCTCCTTTTTTATTTTAAAAATTCTCTTAAAATAAAATCTAATGAAAAAACAATTACTCAGCGTTATTGGTTTAACGTTACTCTCTTTGAGCAGCTCTGCTCAAGGTTTCTCTGAAATTCAAAAAGTAACAGCGTTTGATCGCGAATCTGAAGATCGTATGGGATGGGCTGTTGATTTGGACGGTACTCGGGCTATTGTCGGAGCTTATGGTGACGATTTTGGTGCGGTTAACCCTAATATGGGGTCTGCGCATATATACGAACGTGACGGAGACGGCACTTGGGTGTTTGCTCAAAAAATATTTAATTCAGATCAGGACGACTATGATCGTTTTGGTGCTTCTTGCGCAATTAAAGGTGACTTTGCAGTTATAGGCGCCTACGGTGAAGATGAGGATGAAAATGATGAGAACAACCTTTCTAAGGCAGGTTCTGCATATATTTTTGAACGTGGAGATGATGGAACATGGGTAGAAACACAAAAAATAGTTGCCTCTGACCGCGCTGCGGGAGATGAGTTTGGTTTTTCTGTTGCAATAGACGGAGACTTAATTATTATTGGAGCACATTATAATAATACCAATGCCGTTGGTGGTGATTATTCTTTACATGCCGGTGCCGCTTATATTTTTGAACAAAATGATGACGGCGAATGGGTAGAACTTCAAAAATTATCTGCTTCTGACCGTTGGGGAAATCCAGGGTTTGATTACGAAGAAGAAGATTGGAATTGGCGTTTTGGTGAATCTGTTGCCGTTCAAGATGATTATGTTGTAGTTGGTTCTCCATTTGCTTCTAAAGGATATGTTTTCGAACGTTCTGGAGATACTTGGTCTGAAGTTGATCAATTAACTTACCCAGGAATTAGCACACTTGACAGAGGAGCACAAACTTGGGATTACTCAGAAGAATGGGGATCTGATGAATTAATGAATGCCGGAGGTGCTGCCGTTTTCAACAGAACTGGAGCTGAAACCTGGACCTTTACGCAAATGATAGTTGGCGGAGACAGAAGTGCAGGAGATCATTTTGGGGTTAGCGTTTCAATTGATGGTAACTTAATCGTTTCAGGTGCGCATCAAGATAATCATGACGAGGACACAGAATTTGACATGGAAAATGCAGGGTCAGCATATATATATAAATTGATTGATGGAACTTGGGAGCAAATAGATAAAGTTGACAATTCAGACCGAGCTGTTGAAGATCAATTAGGAATTGCAGTTGCAGCATCAGGGAATACAGCTTTGGTTGGTGCTTATCAACAAGATTATGCAGCTGGCGGTGGAGATTTCCAAGAAGATGCAGGTGCTGGTTACTTTTACATTGATAGTGATGATGAAGACTGCCCTACTGTTTACTCATCACAATCTCCAAGCATTTGTGATGGAGAAGAAGTTATTGTAGGAGAAAGTGTTTACACTGAATCTGGAACATATAGCGACGTGTTAGTTTCTGTTGATGGTTGCGATAGTGTTGTAACAACTTATTTAAATGTTGTAACGGATGAACCGTATGAATATGAAGCTACAATTTGTCCTGGACAATCCGTTATTGTTGGTGATTCAGAATATACAGAAGAAGGAACATATACGGATATATTTGAATCAGTTGGAGGATGTGATAGTATTGTAGAAACGACTGTTGTTATGTCTGATGAGATGATTGAGAATGAAATTCTTGAGGAAGGTGGCTTTGGCTTATTCACAACGGCTTTTGGTATGGCAAGCTATCAATGGGTAACTTGTGATCCTTTCGAGGTTATTGATGGTGCAACTGATCCTTTTTATATGCCTATAGAAGATGGTGAATACGCAGTAATAGTTGTTTCTGAAGGCGGATGTATTGATACTTCAGATTGCGTGACTGTTGGAGACGGCGGTGGATCTACGGATGGTATTGATGAAAATGAAGCTAATGAATTTAGCATCTATCCAAATCCAAATAGCGGCACATTTACCATTGCATT
>CAKZPK010000257.1 GCA_937139035.1 uncultured Crocinitomix sp. | reverse complement strand
GATGATGAAGTTTCTGGGAATAATAATTCATATGACTTTGGAGCTAGACTTTATAGCCCTAGATTAGGGAGATGGTTGAGTGGGGATCCGTTAGAATCTGAGTATGCGCAATTTTCACCATACACAGGAATTGGTAATAACCCCGTTATGTATTTGGATTATGATGGCAGGGATATTATCGTAGGTTTTAAATCGACCACATCAGACCCTGATAGAACATATGGTGATCCAGCAGGGCATACATATATCGAAGTCACTACTTATAAGCGCGTTACGGTGGAGATTGATGGCAAAATGAAAAGAATGTTTGTTGCGAATGGAGTCGCAATTTTGGAAAACCAAGTAGATGGTATCCACTATCATGAAGTTAACGACTTGACGTTAGAACACTTTAAAAATCAAAGTGATGCGCAAATAGTTTTAGATGAGGATGTTGGTGTTGTAAAAGATGGAGTGACTTATTATTCTGCTCGTGAAGTTAGAAAAGAACGTAGAATGTTAAGAAAGGCCAAATATTTAGACAAAGCTTACCGAAAGGTTAGAGAAGAGTATGGTGGAAATCCCTTTGAATTGCTTGTTTATAATTGCACTGATTTCGCGGCTGAATTATTGTTTGACGGCGGGTTTATTTCTGATAAAAATGTCGCCAAGACGACTTTCTATGATGATATATCTTTAGCAGAACGCTCCATATCTACTCCAAATATGCTATACAATCATATGTTAACAGAGGGGTATGAAGACAATTTGGTTAGTGGAAAAAAAGAAAATCTATCCGTTGAAAGTGCGTTGGAACATCTTAGTACCTTTAGTGGTGTAATAACTAACGACAATTATAATTCAAGGGTTAGATGGCAAGAAAGTCAAGCTAATGAGGTAGAAGAAATTATTGAGGATTTAGAAAAAAGAGAGGTTAGAGGTTTGTAATGAATGCTTAAAATTTAGTATATGTTAAAATTTAAACTGTGGTTGCTATCAATGGTATGTGTATTTTTGTGCAGTGGTTTCGATAAAAAGAAAGAAATTAGCGTGTCAAAAAATGGGCTAATTTCTTATAATGGCAACCTTGTCGATTCTATTTCTACTGATAAATACGAAAAATTTAAATTATATCTAGATAATCAAGATAAAGTGTTTTTATTTGCAAAGAGCAAGGCTACTTCACAATTTCAAATAGATATATATTCTGGTGTAATAAAAAATGATATCTGGTCTGTCTTAAATTATAGAGGAAACATTTCTTTAAGTATAGATGCGGACTATCGTGACTTTGTAATTATTAGGTTTCTTGGAATACAAAAAAAGATTTTTGTTGAATCAGAGTTGAGTTACTTAGTTAGAACACTTAAAACGGATCGTATTTTTGACGGCTTTTGGGTCAATAAGAATTTTTTTTATTGCATTGGTGACGCATACCCGTATATCAAATTTGACCTTATAACAATGTCGCCTTACCAAAATGAAAATTTGATTGATGAAGATTTTGTTGTATCCAGATTTGCGGATGGAAATAACGAGTATGTCTTTACGCAAAAGAGGCTTAAATCTGATTTTTTTGAAAATCAAATAGAGCAAGAACCAAAATTGACGAAACTTATTTCCCTTAATGATTCCAATTTGAGAGATTCAATTATTTGGGAAAGGGAGATTCCTTTTGTTTACAGGCCTATTAAGATGTTATCCAAAGATCAACTACTCTATTATACAGAAATAGAAGGTAGTAAGGATTTTTTTGTTTTAAATTTTAATTCTGGCGAGAGTTCCATTTTATGTAAATCTTGTGAAGATTATTATTTAGTTGGTGATATTTGAGGTAATGGGTAAGGTCGGTAAAGTATCAAAAATGTGGTTTTCAAAGAAACAATTCACAATTGACTGAAAATCAAATAAAAAATATTGAATTTAAAATAATTGAAGAGGTCTGTTCAAGACCTCTTTTTTAAGGCATTGCTCCTCGACCACTGATGAATAATTTTATTTAATGATTCATAATTTCGACTTTGAAAAGTCAAAACGATAAAACACTCGCTGCGCTCACTTCAATGGTGAGTAAGAAAAATTCCAGAGTAATCCTCTACTCTATTTTTTGTATATTGTAAATCAATAATAACCCCAGAACAATATCAATGATCTAACTTCATAGAGCCTGTGATGCTAATACGTTTGTTATTAGAAGCTATAGTATTTGTATAAAATATTCATCAAACCCCAATCCTCTCTATTCGGTCCTCAGTTTAACATTCAAATTATCAATTTAAAAAATCATGAATATTATTAAAAAAATTTTATTGTCTCTTTTTTTTCTTGGATTATTCGGATCAACCTGTTATTCCCAATCAGATATAAACTCTAAGGTCATTGCGAAAAACTTAGAAAGTTCTTCTGTTTATGATATTATCGATTTTATAGATGATTCGTTGATCGTGTGGGATGGTGAAAAAATTATTATGCTAGATGCTGATTTGAGTAAAATTAGCGAATATCAATTCTCGGAAAGTAAATTATACGAATCAAGGAGGAACTTAGAATTAAGTAAAATTGCTGGACGACCTTATGTTGAAGATTGTATAAAACATAACAATAGAATTATTGTGTTATACAACTTTAATACAGGTATGAAAAAGAAATCTAAACGAATTTTTTTATCTTTTGGTGAATTTAACACTGATAATTTGAAGTATGCAACAGTTAAAAATGAAAATCTATTGGAATACGTTAATCAACAAAAGCTCATAGGATATGGTCGATATTCATTAATAAAATATGAAAAAGAAGGAAAAGAATGTCTAGCACTTGTATATATTCAAGAACGATCAATAGACGATCCATTTCTAATAACCGTTGAACTTTTTGATAAAAATTTAAAGCATATTAACTCTTATACAAACAGCATCTCTCCAGAAGGTAAAAAAATTCGATTTTTAAAAACTTTCATATCGTCTAAAGGACAACTATTTATTGATGCAATTGATGGGAAAACTAGAAAAATATACGCCCTTGATGCTGAGAACGAAAAAGCAAATCCTATAAAAATAAATTCTTCTGACAAGGTACTTCCTGCGATACAATTTTTCGAATTGAATAATACAGTTCATGGCTTGAGCTACTATAAGAATGATGAAGGAAGTGGAATTGCACATTTTGAATTTAATAATCGAACTAGTGAAATTTCTAGAACGAATTTATTTGTTAAGAAAGATTCTGTACCTAATGGCCAAGTTTTTACTCAATCAAATTTCGTAACTAGGTTACAATTCATGACGAATTCTAAAAAAGAGAACCTTGAAGACGGAGGTTTTATTTTTATATCAGAGCAAAAACGATCGTGGACCACTACTAAAACAGATGGTGGAAGTTCTTCATACGCTAATTGTGACAGCATATTTATCGGAAGATTCAATAAAGATTGTGAACTAAAATGGTCAAGTGTCGTACCTAAACACCAACGTAGCATGAACCTTGGGAATCAATTTATTAGTCACTATCATTTCATACAAGATAATGTATTGAACATTCTTTTTAATTCCAATGGAGTCAATTATTCGACCGAGGGCATCTATAAAAAAAATGCCAAAAAGGAAGCGATTTCTGCTAATAAAATGGACCATCTTGTTCTAGCAAAGGTCGACTTAAATACTGGAGAAATTATTTCACAACGATCAGTTTTAGATTATGGACTTTTTAAGAGGTATATTACAATTAATGATGGAACGATATTGTATAATCCCTCTAATAATTTCGTTTATGGTTTTGCAAGAGGTTTGAATACAGCATCAAATAAAACTATGGGGTATAAAATTGAGTTACATTAAAACTGTTCAAAGGTATTCGTCAAGTCCACTATAGAATAAAAAATTAAAAGTCAATCTACTCATTGTAGTCGGATTGACTTTTTTCTCTCAAATGAATGATTCAGCCTGGGAACCCCAAATGGTTTTCATACACATTCACCAAACACAAGTTTTGTAGTAGCTTTGCTGCTGCAATTGTTATTAGTTCCCTTTTAAAACAAGTTTTATTCTACAGTAAAATCCGCATGATAACCTGCGGCTATCACTGAATATTGAAACTCTTTAATACCCTATTTTAGTTTATTAAAGAATTAAATAAAACTTGTATTATGTCAAGGAGCCTAAAATCATTTTTGTTCACCGCCCTCTTACTCTTCACCAGTGCGAACTTGCTCGCCACCGAAGAAACCTATAGCGTTCGTAAAAGCGCCGAGGACATTAACACCGATTTGTCATTTGAAATTATTGACGGACGTTATGCTGAACTCGGTTTAGAAAGCTTTTTTGATAAAAGTACCCAGCTTATTGTAAAGTTTGGTATTCAAGAGCGAAGCGACTATGGTTATTTTGCAGATGACGCCACCATTACTGCAGATATTAAGGTGCAAGTTTTAAGTCCAACAGGGCTTCCGGGAGAAGAGTTTAATCAAACCCTTGAAATCAACTATTCACCCGAAGGTGGTTTACAAACCAACCTCAGTTATATGAAACTAAGCGGTGAGCATAGATACCGTGTTAGTGTTGAAAGTTTAACCTTAGATGGCGTACTGACCTTACCTGATTATGTATATCTTGAAGCCGAGTTAACAATTGACCGCTTTTATGAATTATCTTTAGATGAAGCACCTAACCTTGGGTTTAACTTTATTAGTTATAGCTCTATTGATGGAGCTGCAACTTATGATTATGGACTCAATAAAGTAGCAACAGGTACTTATGGTAATCCCCACGAAATTGAAATTTATTGGAGCTATATTGAAGGTGCACAAGAATATGAATTAGAATGGACATGGATTGATAATTATGGCCCTATAGATCTTGCTACAAAATTAGCCGAAGATGAAGTCTTTTTTACTGAACGTGCTTTTGAGCTTAATAATACACGCGTAATTACTCCCGCTCAAGCTTATAAAATTCCAATTATTTATGCCAGTGGTTATTTAATTTACCGCGTGCGTGCCGTTGGATCTTGGACTGATAATGATTTGCAAGACGTTGATAAACGTATTTATGGACCTTGGACAACTACTGATTTTTCTTTAAGTAATGAATTTACTACTATTGACAATTGGCCACATTATGTCATTATTACCAATGAACATGAAAGTGAAAAAAACTGGCAATACCAAGCCGTTTATGCCGAAGAAGGAAAGAAAAAAGAAATTGTCTCTTATTTTGATGGTTCTTTAAGAAACCGCCAAACTGTAACGCGCATCAACAGTAATAATCAGGCCATTGTAGGAGAAAACGTGTATGATAATCAAGGTCGTAGTGCCATTCAAATTTTACCTACTCCTGTAGATAATCCTGCACTTAAATATTTTGGGCTTTTAAATTTATCGACAATCGGAGCAGGTACAAATCCTTATACCCATTTAGATTTTGATTGGGATACTGGAGAATGTATTTCTGGGGCTGGGGCTATGGATTCAACTAGCGGAGCAGCAAACTATTACCGTGTAGCAGATGGGGGAGAAACACCCCAAGGAAACTGGCAAGATTATGTACCTAGTTCTGGTGGATTTCCATTTGTACAAGTGGAGTATACCCCAGACAATACAGGACGCATTCGACGCCAAAGCGGTGTAGGTGAGACCTATACCATTGACGGAGAACATGCCACAGAGTATTATTATTTACAACCTTTACAAGAAGAACTAAACCGCCTTTTTGGTTACCACGTTGGAAACGCTAAACATTATAAAAAAAACCTAGTGGTAGATGCCAATGGACAGGTTAGCATTAGCTATATCGATCCTCAAGGCCGTGTTGTTGCAACAGCACTAGCTGGCGGAAATGACGGAGAAACTGAAGAGACCACCAAAACAAACTTAATTTCTTTAGATGAGCATAATGATGGGACGCATTTAAGTGCCACTGTCGATTTATTAAACAAACTAAACCCTGCTGATGCAGATACTGTGCTAGATAATAATCATAGATATATTACTGGTGCACATGGGGTAAGTGTAGACGCTTTACAAGTAAACACACAGCATGCTAGTGTTGATGATGAACAAATCCATCAATTTGAATACAGTGTCACAACTGGAACTTTTAGTGATGATTGTATGGCTGATGGCACCGCCTACCCTTTTGCCTATGATTTAAATATTGACCTTAAAGATGATTGTGGTAACAATCAATTTGGCTTTTTTGACCATGATGATGATCCTGCAACTGATGAAATACAAGCGGGAGTTAGCGCAGTGGTTGGAAATATTCCTGGAACAAATTATGTAGGGTCAACTGGTACTTCTGTTACCTTCAATGGTGATCAATTAAGCGCTTTATTAGAAACAGGTGGCTATTCCCTTTCTAAACTCATTAAAGTCAATGAAGATTCGCTACAAAAACACTTGGCACATTACATGGCCAACCTTGAACCCGAATGTATTCCAAATTTTTTATTTGATAATGCTGATTGCGAAGGAGAGGAGTACCCTGACTCATTATCGGTTACTGATTTAGATCTTTCTGGATGTTTTATCAGATCACAAACCATGCTTAGTGATTTAATGCCCTATGGGCAATACGCTGGTTTAGATCCTGAAGACAAAACAAGTATTTTTAATTTAGAAAATGTACTCGCTCAAGGTGAATTTGATCCAACTGAAGATCCTGCTCTAAATTGGCAAAACCCTTTCAACCCTACCGCTGAACCAGGTAAAGAACATGATTATTATGATGAGGACGGCGATTTATCTCTAGTTTTAACAACTTATGATGGAACTGTATATACCCCTGAAATAACTGACGACGGTATTGCATATCTTGTTGCTGAACATGATGCAGATTATCCTGCTGGAGATTATTATATCTTACCCAAACATTTAGAGCATAGTGAAGACTTTATTGCCAATTGGGAGCCTGACTGGGCCAATGCTTTAATCACCTATCATCCTGAATATCCTTACCTGGCTTATTATCAAGATTTTTGTGAAGAGTTAGGAGGACCGTCTGTTGACTTAAGTCCTGAAGAAACAGGTGTACTTATTTCAAGTGAAGAATTTAATATATTACTACAGAACATCACCGTTTTTGAGGACGCACTATCTGGCGGAGGATATTTTTCCGGTGATTTACTAGAAGATGCAGATTTAGGAACCTGCAAACTCAAGTATTATGATCCCTACTTCAATATTAATTATGCTAAAATTAATGATACGGATCCAGGAGAAAATGTCAACCTATTCAAAGAAAATTTAATGGATGAAATTTTTGCTGATTATAAAGATGATGGGACACCTACCGATTTTACTCTTTGGGATTATGCCGTAAAAATTGTGCTTTGCGGAACCGACATGACAGAGGATTGTGTTTTACCTGATACGGATCCTTCAGAATTATTAGATAATGAGTCAATTTCGGACATCCAACGCGATCAAATTTGGAATACCTATAAACAACTTTATTTAACTGAAAAACGTAAAATCGATCAAATTTTTGCAGACGTTTATGCCATTAGAAATGGATTTTACAATGGATATATTGGGCAGGAAACACCTGAGCTTCCAGACTTAATTGGCTTTAGTTATTACACCCCTTATTTTGATGCAGGAACAATCAATATTTTAGGTTTATATGAGGACGCTATTGCAGCCGCTGCTGACGGAGATTTCCCTTGGTTTACAAATGACCATGTTTCTTTATTTGCTACAAAAGTAAAACGCTTTGAACCCATCTATGGCTTATATGATGTAGGGGTACCTATTGAGGACATGGCGGAAGATTTAGAAGCTGAAGTTGAGGCTAATATTTATACTCAAACAGGGCAATGTCCTTTACTTAGAGATTTAGAAGGATTTTTAAAAGCAATGGCTGAAAATGATCTTTTACAAGATGCCGCAACTGTAGATTCGGATGCCTTCCCTTGGCTTACAGAGGATCTTTACGGAGTTGATGGAATGGGCGGTGAAGAAACTGGAACTAGCCCCATTATTATCAATACTGATATTACAGGAAGTCTTTTAACCATTCAGGTCACCAACTCTCAAACAGGAACTTATAGTATTACCGGCGGTGGTACAATGAAAACAATCACTTTAGAAGAACCTACTGCAGGTTATATTGATTGGACATGGGACTGGGATGATATTACAACTATGCGAATGATCTATCATGCCCCCGGAACAAGTTATAATTTTAAAATACTAGCCGAATTACAGGTGATGGTTTTAGGTGAGCTTGTTTACAAAGAGGTGGTAATAGACGGAAGTACCTTAATTGAATTGGATAATTGTTATGACGTAGGTGATTTAGATGAACCGCTTTGCCAAAAAGATGAAAACTTTGCCAATGACATTAAAGCCTTATTTACTCAGCTTTTTGATGGGGTGGACTTAACTGCAACGGCAAGTACAGATGCCGCATCTTTATTAGGTGGATGGTATGTCGGTAGTGAACTCTTTGCTCAAATGGGAGATAATCCAGAGGCACCCGTTACAACTATTTCTTCTACTACTAACACTATTACAATTTATAATGTGGATTTAGACCGAACCTTTACTGCTGATTTTGGTGTAATACCACCTGATATTGATGTAATTACTGGAGCTATTTATAATGTAGAGGAGAATGTTGATACGCTATACTATATTTCAGATCTAGGAGATGTCGAAAAATTTGCGGCCACAATAAGTATTGTAGTCTTAGACCCAATAACCACACCTCCTAGTTTGATCGACCTAAACTGCATGTGTGAAACAGAGTTAACCACTTCGGTTCAAATGGAGGACATTTTTAACACACTTATTGGCATGCCTAATTTTGATGCTGCAGATGAAGGTGTTGAACCAGTTTATGTTGATGTTTTGAGTGAAATCATGGAGGATGCCTATTTAGGAGATAATATTGCTGTAAATAAACTTAATAAGTCAACAATTGTTGAAATTACCTTTCAAGGTGAAATAGTAGATGGTATTGAGGATGGTTGTGGTTTAGAAATCTTTTCTAGTGGATTTGACCTTAGTACCTTGTCTTCAATTTATGGATTAACAGTTGAAGAAGCTGAAGGTGCTGAGGACTTTACAGCTTACGGTTTTGGAATAATTAATATTGGTGGGGTAAATAAAATTATTCCAATCACTATTATAGGAACTGCAGGTAGTAGATGTTTCAAACAACTTTCTTGCGGTTGCGAAACACCTGAACTATTAGCTCCAAAAAGCTGTACAGAACAGTTTGCCGCTTATCATGGTGTGATTGATGTACTCAATGCAGCCCTAGCTCCTGATAACTTGGATGAAGTTTTACCAACCTTTTCTACAGAAGATTTTTGTGGCACACGCTTGCCATGGGCGGTTGAAGCTTATATACAATATTTAACACAAATGGGAATTACATCTAATGAAGATCCTGATTATATCTCCATCTCTGCTTTTGGTATTACTGGGTTGAACCATTTTTATGTGGATAAAGACCTTTTTGGTGATCCTGGTTATGGCATTTTTGATGTTGTTGAGCGTTATGATGCATATGTAGCTGCTGCTATTGCGACTACCCCTCCAGGAGAAGATACTATTTATCTCAATTGGAATAATTATGTCAATAATATTGACTTGGTTGAAAATCCTATTTGTCCTCCCACTCCACTACCGTTTTACCCAACTTATGAATATGAATATCCTTGTGAAATGTATACCGCCAATGTGGATACCATTAACGCCAATAATCAAATGGATATTTACCTTGAAAACTTGGCAGATAACTTTAAAGAACGTTATCTAGAAGAGGCTATCTCCTCTTTAGTAGAAACTTTCCAGGTTACTTATGACGATAAAGAATTTCACTATACCCTTTATTATTATGATCAAGCAGGGAATTTAGTACAAACTGTGCCACCTGCAGGTATTGACCGTTTAGAGGCAGGTACTATTGATAATGATTTGATTGATAACAGACGTGTTAACCCTGATGAGGACTTAACGGTCCCTGAGCAAGCAGCACTTGATTTAACCACGCCTGATCACAGTTATAGAACCCAGTATCATTACAACTCTCTTAACCAACTTGTATGGCAAAAAACACCAGACGGTGGAGAGTCTTATTTTGGGTATGATTTACTGGGAAGACTTGTTGTTTCTCAAAATGCCTTACAAGCTTCTAAAACCAATGAGCAGTTTTCTTATACTAGATATGATGAACTAGGTAGAATTATTGAGGTTGGAGAAATGAGTTTAGAAACTGACTATAGTTTTGATCAAAACGGACGATTTATTAATGCGACAGGCACTTTAGTTGATGTATCTAACCTTAGCTTCCCTTTTAATTTAGGAGCTGACTTAAAAAGACTTGAAGAGGTTACACGCACCCAATATGATGAGCTTTTTGGTATTTCTGCTGATGCTTTTCAAGATTATTCGGCTGATAATACCCGGAATAGAATAACTGGTGTTTATTATTTTGAAACCATCTATAATGGTACATCTGTTACGGCTCCTGATGAGTTTGATAACGCTACTTTTTATGATTACGACGTACACGGAAATGTAAAAGAATTGATTCAAAACATCAACAATGAAGATTTAGAAGATTTGGACCAAGACCTTAAAAAGGTGGAGTATGAATATGATTTGGTAAGCGGTAATGTAAAACACGTCACCTATCAACAGGATCAAGTGGATCAGTTCATTCATGAATACGAATATGATGCTGACAACCGCATCACCAATGTTCGCACTTCACATGACAATGTCATTTGGGAGCAAGATGCCAAGTACTTTTATTATAATCACGGGCCTTTAGCTAGAACTGAAATTGGAGATCAAAAAGTACAAGCTTCTGATTATGCTTACACCATTCAAGGGTGGTTAAAAGGGGTGAATTCTGAAGACTTAACCGCCGCTTATGATCAAGGTAAAGACAGCCATACTGGAATCAATAAAATGAACGGTATTGATGTATATGGCTATAGCTTGCATTATTTTGAAAATGATTATACTGCACGCCATGGTAATGACTTTTTAGCCTTAAGTGATGGAGCACTTGCACATGATCATGATTTAAACCTGTATAACGGAAACATTAAAGAAATGTATACCGCCAGTACCAATACTAATGAAGATTATATTGGTACCAGTCATACTTGGTATGGCTATGATCAGCTCAACAGAATTAAATCAATGGATCAAGAAAAACTTTATGATGGAACAGCGCAAAGTCGCTATGCATCAACTTACAGTTTTGATGCAAATGGGAACTTGGATACACTAACACGTCATGCTTGGGATGGAACAGCTAAAAAATTGATGGATGATTTCAAATATCATTATACACTTGGTACGAACCAATTAAGACATGTTAAAGATAATTCTACCGAACCATACGATTTTGTTGTCGATTTAAAATCTCAAGATGATGACAACTACACTTATGATGAAATTGGACAGCTCAAAGCAGACCTCCAAGAGGATATTGCTGAAATACAATGGAAAGTAACCGGAAAAGTCCATAAAATCATCCGTGAAACCGGTAGCGATAAATCAAATCTTGAATTTGTTTATGATGCAATGGGCAACAGAATCATTAAAATTGAAACCAATAATCTAGGTGATTTATTGAAAAAAACTTACTACCTTAGAGATGCCCAAGGCAATGTGATGAGTATTTACACCTTAAGACATGGAATATCACTCCCTGAAGATCCTGCTGTTTTTGATCTTCAACTAACTGAACGTAGTATCTACGGGTCTTCTCGTGTGGGTACAGAAAATATTAGCCAAACTATTGCTAGTAGCGATACCTCTCACGTGAATATTGAAACGGGGTATGTACAGACTATTGGGGATAAAAGATTTGAACTCTCTAATCATTTAGGAAACGTACTTGAGGTGGTCTCTGACCGCAAATTACAACGAGAAACTGCCGAAGGATCGGGTGTTTTAGATTATTATACTGCGGATGTGGTTAGCCAATCTGATTATTTTCCGTTTGGGATGATGTTGCCGAATAGGAATGAAAGTAGCAGTGAATATCGTTATGGGTTCAATGGTATGGAGAAGGATGATGAAGTTTCGGGGAATGCGAATAGTTATGATTTTGGGGCTAGATTCTATAATCCGAGAGTGGGGAGATTTTTAAGTATAGATCCTAAAGAAGGAATTTATCCTTTTGTTAGTCCGTATTGCTATGCAATAAATAGTCCTTTACAATTTGCAGATGAGAACGGAGAAGGACCAGGAGATAGAATAGCAAAAGCGGAAAGCTATATGGGGACGGAATATGAACAACAAACAGACCTTGATTTAAGAACAGAGGAAACTGATGCGGCATTGGAATATATGGATTGTTCCGAATTGGTATGTAGAGTGCTAGCAGCAGATGGTATTACTGTTGGTGTTAAAAGCATGAACACAAGTAAGCTTATCGAATTTTTTGCGGATGATACTAAATTTGAAAAATCCTCTACCCCAAAGCCTGGTGACATTGTACTTTGGAATGGACATACTGCTGTTGTTAAAAGTTATGATGCAAATGCCAGAAAACAAGTAACAGTTGTGCATGCCACAAGATATGGTAGTGTAGAGAGCGTAGTAGAAGAATCGTATTCCTTGGACTATTATGAAGGCAAAGGTGCATACTTTTATCGACCAATAACTGAAAACCCTGACGGAGGTGATGCTGAAGCTGACGAAGAAAGTTCTGGATTTCAAATTGATTGGACTTCGGTGACTAGCTCCGACCTTGAAAAATTGAAAAAACTTCTTGATTTAGGAGGGCTTTCTAATGTATTTGAATTACCTGTCATTTTACCTCAAAAGGAAGCTACACCTAAAAAGTTCAACAATAAAAGGAAAAAAATGCAAGCGGAAAGAGAAGCCAAAAGATTAGAATGGGAAGGTCGTGATAAGACACCTATTGAACATATACCCCAAAGAGAAGTAAAAAGAATCGAAACTAGTATTACACCTGCATCACTTAATTAAGACATGAAAAAAAACTTGTATTATATACTTTTCTTATTGATTTCTCTGAGTTGTAAAAACAGTAATATAGAGGCCGTAGAATCGGAAACGACTGATACTTCTTCATTTATTAACGAAAATTTAGAAACTGATGAGAGCTTGTTAATATCAGATTCCACCGGACTAAACAATGAGTTTAATGAATCTAATGGCATTCTTTCCTGTAATGGAAATAAGTTTGAAACGGACGGAAAAAATGCCTCTTTTTCATCAATAGGTTTTCAAGAGGTGAGAAAATATAATTTTGATTTCTTTGGGTTTAATTCTGAAGATGGTTCAATTATTTTAGTGGATAATCTTGGTAAAAAGTTTGTAATGTTGAATTTGTGCATGGGAAGAGAGGTGATGACTTATAGTGTCAAAGACTCTATTATTGGTATTTATAAATTTGAACCAAAACGGTATTTTATAGAGACCATATTGGTTAAAAATGGTGAGGAACGGAATGAGGTTTGGGAAATAGAACCCGAATTGGAAAGAACAATGATGGTAGATTTGACAGCAAATGATATGCAAAGTTTAGAAATAAGGCATTCGCAAAACCCCACTGATGAATAAATTTATTGAATGATTTATAATTTTAACTTTGAAAAGTCAAAACAATAAAACACTCGCTGCGCTCACTTCAATGGTGAGTAAACAAAATCCCAGAGTAACCCTCTACTCTATTTTTTGATTTAACAAATTACTAGTGCAGGGAAAGGCTAATAAAACCAAAATAATTGAGGCTTTTTTGGAATGTACACACCTTGAACTACAGCTCATTGATTAATTGATGAAAAAACTTTCCACCAGGGATTGAAGCGGCAGCTTTTTTTTGGGCACTGAGGTAACTCGAAGTGACCACAAAACTACAGCGAAAAGCCCGCCCGGGTGGCCAAAAAAACTACATAAAAACAGCTAGTAAAATCATTAAAATTGAAACCAATAATCTGGGCGACTTATTGAAAAAAACTTACTATCTTAGAGATGCCCAAGGCAATGTGATGAGTATTTATACACTAGACCAATTAATAACCCCACCAGGGGAACCGGAAGTTTTAGGACTAAAACTAACCGAACGTTCCATTTATGGTTCAAGCCGCGTGGGCACAGAAAATCCAGAACTTTTAATTGCTAGAACAGACCTTAGCTTAGCACATGAATTTGATTATGTGCAAACTATCGGTGATCGAAGATATGAACTCTCTAACCATTTAGGAAACGTGCTTGAGGTAGTGACAGACCGCAAATTACAACGAGAAACTGCCGAAGGGTCGGGTATTTTAGA
>CAKZPK010000256.1 GCA_937139035.1 uncultured Crocinitomix sp. | reverse complement strand
CCTTCGGCGACATACATGTGATCTTGTTGCGCAAATAAGTTTGCGGAGCTAACAACGCAACATCCGAGAATCAAATATGGTTTAAACAGTTTCAAAATAATGATTGATTTGGTTATCAGAGGTATATGTCCAATCAACAAAAAAGTAACCTCCGAAATTCAAAATCAAATATAAACTAAAAATTATCTTTAAATTTAGTAGAGACTAATAAAACAAATCATATGAATAATCCAATAACTTGGTTTGAGATCGCCGCAATAGATCTTGAAAGAGCAAAAGTTTTTTACACTGCTGTTTTCAACATTAATTTTGAATATATAGAAATGCCAGACGACACTAAAATGTATATGTTTGACGGTACTCCTGAAGCTCCAGGAGCAATGGGCGCCTTAATTCATGGAAAAGAAAATACGCCAAATAGAGACGGAACAATAATCTATTTTCAATGCGAAGATGTTGCTATTGAAGCAGGTAAAGTTGAAGCGGCTGGAGGAAAATTACTTTTTCCTAAAACCTCAATCGGTGAATTCGGGTTTATCTCTCAATTAATAGATACCGAAGGGAATAGAATTGGGCTTCATTCCAATGCTTAATATTCAATGAGATAAACATCAAAATTTAAACAAAGGCGATCGGTAAACGGAAATTTGCCGGTCGTTTTTTATTAAGGCATATAGATAGACTCGGCCTGCTTAATATCACTCACCTTAAAATAACGGCGAATTTTATTCTCATCAAAATAAGAAATTAATGCTTGATCTTCGAGAATTGCATAAGGAGGTTCAACTGCTTCTTTTTCCGAATCTAAAATAATAACAGCCTGATATCCGGCACCTGAAGAAGACTTCGATTTATACTTCATATTTTGATGATATCCTTTAAAGTAAATACTATCAATTGCATAATTTTCTACTTCATTTGCAACCGGTAAAAAAACCACCATCATCCTTTTTCCATCTTCCTGTCCGGGCACAATCTCTTGCCAAGAGGGAGCAACAACACTTACCTCTGGTGTTTCATTAAGCAATACTTCTTTACTACCCGTACAACTTTGAACAAGCACTAATACCAGTGAAAATAGAAATACTAATTTTACGAAATTCTTCATACACAATTCTAATCATTATTTATTGTAATTGCAATAATATGGCCAAAGCTTAGCTCGCTTTTTAAAACTGTTTATTATTAATTCAATCTGATTAAGACAGAAATACTGTTTTATTAGTCAAAAAAACATGAACATTTTAAATTTGATTAACCCAAATCACTCGATTTTCATACCCCACTCTTCTTAGACTAAGAAAAACCTTTATCTGCAACAGTTAGATCCTAATGCGCTGTATAACAGAGGAGCTAAAGCTCTAATGAATATATAAAAGACAAAAGGGGATAAAACGAAAGCTTTATCCCCTTTTTTTAATGTTCTAAAAAGATTAATCAATCAATAACTTGACTATCGTTTGTTCTTCATTCAACCCGTTCAGTGCAACGTAGTATACACCTTTTGCAACAGTCAAATTAATTGCAATTTCATTAATATTATAATACATTTCATTATACACTACTCTGCCTGAAACGTCATACACTGCTAGCTGAACTTCTTCTACAATTGACTGCCAATTAATCGTAAAGCTACCGCTTGTTGGGTTCGGATATACTTTAATGTTTGAAGGATTGTATTCTGTCAAACTCAAAGCAACAATATCATAACAATCAGATGTATCAACGCAATCACCGTCATCAATTACAACAGCATAACTTCCGTTTTCCATAGGAATAAATGTTTGTTCGATTGCTGCATCAATCTCTGCCCAATCATCATTACAGTCTAACCATTGATAAGCAACTCCAGTTTCATCTGCGGTCAACTCATAATCATCTGCCGTAACAGCAACATTAACGTCCATTACATCCATAGTTAGCGTCACAATTGAATCACATCCATGAATCGTATAAAACGGTTCTGTATATTCTCCCGTTTCAGTGATTACTTGCGTACCAAGCACATATTCTTCTCCATTACAAATAGCCATTTCTATAGAATCATGATAAACAGGATACACAGCGACAACACCAGGCCAAGTTGCAGAACTTGACAGTTCACCCTCATCACCTGTCATTGTGAGCGTATAATCTCCGGGAGATTCTAAAACCAAGGAATCACTCATTTCCATTGATGTATAGGTATCAATTCCATTTGTAAAAGACCATGAAATGGCATCCAAATAAGTTCCTGTATAATTAAAATGAATCTTATCTCCAACGCAAATTTCAGATTCAACCACTTCATAGTCGAGATCAATATAAGGCTTAATGAAAAGTGTATAATCTTCCACCTCACCGTCATATCCTGTTTCGCAAGGATCTGCATCTGCATTATACTTTGCACTTACGCGCATGGTTGTTTTTCCTAAATGCGCATCCGCAGGAACTGTGATAGATAAAGGAGATAAATCAGTAGGACCATCTTCGGTATCGTTAGCCGTTCCTAAATCATAATCCTCTCCCGGATCTGTAAAATCGCCATCTCTATTCCAATCAATCCAAGCATTTGCATGAATCGTATAAGCCCCATCTGTATTCAAATTCATTCCTAAATCATAAGACAAACCAGTGTATAAATTTGCTGTATCCAAATCGATATAGCTTGTATAAGGCGAAGGTTTACCTGATGGATTATTCAAATCACTAAAATCAACTAAGGTTACACTAGTTTCCCAACTCATGTTTCCATACGATTCGCAATATTCAAAAGGACGAACCGTATACATAAATTTATACGTTTCAGAAACATCACTAAAGGTACCATTTACACGAACCTTGAAATAAACATTGGTTCCCGCAGGGAAGTCCGGGAGAGGATCAACTGAAACCCAAGTACTGTCTGCCACGTTTTCCATAGGAATTGAATTTTCAAATGTAGGTGCATCAATTGACCAACGCACATCTGCTGTTTCAATTTCATAGTCGTAAGAGATTTGAGAAGTTACATACTGCGGAGATTCTTCTGCCGGAGTTGTAAAAGTTGGAGGATCAGTGATCCATGTTTTAACGATTGCTGGATAAGGAGCACGGCCTTTTAAAGTATATTCCCAAACACCTCTACCCCAAGTTGCTGCACGAACAGTATTAGAACCATTTACAACCTCTAATTCATGAACCATACAATTTGGTAAATCATCATTATATAATTCCCACTCGGTCTCTTCCATCTCCTTAACAAACACACCAATTTCTGCGGCTAAATAAATATGAGATTCTGCCGAGTGGTCAATCACCGCCCCTCGAATAGGCATATCATTTAAATTAGACGTAATATTTGTCCAAGTTACACCACTGTCATGCGTAATGTAAACTTTTGAACCATCATCCTGATAACGATTATAAGTTACCACAATGGTATTATCATCTCTAGGGTCAAAAGCAATGTCTGTAATACTATATGATGGAAGTGTTCCTTGAATATTTGTCCATGATGCTCCTGCATTAATTGAGCGGAAAAGATATTGACCTCTTGAGACAACTAAAATGTTTGAGTTATTTTCTGCAATTGCAGCTTCACTAATGGTTCCCGTAAAACTAGGCGTCCCCATTACTTCCCAGGTAGATCCAAAATCTAAACTTCTATGCACATCTTCTCCAAAATGAAACACAGTCATGTGATTGTTTGGATCATATGCCATTGGTGCAACCCATGAAGATGAGTGTCCCGGAGGCGAAGCTCCACCTTGTGTTTGACCACCATCAAACGTACGTCTACGCGTTCCGTTTTGATAACTCCCAATCATCCAATCGTCATTTAACGGATGAACAATCCCCTCCATTCCATCTGCTCCTGCATACTCAATCCAACCAGATTGTAATTTAATACTTGTTCCATTATCTTGCGAACCTACAATTGTTCGGTAATGATTAGACTGGCTAACCCCTAAAGTATAATTTTCACGAATACCTGTTTCATGATTAAGTTTTAACCAAGTTGTTCCGTTATCTTCACTTTTACTTAAAAAACCATCTGTTGCCATGTAAAAAACACCTTCTATACATTCTGCATTTCGCATATCTGCATGTACATATTGATCACCGTCAAAAGGTGCTGCCCAAAGCCCCCACCAAGTTACTTGCTCAAAAGAAATACCTCCATTTTCAGACGCATAGGCATCTATTCCACCATAAGTCATTTTAGTGGTATCCACATCACTCACAGCAAATCCTTCACTACTCATTCCTGGGTTTCCTCTAAACTCAAAATTCACTCCACTATCATAAGAAATCCAAATCCCATTGCTCGAAGCAAAATAAACGCAATCATCACACAAAGGACTCACATCTAAATGAACATTTGTATTATTTGCATTATCTACAATCTCAACAGATCCAGAAAAAGTCAATCCTCCATCAGTAGAAC
>CAKZPK010000255.1 GCA_937139035.1 uncultured Crocinitomix sp. | reverse complement strand
GTAAAACTTCATACTTTTCTCCAAGTATTCTTTTGGAAGTGAATCTGAGTTAATAAAAAACTTGTTTTCAATTCCATTAAACTCAATTTGCTCACCAAAATCATTGAACAATTTCTGTCTATCGTTCTCATTTTTGTATGTTGAATTTTCGTGAACAATTTTATTCCTAATTCTTTGAAATTTTCCAAGACGAGGCTTGTGCGTATTTAGTATGTCTTCACTGAGGTTAGTGGTCAATGTCAAATAATTGAAACCAGACTTTATGTAATCACGACTACTAAGCAACGAAATGTCTAGTTTGCTTCTAGTTTCTATTTGAATCAACTTACAAAGTTGAAATAATTGATTTTCAAAAAATGAATGAACTAATGTAATCGAAGAATGATAATAGTACGACATGATCGAACTCAACTGGGTTTCGTAAAAGTAATTTACTTCAGTTTCTTCTTCAGGATTCTCATCAATTTCCTTTATTAAGGAATCTTTAAGTTCATTTATTGTTTGCTCAATTCTCGTAGAATTTAATTCAAAGTACTTCAATAAATATTGATGTTCTTTTTTTAATTTTTGTTCAAAAGAAATGAAAGTTAATTTTTGTTGCTTTATAGCTTTATATGTAAACATATTTGCGTTACCAGAGTATTTATCAGTTACACCTAACGTGTAAGTGCAACAACATATGAATAAGGAAAACATCAAGATTTTGGGCAAATGACACTTTATAAAGATAAGCATAACCTTGAAAAAAGTAACAATCGCCTTGCAAAATTTAACCCATTATAATTACCACTGTTTCATTTCGTCTGGCACTTGAATTTCTTTAGGTTTTTGCAGGTTTAAATCATGCAGTAATTCTAAATTTCCTAATTGAACAGAGCCGTCACTAAAAATTTTGGAGGCCATTAAAGTTCCATTTTTTGTCGCAATAATTCGTCCATTATAATCAACTTCAGCCCATTCAATTCCTTCTAATGCCTTAACCTGCTGTCTTTTTACTATAAAAAACATACTCAGCCGTTTGATTTTTTTTGGATGGAGGTAGGATAACCGATATAAAAATGAACTTTTAGTGATTGGTTTTGACCACAAATCCGGAGAAGATTGAAATTTATTTTCCGTGTAAATGTCCTTCCAAAAAAGTGATACTTCTTTTAGTTGGCTTAATTCATTGTCAACAAATGCCTTGGAATCTAATTGAGTCCATCCGTCTCTTTCCATCCTTGTATCTTCAACATTAAATGACTTGCCTTTAGAACTTACTTTAAGTTGAGGTGGTACTGGAAATAATTCCTCGGCCTCAAGCATATAATGCCAGTTTAACACCAATTCATTTTCAGAGTTGAAAACGCCACCACCAATGCCAAATAGGGGGTTATAGTGCTTCCATTTTGTTATTGCGGTCCAAAAAGGTGGTTTACTAATAATTGTAGCACTGTCTCCGTCTTCAAACTGATCGTCAAGATAGATTAAGTATTTTCCTGATGGGGACAAATCACATCTCCATTTTTGAAATTTTACTTTGCTCCACTGCCCATATTCAAGTTTGTCAGAATCTAAATTCCAAACAATCATTTGAGTCCATTTTGTAGGTCCTCTTCTAAAAACAATGGCTCTATTATCTGCTTTTGCAAGTAGAAAAAATACTCGAGCTGGATGTGTGGTTGACATTGTTGTTTGGAATTTATTGTGGGTTTGTTTTTGACTTATATTAAACTTAAAAGATAAGCTTTTGCCTCTTCAATTTCTTTCTTCTTGAAACCACCCATGTCTAGTTTAATTTTAGACTTATTCTGCATAATAATTATTAATTGTGATTCGGAGTTGGCTTTAATTTCTTTTATCTCTTCAAGGAATAAAACCTTTTTCTCAAAAGGGATTTTTGGTTTTATAACCAATGATTCGTTTTCATGAACTAAGAGAGGAGTATTGAGTAAAAGGATAATATGAACTATTGCTATAATTCCAACGACTAATGCAATAACGGCAAGAATATAGTTGTTTTTGCTATAATAATTATAGGAAAAATAAAACAATATTAATCCTGTAGCAATGGAGAAAAAGTTCGGTTTACTTTTCCTAATAACAATTTTTTCTGGCATTGTTTTGAATGTGTTTAGGTTGCTGGATTTAGTAAGGCATTTAGCTGAAAGATAGCACAATTATGAGATTTGTTGAATAATGCTTTTTAATGATCAGAGAAATTTACCACCCTTTGTTTGCGACTTATTTTTTCAAAATAGGTGTCTATTGTTTTCATGATCATTTGTTTTTCTTCTGTAGATACTTTACCATGAATAGAGATTTTAAATGGAGTGCTGGGGGTACCAAATTCAACATAACAATCTATTTTATCATTGGAATTTTCAATATGTTCAGCAAGTTCATACTCATCAATATCATTCTCATTCATTAAAGTATTCTCATAAGGTTTAAACGGCAGTTCTAGGTTGTTTTTTCTTGCATAATTTAATTGTATTTGCTCTATGCATGAAGTACATTTCCAACCTCTATTTTTCATGATATCACGATAGATGAAGTCTATTCTTTTTGGCATATCGGGATACTTTTTCTTAATAATCCCGTAATTTCTTGTGATATTCCATGTGTTATCCTTTTCAGAATAATAGGTGGCAGCATCAATTATTTGTTGAAGGTCATATTTTTCAGCACACTTTAAACACATTCTAGTTATCATAACCGGCAACTCAAAATAGGTTTGGTATATGCCTTTTTCTAAGTCTTTGTGTAAATGTTCGCACATTTCTACGATCCAAGATTCACCATGTATTTTGCAATCAGTAATTGGCATGTTTTTATTTATAGCCCTGTTTTCGTACGAAACCTATTTAGCGATAAAACTACTCTTCAACATTTTGAAAAATAATGTTCATCAAGCTATCTCTTTCTGCTTTAAGGTTTTTTATAATCGCTCTATTTTTATTTATCTCATCTCGGGCCTTTTTTCTACTTGCTTTCGCAGCCTCATCAATTTTACTAACTATTTCAATAGTAACCCTTCTGTTTTTTGAGCGAGAAATTTCATCCTTATTCTCTACCAATTGGTAGTTGTCTCCAAAACCATTTACCTCATTTATAGTGTTGCTTTGATGGTTTATTGATTTGACAAAATCGGCTACTTTTTGGGCTCTTTCTTTTGAAATATCCATATTGTATGATCTATTTCCTGAATCATCTGAATAACCGTAAATATTTAATTGACAGTTTTCTAAATTAGAAATGAAGGTTGTAATTTTGTTTTGATTAAAGTCGGAAAGTTCTGAGTGGCCTGCATCAAAGAAAATAATTTCATGGTTTTTAAAATTTGAGTTTTGAGAACCTTGTTCTTCCAAGTTCTTGTTTTCTAGGTTTATCAATATAGAATCCAGCTGATCTATTTCCTGTTCTTTGTCTAACAATAGGGCATAAGACTCCATATCTAAAGTTGGTTTTACACCCAATCTAAACCCAAGAATAAAGAACGAAATTGTAAATAGTATCAGGAAAAAATAGCCCATATTTTTATCTAAGCTTATCCCTCCCACTATAAAAATAGTAAGCAGTACAATAATAAAAAGTAAGACTATCCACCAATTATTTATATAACCGAAATAGTTTATTTCAATGAATGTTCCTAGCGTATATAACAAATATGGAATACCAATGATTATTAGAATCACTGCTAGAATTAGAAATAAATTCTTGAACTTTTCACCTCCCATTTTGCAACTTGTTTTTTAAAAATAGTAAACTATTGACTTAGAATAAAACAAAAATAACGTTAATCATTGTGAGAAAACGGCAACCTCAAAAGAAATTGTGTTAATAAAGATTGTCTTAATGTTTGGCTAAACTGTGTTTTAATGCTTTTTAGGCTGTGTAAGGCTTCGTTTATTTAGTTCCCATTTTCCAGTATTACCTTCTATTATAATTTCAGAATTCCCAACTAAAATTTGTTTTGATTCTTTAGGCTGGTTAAGTTCAAAATAAATCACAGAAATTGAAGCAAACTCAACACTTTCCGAAAAATCAAGTTCTATAAAATCAATAGAATTCGAGAATTTTAATACATTTTGAGCGCCCGATTGAACAGTATATCCAATGAGGTCCAAATACTGTGTTATGTTTAAAGAGTCTTTGGTATTCAAGTTAATTTTGATTCCAGTAACGTTATTGAATAAATAGTTTTTAGAAGAATCTGATTCAGCAGGGTTATTATAATCCGTTGTTTGGAAAATCAGCGAATCATTATATGTTTTTTTCGTCCAACTTGACTACACAATATCCACGTTTAGATAGACTATCTTGGCGAACTCGTCTTGTCATCGCATATCGCAGAATCATGTAGTCCCCCTGCATCAAGGAACGAGGGTCAACTGGTGCAAGTTCCAATAAAATCAACTGTCCTT
>CAKZPK010000254.1 GCA_937139035.1 uncultured Crocinitomix sp. | reverse complement strand
AATTCAGAATCCTCATACATGGATAGAATTGTATTGTCTGATAGGCCATTATCCATTGTATAGTGCATAAAATTAACACCGTCAAAATAAATGGCGCCATCACCTTCGGTTCCAAACCAAATATTTCCGTTATGATCTTGAGTAATGACACGAACGGTATGATCTGTTAAACCTTGCTCAGCGCCATAGTTTTCAAAAGACTGTCCGTTATATTTACTGGCTCCGCTAGAATGCCCAAACCATAAATTCCCAAATTGATCTTCCGCAATTCCCCTTACAACTAAGCCTCCTAAACCTTGCTCCTCTGTATAGTTTCTGAAGGAGCGTTCATTGTATTTATTTAAACCTCCGTTTGTACCAATCCAAATGTTTAGGTTAGAGTCCAGAAAAATGGAACGAACCGTATTGCTACTTAATCCTTGTGCCCTGCTTATTTGAATAAATTGAGACCGATCGTAAATACTCAGTCCATTATTTGCCGAACCGATCCAAATTCTATTGTAATCATCTTCTAAAATAGAGGTTACAGAATTCCCTGCTAATCCGTGCGATTCGTTAAAAGAGAAAAAGGTATAACCATCAAACAAGCAAATTCCTGCATCATTAGTACCAATCCAAATATCACCCTGTGAGTCTTCATAAATTGCGCTAGTATTTTCACTTATTAACCCATCTTCAGTGGAGTAGTGCGTAAATAAAACCCCGTCAAAAATTGAAAAACCATTCTCTGTAGTTATGAGTATTCGATTATTCATTCCTAAGTGAATATCTGAAATTATGTTGCCACCCAATCCATTCTCTTTACGATATGTGTGGAATTTTGAACCATCAAATTTTGTAAGTCCATTATTCGTTGCAAACCAAATGTTCCCGCGTTCATCTTCTAAAATATCAAAAACAACTGACCCAGCTAACCCATCATCTTCTGAATAGTTTAGAAAACGGTTTCCATCATATTTTGAGACACCTGCTCCGTCAGATCCAAACCAAATATTACCTTGACTATCCTCAAAAATGCTCCAAATATAATTGGTTAATAATCCACTTAAATTATCGTAATTAGTAAAGGTGCGACTGTTATAAACGCAAACTCCTGTTGCCCATGTAGAAACCCACAAATTACCTCTCGAATCTTCAATTATGTCCATAACATAGCTAGAACTTAATCCTTGGTCTACATCTAGATATTGAAGGTTATAATAAGCTGCATCTGTTGCAGCTGGAGGTAGTGCATTATTTACCTTAGGAAATGCAATTCGTTTTGATTTTCCAATTGGCGTGCTTGTTTCAGGAAGTAATAGTGTGTCTTCGCCTGGGGTTGCAATGTTTAAGTTTTGAGAAACCAGCGCAATACCAGGAGATTGAATTGAAACAATGTTTTCATTAGCTAATGTAACCTCCGGTTGACCAATTGGAATTATTTCAGGTGACTTATTGCTATTAGCTGGATTTAAAAAGGTCGGTAGTGGAACGCCTGTGCTAATAGAATCTAAAAAAGTATCAGTTTCATCAATACTAATAGTATCTAAATTTTCGGCAATAGTATTCCCATCCCTTACGCAGGACACTACGTAAAGCTGCAGAAGGAGCAGTATGAATAAATAAGGTTTCAATGTAGCAGTCCCAAGATAGGTATTATATATCAGTCAATGAATGTGACACCCCAATCTTTCGACGATCTTATACTTGTCTATGATATCCCAATCAAAAACGTCGTTTAATGCTATTTTATATTGTCCCAATTAAAAAAAACAGATCTATAATAATCTTTCATCTCAAGACCAGAAGATTTACAATACGTTGTGGTATGTATCGAAAAGTAACTAAGACTCTTCTGTTAATTCATTCTAATAAAACGGTCCATTCTTTCAATAATTTGTGTCTATTTTTGCAAGCATACCACAAACAAATTTTATGACAACAGGGCAAAGTCCTGAATTACCACATGATAGATACTTATAGACATAAAGGATTAAGAAAGCAATTGGTACAAGAATTGCGTGAGAAGGGAATAAAAAATGAAGCCGTGCTGGACGCAATACAAGCCGTGCCAAGACACTTTTTTCTGGATGCTGTATTTACGAAGCAAGCATATAGTAATATGGCTTTTCAAATAGGAGCGGGGCAAACAATTTCGCATCCATTTACGGTTGCGTTTCAAACAGAATTATTAGAATTAAAGAAAGGAGACAAAGTTTTAGAGATAGGAACTGGTTCTGGTTTTCAAACTTCAATTCTTTGTGAGGTAGGGGCAAAAGTTTTTTCAATTGAAAGACAACGTGAGCTATACTTAAAAGCCAATAGAATTGTACCTGAATTGGGTTACACCGCAAAGTTAAAATATGGAGATGGTTATAAAGGTTGGCCAAGTTATGCTCCTTTTGATAAGATTATTGTAACCTGCGGAGCACCTTATTTACCAGAAGACCTTTTGGAACAACTGAAACCTGGAGGAACTATGGTGATTCCAATTGGTGCAGGAAAGGAGCAAGAAATGTTGCTCATTAAAAAAGATCAAGACGGAATTTTGACCAAAAGCATGTTAGGAGTATTTAGTTTTGTTCCAATGTTGAAAGAAACAGCCAAGTAATGTTTGAGTTTGCTGATAATAACAAAAATATAGTGTTAGATAATCATCTATCAGAATATCTGAGGATGACAGCAGACCCCAATTTTATCATATACAATCAATTATTAAAGCAATTACATTTACCTGCTGAAAAATGGGAATACGATAAAGAGGAGAAGGGAAAAATATTAATTGCGCTAGAGGAGGAGGTAGAGGAAATAGATGCCGTCATTTTTAAAAATTTGGATTACTCAAAACTAGCATCTCCTTTGCGCTTGTATCAATACAATTTATTGCAATTGCTTTTAGGCCGTGGATTAAATTACCGCGGAATTGGAATGATTCGTGAACGTAAAATCAGATTTTTGTTTTTAACTACAACATTTGATTTGGAGGAAATGGAAAGCTCAAAATTTGAAGAAAATGATTTGAGTCGATTTATTATTCGCCGTGCAAAAAAAAGAGAATTATTAACAGCACATGAATCGTTTTTTGTTTTGCTAAATGAAAAGTTTAGAGCAAAACTTTTAAACGCATTAACACTTTATCAAAGCGAAACTGGAAATGTTATATCTAAAACGGAGTATTTAGATCGGATATTGAACATGGATCGTTTAAACGAATTAAAGCAGTTTTCAGCAAAACAAATCAATCGAATATGAATAGCTTTTTTACACTAATTTATATTGTTCCTAATCGATTTTCGGATGAGAAAATTACCGTTGGAATTTTAGCTAATTTGGATGGAGTTCCTCATTTTGGATTGTCAGACAAACGCTTGAGTTTCGCGTTGCAGAACTTTACAAGTCAGTTAAAGGCTGACGTGCGTAAAGGGTTTCGGTATATGGATTTGGATGTAAATAAGATTAAACGGGGAGAGGAAGCTCTTTCGTTATTTGATCCACCATACTCCAAAAAACTATTAAAGGAATTAAGCCGTAAAAAGCGTGGGGTAATTCAGTATTCTGATTTGTTTGAAGTGAAGGAAACAAATCAGAGCAATGTAAGTTTTGAGCGGTTATTTAAAAAGTTTATTGGAGAAGATTATCTGCAGAAAAAGACGAAGAAAAAAACACCCAATTTTAACGCAAGGTTTAAGGATTATGTTTCCAGCAAAAAGTTTGCAGACTTTGATTATAACTATAAGTTAGAAGCTAATAATTTTCCTTTTATCTATAGAGATTTAACGGTTGATTTATGCCGTAAAACCAACTATTTTACTGTTTTTTACACGATTGATTTTTCAAAATCAATTCAAACAATTCAAGTTAAGATTAGTAGGTTCAGGTTAATTGTGCAAAGTTTGCAGCAAGTTTCTGCAAATGAAGGGCTAAGCTCTGGACGTTATTATATGGTTTATGAAAGTACTTCAAGTCAATCTAAATTGGCTTTAATTAATTCGATAAAAAGCGAAAAAAACTTGGGGTACAAAATTATCAGAATGACGGAGATGAAAGATAAGGTTTAATCCTAATGCTACTTAATTATTAAGCTAAAGCGCAG
>CAKZPK010000253.1 GCA_937139035.1 uncultured Crocinitomix sp. | reverse complement strand
CTTTAGAAGCCTATTACAGGCGAATTGGGAAAATTAGAAAAAAGGCCATTTCATCATTGCATTTAGTAAACTCTTTCATGCTGGAGGATGGCTTAAACCAATACAGAAAAGAATTGCGAGCGTACCTTTCATTTTTAAGGGCAAGAGAGCATGAACGAAAAGAGAAACTCTCAAAAAGCATTAATTATGATGCGGTTTTAAAAGCATTTCCAGTTTGGTTAGTTAGAGCTAATGATGTTTCAAGAGTTCTCCCCTTAAAAAAAGAGGCATTTGACATCCTCATTATTGATGAAGCCTCACAATGCGACATTCCTAGTGTACTTCCTTTAATACAGCGCGCCAAAAAAGTTGTAATTGTTGGAGACACGAAACAATTGACACATATTTCTTTCATTTCAAAAGCATTTGAAAGAGCAAGTAAAGCACAAGTTCATGATGACTTAAAACATCTTTGCCAACACCGTGATCGATCAATTTTACATTTAGTTCAAGATCATTTAGACCCGCAAGACCGTGTTCAATTAAACGAACATTTTAGAAGTCAATTTCCGATTATCGCCTTTAGCAATCAGCAATTTTATAATGAAAGGTTAGATATTTTAACCAAACGCCCAATTTCAGTTGCCGAGCATGTGCAATTTGTAAAAACCAAAGGGAAACGTATAAAGGGAGCAAACGAGGAGGAAGCAAAGGCCATCTTAGATAAAATTCAATCCATTATTACTGCTGAAAAGGATTTACCCATTGCGTTAAAAACAAGTATTGGAATTCTCTCCCCATTTCGCAAACAGGTGGATTTTCTTTTTGAGCAATTGATTGAAACATTTAAGATTAATGAAATAAAAGCACATAAAATAATCGTAGGAACGGCGTTTACTTTTCAAGGCAATGAGCGTGATGTCATGCTGTTGTCATTTTGTTTAGACAATGAAGCGTTGGGAGGTAGTTTTACGTTTTTAAACCGAAAAGATGTATTTAACGTCTCTATTACTCGCGCACGAAACGTCCAATACATCTATCATTCTTTTGATCCTTCACACTTAAAAACTGATAGTACTATTGCTAATTTTTTCAGATTTTATGACAAAAATTTAGAGGATGATTTGGGAAGAGAGACCATAGACGGATTTTGCTTGGAGGTTGCAGAAGTTCTAAATTCTAAAGGACTAAAAACGTGGACAAATTTTAATGTTTCAGGAGTGAGTATTGATTTATTAACCCAAGTAGACGATCAATTTATTGGAATTGATTTGATTGGCTTTGAAGGGGAAATGGAAGATTATTATTCACTAGAGCGGTACAAAATGATTGAGCGTGGAAAGATAAAACTCTTTCCTTTACCCTACCCTCTTTGGATGGGAGATCGTGAACTTTGTTTAAAGGCAATTAAGAATTTATTAGCTCCACCAGTTGAAGAAGTCCCAATCAAAGAAGAGGAAAAACCAGTTGAACCTGAAATTAAAATTGTTGAAAAAACAGAAAAGCCAGTTGCTAAAAAGGCTAAACGGAAATATGTCCGTTTTTCAATTGATAAAATTGAATCGCAACGCAGTTCAGGTGGCGAATCTGATTGGTTTTCTGTTAAACTAATGATAGGCAACACTAAATATGCCGAACTATGGACAACATTGAATGACAAAGAAAATAAACTAAGTCTTTCTTTCGGGTACAACGTTGTAAAAAGACATTGCTATAAAGGGTTAGAAGTAATGTTACTTCAAGAACTAAACGCCTGGTTAGCAAATAGACCTTTTTATACCGAAATAACCACAACACTATACGGAGAATCAAAAGGTGATCAAATAATACTGGAGGCAAACGGATTTGAAGAAATTTCTCGCAAAACAGTTCAGTCGGAAGGTTATGATCCTTATTTGCAAGTGGCAATGCGAAAACCATTGGTCTATCAACCTGGTAGAGCCATTACTAAATTAATGGGTGAAACAGTTTATTTAAAAACAACGAATCGAACCAAACACACTCTTGTCACTTTTGAACTGTTTTTGAAGGACACCCCAATTGGCTCATTAAAAGTAGCCAAAAGCAGGACAAAAAATGAAGTTAACATCAAATTCCAGCTAAATCACAACTTCTACAATTTTGGTTTAGGAGAACGTTTAATGGAAGAACTACATGTTTGGGTTGAGAGCAGAAGAACGATAAAGCAGCTAGTTGTAAACATTTATATGGAAGATACAACTGCGCGTATTCTCTTTCAGAATTACGGTTTTAAAAGAAGAGAAACTACACTTGCAAACAATACTACACCTATGCGCTTTGTTAAAGTGCTGCCTAAATGATCGAAGTTTTAGATGGGGAGTGAACCCGCTTAATGCCTTACCCAGGCCAATCCTTCATGAAACGTTTTTGCTTTTGTAAATAAGGGCGGAATAACAATCTGATAATTACGATCCATATACCCCTTTTTGCCTTCTAAATTTGCAAAAACAATTCTATTTCCATTTTTCGCACCCATTAAATATTTCACATTTTCTAACGAGATTTTATTCAAATTGGCATCAAAATAATCCTTTTCAGCATTGGCCAATGAAGTAACTTGTTTACTTGGATACACACCACAGAAATAGCCATCTTCGGAAATATCGCAATAAATCGTTTCGTATTTCATAGGTAAAACCATTTTACCGGTTGTATCCATCATTCCTTTTAAACCATCTTGCTCTACAACTGCATATCCGTCTTCGTTAAAATTTATAGCATGATCATATATTGGATCTACGACAAATTCATCTTTAAAATTAATCCATCCCCAACCTCCACGATTTGGTTTTGTTATGACTGATATTAAGCCATAACTCACTCCTTGGATGTTACCGTTTTTTGTTTTAAAAACGACATTTCCCTTTTTATCAATCAAAACTGTTTTACCTCCAACTGTGGCTCTTGCCATACCATTGTGGAATGAACTTGTTCCGGCTTGAATAAATTCCAAAGGAATGACAACCTCACCATCTCTATTGATAAATCCATATTCGCCTTTAACAGAACTTGCCAAAGCAACCGAAACTAAACCTTCACTAAAATAGGAAGCCCCAGTATACTGACACGGAATTACCTCATTTCCTAATTCATCAACAAAGCCCATTTTACCGTCTTGATAAACCGCACAACGCTTTAAATCAGAATCGAAAAATTTGCCAACTTTATCATATTTTTTTGTTGGTAGTACTTTGCCTGATTTATCTATAAGACGATAGAAATCTTCTCCTTCACGTTTAACCCACGCAACATTTGCATTAAAATCATATGCTTTATCCAAGTCGCATGGAACAACAATTTCTCCTTTGGTATTTACATAACCGTCACCAGTAATCCATTTATTATTTACCAATGTATTTTTATGCACAACAGCCAAACCATTGTGAAAATCAGAAACAAATATGGCTTCAATTGTAAAAACCGTTTCTCCTAATTCATTAATACACATCCAAGTTTTATTCTTAGCCTGACTCGTAAGTCCAATAAATACAAGGATTAATAATAACGCTACTTTTCTCATTTTTAAGGTAATAATTGTTCTTATTCAAAAGTAATGAGATTTAAGCAATTATTGAACCAAAAGCATCCGTTCTAAATAGTAAAACGATTTACAAGAAATTTTCAGGAACTAAAATAGGTTGCAAAGCTTGCTCAATATCAGCAATTAAATCATCCGCATTTTCAACACCAATTGATAAACGCACAAGACGATTAGTAATCAAGTGTTTTTCTCTTTCCTCTACATCCATTCCAGCATGTGTCATAGATGCAGGGTGCTCAGCCAACGACTCTGTCCCGCCCAAACTAACAGCCAACTTAATTAAACCTAGGTTGTTTAAAAATTGAAATGCTTCTTTTTCACCACCACGAATATCAAAAGACACCATTGCACCAGTACCTTCGCACTGTTTACTGAAAATATCCGCCTGACGACTTTGTGGCTCCAAATGTCCCAAATGGTAAATTGTTTCTACTAAAGGATGCTCCATTAAGAAAGCCGCAACTTTGGTAGCGTTTTCGGCTTGTTTATCCATTCTCAATTTTAGCGTTTCCAAACTACGCATTAAAAGCCATCCTGTATTTGGACTGGTTTGATTTCCTAAAAACGTTCGCATTACTTTAACTCGAGCCATTAAATCAAAACTTCCTAAAACGGCCCCCGCAATCACGTCACTGTGTCCTCCAATATATTTTGTTGCTGAGTATAAAACCAAATCTGCCCCATGTTGCAAAGGGTGTTGCCAAAGCGGCCCCATATAAGTATTATCAACAGCCACAATTACTTCTTTCTCTTCCGTACCAAACTGCTCGCTTAATTCATTACACATTTCAATATCAATCAAAGCATTGGTAGGATTTGCTGGAGTCTCAACATAGATCAAAGCCAAATTATCTGCAAAACCTGCATCAACAATTCGTTCAGCAATTTCCTCACGAGAATCATTAGCATCAAATGGTAAAATATGAATACCATAACGCGTTAAAACATGTTTAATAAAATGATCCGTTCCGCCATATGTTGGATTACTATACAACAACAAATCTCCCGGATTTAAAAACTCCATTAACACTGTTGAAATTGCTGCCATTCCACTTTCGAAAACAGCACACTCTTCCGCTTTATCCCATAATGTCAATCTATTTTCTAAAACTTCCAAATCTGGATTATTCAATCGACTATAAATTAAACCGATCTCCTCTTCTTCCTCTTTTTCTCGCAAGCCATAGGCTAATTCAAAAAACGATTTTCCTTCCTCGGCGTTTTTAAACACAAAAGTTGAAGTTTGAAAAATTGGACATTTTATGGCGCCCTCTGATAGTTCTGGCTTATAACCATACGACATCATTAAACTTTCCGGCTGTAATTTTCGATTTTTCATGAAATAAAGATTTATTTGTGTCAAAATTCGGACATTAAAGAATACAAAACCACAATTATTAATTAAATTAGATAATTATTCTATCAGAGTGAGTTTTTATTGAAAATATTTCTTTTAAACAAACTTAATTGAAGTAGAAACAGAAAAATTAGCCATGGCACATTTAGACAAAATTGATCATCAACTCATTTTATTATTACAAGCAGATTCTTCTCGTACGATTAAACAATTGGCTGCCGAGCTAAATCTTACTAGCACCCCCATTTATGAACGGATTAAACGCTTAGAAAAAACAGGGGTTATTGAAGGATACCGGGCAGAAATTAATGCCGCTCATGTGGGAAAAGAATTGATGGTTTTTAGTCATGTGTCTCTCAAAGAACACTCGAAAGAATATTTACTCAATTTTGAAACCAAAATTGCAGGTTTAACTGAGGTTATTGAATGTTATCACGTTTCTGGTGAACATGATTATTTGCTAAAAGTACTTGTAGCAAACATGAAAGGATATCGTGAATTTTTAACTGAAAAACTGGCTAAAATCAAAAATATTGGAAATGTACACTCTTCCTTTGTGGTTGAGGAAATAAAAAAGGATCGGATTATAGACCCTTCCTAAGAATCTATAAGCGTAGAATAAATTCCTAAGCATCCACCAATTACATACTCAATACCAATTGCAATTACGACAAACCCTATAATGCGCGAAAGTGCATTAATGCCAGATGCACCTAGTACTTTAACAATAATAAAACTGCTTTTGAGAACAAAGTAAATTAAAATTACTGTAGATAATATGGCAAACAATATTACTAGGCGATTATTCATAAGAGCATATTCATTATGATAGGTTATTAATAATGATATGGTACCAGGACCTGCCAGCATAGGAATTGCTAATGGTGTTAAGGAAACCTCTGACCTATTATAAGCATCATCTTTTTCGCGCTTCTTCATTCCTTTATGTTCCGAAAATTTTCCTGTTAGTAGCGAGAATCCTGAAGAAGTGATAATTAATCCTCCTGCAATTTTTAGTGCAGGTAAACTAATTCCAAAAAACAATAAAATATATTTCCCAAGGAAAAACGAAATCACTAAAATAATTAGAACATTTAATGTTGCCCAAAAAGCTACGCCGTTTCGAGCTTTGACAGAATGAGCTTTTGTAAGCCCTACAAAAATTGGGACGGTTCCCAATGGATTAATGACTGAAAAAAGTGCCGCAAGCACCGAGAAATAAAGTTCCATTTGTTTTTCAGCAAAATTGCGACAACCTTTCCAATGCATAATCGCAATTAGTTTTAAGTAAAGGTTAAGTTCAATTAAGGGAAAAAGATCAATTTATTAAAGAGAAATTAACGCACTATTTCTTTTTAGTATTACGCTCAAAAATATAATAGTACAACACCATAACCAAACTTGACAAGCTAGCTACGTTAAACCAAGAAAACTCGATAACATTTCCTTTTTTTAAAAGAATAAATACCTGAAGTAGGACTATTGCAAATGCAATAGAGAGAATTATTTTCCAGGCTGCGCCCATTAGAAAAGCAAAGTTTGCTCTACTATATTCTCTCCAAATGAATATGGAATATAATCCAATGAAGAAATTTCTTTTGTAATGATAATGTTTGCTTTTTTACCCACAGTGATTGAACCTAATTCATTCCCCAACTCCATGGCATGAGCACCATTAATAGTTGTGGCATTTAATGCTTGATTAGGTGTCATGCGCATTTTAACACAAGCCAATGAATTAACAAATTGCATATTTCCACTTGGCGTTGACCCTGGATTATAATCCGTTGCTAATGCCACTGCAATATCATTTTCCAACATTTTTAATACCGGCGAATAAGGAATATTTAGAAAAAAGGAGCAACTTGGCAATGCCGTTGCAATCGTTTTACTATTCTTCAATTCATTGATATCATTATCATCCAATTCTTCTAAATGATCAACAGAAACGGCACCATGTTTTACACCAATACCAACCCCACCTAAAACAGAAAATTGATTAACATGAATTTTAGGTTTTAAACCTGCTGCAACACCTGCCGTTAAAATACGGTCCAATTGTTCTGGAGTAAAATAATTGCGCTCACAAAACACATCAATATAATCTGCTAAATTTTCTTCAGCAATTACTGGTAGCATTTCATTAATTACCAAGTCAACATAGGCATCTTGGTTTTCTTTATATTCCATTGGAAAAGCATGAGCTCCTAAAAACGTAGCTTTAATTGTTAAATCAGACTGAGCTTTTAAAGTTTTAATGACACGTAACATTTTTAACTCGGCGGCAACACTAAGCCCATAACCACTTTTAATCTCAACGGCACCTGTACCGTGCGCTTTGATTAATGCAAGGCGTTTCATAGCATCTGCTACCAACTCTTCCTCTGGCATGTCTGCTAATTTTCTAGCTGAATTTAATATTCCGCCGCCCTTTTTTCCAATCTCCTCATAGGTTAGTCCTTTAATTCGATCCACGAACTCATCCTCTCGAGTTTTTGCAAATACAATATGTGTATGTGAATCACAAAACGCTGGAAGAACATATTTACCCTCAGCATCAATTACCTCCAAATTATTCCAATCAATAACCCCAGCCAATTCTGACATAGGACCATACATAGAGATTTTACCATCTTCAATCGCTAAAAAAGCATTAGAAATACAGCCGAAATCTGCCATTTCTTTCCCGCGTAATGGTGCGTTATTTTCTTCTAATACGCCTCCAAGTCCCTTTATATTCTTGATCAAAATGTTTGCCATGTCTCAATTCTAATTTAACGTCAAAAATACTAAAATTTGAACGAACTTCTTATGCAAGCACGGAACCTTTACACATCCCATTTTAAGCAAAAAGCTACCTACTAGCTCAAACAATAAAAGTTTACCTAAATCTTTTAGAACCTCAACCGTTTAAAATAAAACAATGCACGAATTGGTACAATTATTGAAGAATTCTGAACAAATTCAAAACAAATCTGAAACATATTATGAAAACACAATTAGCACTAATTTTAACCCTATTATTGGGGGTTAACACTTCTTTAAACGCACAAGAAGCATCTCGAACATACCATAAAAATATTTATGTAGAATTGTTGGGCAGTAGTTTATTAGCTGGAGCAAATTTTGACATGAGGCTTCGCTCAAATAGAATTGATGGGATTGGTTTCCGAGCCGGCATAGGTGGATTACCTTCGTCTATGTTTAAATACTCCTCTCTAGATGTTGGGGTGGTCACTTTTCCTTTAGAACTCAACAATGTTGTTGGCAAAAACAGAAATAGTTTCATTAGTGGTATTGGCATTCTGCCAGCATATGCCACGGCCAGCGGAACACACAATGGTGATTTAATCCAGGAGGATGGATTTGGATTATTAGGTGGATTTTTTAATCTAGGATACCGCTTGCAACCAAAAAGAAACGGTGGTTTTATGATGCAAGCCACATGGAATCCAATAATCCTTAACGGGCATGGACTTAGACTTGGCTGGATAGGATTAGGTTTTGGAATAGGATTCAAATAAAAACACTTTTAAACAGGACTAAATGAGGCACTAATACTTCATATAAACAGAACATATGGAAGCACCCGTAATCACTAGATTGCGGGTGCTTTTTTCTATAAATTATGATCAACACCCCTAAAAATGATACAAGCAGTAATTAGAAATTGTTGTGTATAATAACATTTCTTTTTCCTCAATTTTGCTAAGTATTTAATCTTTTGAAAAAACCACCTAAACACCTCTCTAAATCTTTTAGAACCTAAACCGTTTAAAATATTGAGTCGCCAGTTTTGGCACACCATTTGCACTTTGGACAGTGAACGTAAAAAATAGAATCAGAGTAGGGGCTCGTAATTATGAACACGATTCTTTACCAACAACAAGAAAAATTGAAGTTATGAAAAAAGCAAGTTACATATTAGCAGGATTTTTAATTCTTTCATCAGTTGGATCGATTGCTCAAGAATTGGCTCCAGATCAAAATCCTAATTATCAAAACAGTGCTGAAAAATACGCCGAAAAATCTGCTGAGTTAACCGCCACACAAAGCGAAACTACGCAGGACACATATAAAGCATATGATTGGAGAGAAGCAAAAGCTGAAAAACAACAAATTCGCAAAGATCGCCAATATGAGTTACGCAAATTAAGATTACAAAACCGCTACAGATGTGGTACTAACAGGTATTACAATTATGGTTATCCGAATGGAAACTATAACAACCAATATTATAACAACGGTTATTACAATTTACCAAGTTGTGGAACAGGACTCTTATTTCCATTTCACTAAGCAAAAATATTTAACGACAAAAACAGAAGATCATGAAAACATTAAAATTTAACCTATTTATCGCAGCTATCCTGGCATTGTCAGTACAGAGTTGTATGAGAAGTGTATCACGAGTTGATCCAGAAGAAGAAATTGACATTAGCGGAAGATGGAATGATGTTGACTCTAAACTAACAGCCGAAACAATGGTTGACCAAGTTCTAGGAGAAATCTGGTTGAAGAATCACATGACAGAAAAGAAAGAGAAGCCTGTTGTAATTGTAGGCTTTGTGAAAAACAAAAGTCATGAACATATAGATGCTGAGACATTTATAAAAGACGTTGAAAGAACTTTTATTACTTCACAAAAAGTACGTTTAGTACAAGGAGGAGAAAAGCGAGAAGCAGTTCGTGGAGAGCGCGCCGATCAACAAGACAACTCTTCTGTTTCTACCATGAAAAAGTGGGGATTAGAAATTGGAGCAGACTACATGATGCAAGGTTCAATTAATTCAATTGTTGACGCATTGGATCGTAAGAAAGTAGTTTACTATCAAATTGACCTTGAATTAACCAATATGGAAACAAACGAAATTGTTTGGATTGGAGATAAGAAAATTAAAAAGTACGTTAAAAACTAGTATCCGCGCTTCGAGAGCCTCAGCGCTCTCGCCGGGTGAATTTAAAATACAACAATATAGATTTAAGTAAGCAAAAATATCACATTGGGTAGGTTCTATTAAAAACCTGCTCAATGTGAATTTTTCCAAAATCATTTTACAAAACCAATAAAGCCAGACAAATGCACCCGCAAAGTCAGCTTTATAAAAATCGAAATCATGTTTGCTAAAAAAGTCGCACATATCATTCTAGCCCTTGTTATAGGAGTGAGCATTAGTGGTTGTGCAACTTATCATCAAAAAGCACAGGATACTGAAAAAGCACTGTTTGCCGGTAACTACACTAAGGCCGAGGAAACAATCAAGAAGAATAAATTTCTGAAACGCAAACGCAACGAATTACTATACTACCTAGAGCTCGGAAAAGTTCAAAACCTCAAGGGTGACTTTGCTGCAAGCAATAAAAGCTTAAACAAAGCAGATCACATGATGGAAGAATACCGAAGCATTTTTGAAATGGCTGTAGGTGTTACTGTAAACCCTGCAATGCAATCTTACAAAGCAGAAGGACACGAAAGAATTTTAGTACATTATTATAAAGCTTTAAACTATTTACAATTAGGTGATATTGAAGAAGCGATTGTTGAAGCTCGCCGAATTGATTTGAGCCAAATGGTAAATGAAAATGCCGTTGGTGGTAAACTAAAAAAGTACGGTAAAGATCCATTTGGTTTAATGCTAATGGGCATGATATACGAAGCTGACAAGGATTATAATAATGCATTTATCGCCTATACTAACGCAAAGAAAATCTATGACACAGATGAGACTGGACTTTACCGTGGACAATACCCTGAAAGTTTAGAACGAGATTTGGTGAGAACAGCAGCTTATGCTGGACGTCAATATAAATCTGATCTAGAAAAAGAAGATTTACCTTTTGGAGAAGCTATTATATTTTGGGAAAATGGAATGGCTCCAATTAAAGAAGAAAAGAACCTTTTCTTTTCATTGAATGAGAAAAATGGAAATTTCTTTTTTGCATCTGGTAATATTCATGTTCCTGTAGATTATGACTTTGCCAAAGATGATGAAGATTTTGACCCAAGTGATATTGGGATGATCCGATTAGCAACACCATACTATGTTCAACGTATCAACAGCACACAATCAGCATTTGTAATGCATAATGACAAACGTAAAAGTTTACATTTAATTGAGGATATTAGTGCATTAGCTTTTCAAATTGAGCGTGACAATTATTTTAAAGAATTAGGGAAGAACTTATTGCGCATTACATTGAAAAAATTAAGCGAGCTAGCAGCTGGCGAACAAAACGAATATATTGGGGCGGCTTTAAATATTGCAAATGTTGCAACTGAAAAGGCGGATACCAGAAACTGGCAATCATTGCCAAGTCAAATTCACTATGTACGTATTCCTCTTGAAGAAGGTATGAACAATATTACGGTGAATTGCAGCAACGGTATTTCTCAAACATTTGAGATTCGTGGAGGCGGTGGTAAAGTGTTTCGTAATGTGGTTACTTATTAAGCTTTAATTACTATTTCATAGTATTTAGTTTAGAAATTTGTAACTTACAGAAACCTGTGAAGGCGATAAAAATTAATCCACAACTATGAAACATTTAACTTTAATCACACTATTTCTAATAACAATTAGCGCATCATATGCTCAAACCATTAGAATTAAAGATTCCTTTGGAGACAAAATTGCATATGTAGATGGTAATACCATAAGAGCAAAAGATTCTTTTGGCGATAAGCTATTTTATAAAGACGGAAACACAATTAGGAAAAAGGACTCGTTTGGGGACAAAGTATACTATATAGATGGTAATACAGTTCGTTACAAAGATTCGTTCGGAGACAAAGTTTATTACTTTGATGGAAAAACCATTAGAAGTAAAGATTCGTTTGGAGACAAGCTTTACTACTTAGATGGAAAAACATTACGCTATAAAGACTCATTTGGAGAAAAAGCCTACTATTTTGAAGAGATTCCAGAAAGATGGGTCATTATTTGCTTGATTGGTTTATAGCTTTAAAGCACCATAAACCAACCAAGCAAAGAGATCAGTCAATAGATTCAAATAAGACCTACTTTTTATTAATAACTCCCTCTTCAATAAGGTGAGCAAAAAAGTCATTAATTGTTTCTTTCATTGGACGATATTTCATTCCAAGTTTTTCAACACTTTTACTGTTATCAGCTTTCCAAGGGTATCCAATATTCTTAGCTACCATTTTTCTTGGCATACCTTGAGACGGCCCCACCAACCAAACCATAAACTTTGGTAATTTTCTTGAAGGCAATGGATAATTGGGATAATTAGGTTTTAGCATAGCCGCAAGGCCTAAAAAGCTTGTGTTTTCAGCTGAAACGATATGTCTCCCCTCAACTTCAGGTGTAAACCCTGCTTGATAATGAGCGATTGCTAAATCACGAACGTCTACTGCTCCAATTCTAAAATCTGGAGCGCCCATTTTCATATCTCCGTTCCCCATCATTTTCATAATTTCAAACGTTTCTGATGTTCCATGTGGATTAATTCCAGGTCCAACAACAAAGGATGGGTTAATAGTAACAACATCCCATTGAGCTTGATCTTCCATCATTTTCCAAGCTTCCTTTTCTGCCAATGTTTTTGAGTAAGAATAAGGTTGATGCTCTAATGATGAAGTCGTATTCCAAACATCTTCTTTGAGTGTTTGATTTGGCATACTTAATGTGTCTTTTGCATCTCCATAAATTGCAGCACAACTACTTGTCACAACAACACGTTTTACAGTTCCAGATTTAGTTGCGGCATTCAAAACATTGCGCGTTCCGTTTAGAGCAGGATCAACTAAGTCTTTTTGTGGATCTTTAATTGATAGCGTAAAAGGCGAAGCTG
>CAKZPK010000252.1 GCA_937139035.1 uncultured Crocinitomix sp. | reverse complement strand
AGAAGAAATAGAAGAGGTTATACGAGAGCAAGAATGTGTTAATCAAGTTAAGGTCATAGCTTCTGAAAATGAAGTGTTAAATGAGAAATGTTTGATTGCTTTTGTAGTTGGTGATGCGGCATTTTTAGAGGTTGATTTAGCGAATAGCTTAGAAGGTAAATTACCATCTTATATGATTCCTAGTGAAATTCGAAATGTGTCTGAATTACCAATTACAGTAAATGGTAAAGTAGATGGTGAAAAATTATTAGGATGGGCAAACGATAAAGAGATAGAAAAAGAACTTTCTAAGGAAGATTTATTGGCTTTACAACCAAAATTAGATCCCGTTTTATTTAAAAATGAGGCGTCTGAAACTATTATTGAACGCTTCCAAAAGCAGGCAGAAATTAACCCTGATTCCATAGCAATTGAAGGCGGTGGAATATCATTTACCTATAAGGAACTAAATAAAAAGGCAAATCAATTGGCAGCATACTTGAGAGAGAATCATACGCTTTCAAATAATGAGTTGATTGGAATAAAATTGGAACGATCACCAAATGTTTTAATTGCCATTTTAGCTGTTCTTAAAGTTGGAGGAGCATATGTTCCAATTGAGCTGAATAACCCAGAGGATCGTGTTCAAGCGATTATTAATGATAGCCAACTAAAATTGGTTATTGACACGGAAGAGTGGAATAAATGGGAAGAACAAGCCATGAACTACGCCTCCCACAATGAGAAAATTACGCGGAGTCAAGAGGATTTGGTATACACTATTTTCACTAGCGGATCAACAGGTAAGCCCAAAGGGGTTATGATCACCGAAGCAGCACTGAACGATTATGTAGATGGAATAATTGAAAAAACCAATTTAGGAGAATGTAAAACCTTTGGAATGGTTTCAACATTTAGTGCTGATTTGGGATATACCATTTTGTATCCAGCATTAATTCTTGGTGGACACTTAAAATTATTTACTACTGAGGAGGTGAAGTCTCCAGCGTTCATGTCTGAACAAAAGATAGATTGTGTTAAAATAGTTCCAACGCATTGGCGCTTTCTAAATGAAGACGGAAAGTTCTTCGCTCCAAACAAATGTTTGATTTTAGGAGGAGAAGAATTGAAGCGATCTTGGATCAGAAAGATTGTTGATAAAGCACCAGAATGTCAAGTGTATAACCACTACGGTCCAACTGAAACTACAATTGGAAAGTTGATTCACAAAGTTGACTTTACCATTGGAAAAGGTGAAGTTCCAATTGGTTCACCAATAGGACGAAATCAGGTTTTTATTCTGAACAAAGATAATGCAGAGGTTTCTCAAGGTGAAGTGGGTGAGATTTTTATTGCAGGTACAGGTGTTTCAAAAGGATATGTAAATAACCCTGAATTGACAGACTTGAAGTTCGGAAACTTCTTAGATAATCAAATTAGGATTTACCGCACTGGAGACCTTGGTAAGCAATTATCAAATGGAGAAATTTTGTTTTGTGGTAGAGTGGACGAACAAGTAAAAATAAGAGGATATCGAATTGAGTTGGGAGAGATTGAGGGAGCACTTCAGCAAATGAATGAGGTTAAAAGTGCAGCAGTAATTGTTCTACCAAATAAAAATGGAGAACCTGAAATTGCAGCATATATAGTTTTTAAAGAGGAGGCATTAGAAATTGAAACAATGCGCGATAGGCTTTCAAATACTTTACCAGACTATATGTGGCCTGCGTATTATGTTCAGCAAGATTATTTACCGTTCACAACAAATGGAAAACTAGATAAAAAGGCCCTGCCACTTCCTGATAATTTGGACCGAATTCATCAAAAAGATTATGCACCACCTACAAGTGAGGTTGAGGAAAAATTGGTTGCAATTTGGGAGAAAGTGCTCGGTCGTGAGAAGATAGGAATCAAAGATAATTTTTTTGACCTAGGAGGACATAGTCTTAAGGTGATTAGAATCTTAGGATTAATAGAAAGTGAATTTGATGTAGTGGTGGATGTTAAAAATATCTTCCAGACACCTACAATAGAAAAAATAGCCGTTGAAATAGATTTTCATCTTAACAACAGAAAGCTGAAAAACAGCGAGATAAAACAAACAATTGAAATTTAATAGCCCAAAGAAATTGAAATATGGATGACTTACTCGAGAGAATAAAAGCCAACAATATCATCATAGAAGAGCAGGATAGTAAATTGAAATTGCATTTCTTGACGGATACCATTAACCAAGAGTTAATATCGGAAATAAAAGAACGAAAGGAAGAGCTGTTGCATTTGCTTCAAAACCAAAAGAACAGGGCTGATAGAATAGATGCAGTATCACCTTCAAATGAAGGCTATAAGCTTTCATCCGCACAATATCGTTTGTGGGTGCTAGGACAATTTGAAGAAGGGAGTGTTGCGTATAATATGCCAAGAGCTATAACGCTCGAAGGAGAATATAATAAAGAACAGCTCTCTAACGCTATTAAGCAAGTTATTGATCGGCATGAGGTATTAAGAACAGTTTTTCGTGAAAATGAAGAAGGAGAAGTAAGACAGTGGGTGTTGAATAGTGAGGAGATTAATTTCCAATTGCAATTTTTGGATTTTACAGACCATGACCAACCTGCAAAGCAGGTTGAAGAGTATATTCAAAAGGATTCTTTTAAAAGGTTCGACTTTGAAAATGGACCTTTATTAAGAGCGGTTTTGTTTCAAACGGAAGAGAAACGTTTTGCCCTGTATTTTAATATGCATCACATTATCAGTGACGGTTGGTCAATTGATGTGTTGAGCAAAGATGTATTGACATATTATAAGGCACTATCTGACAATAAAGAAGTTGATTTAGAACCGCTTCGAGTTCAATATAAAGACTATGCAAGTTGGCAATCAGAGAAGTTTGCTTCAGAAGCATTTGAGAAACATAAAACCTTTTGGTTAGACCAATTGTCAGGAGAACTTCCAAAATTAAATTTGCCATCTTTCATCAAACGGCCTTTGGTTAAAACGTATGATGAACGAACATTAGAGACTTATTTGTCAGAAGAACTTTCGCAAAGGTTGAATCAATTTTGTCGAGAGAATTCAGGTTCGTTATTTATGGGAGTATTGGCTGGTGTAAATGCTATTTTACACCGATACACCAATCAAAAAGATTTTATAGTTGGAAGCCCTGTAGCAGGAAGAGATCAGCAAGAGTTAGCTGAGCAAATTGGATGCTATATAAATGTTTTGCCTTTTAGAAATCAAGTTCAGGAAAATCAAAGTTTTCTAGATTTATTTGGTACGGTAAGAGAAAATACAATTGCAGCTTATGATCATCAAGAATATCCATTTGATAAACTGATAGAGGATCTTAACCTGAAAAGAGATATGGGGAGAAGTCCTGTATTTGACATGATGGTTGTGATGCAAAACATTTCAGAAGTTGAAAGCGATCAAAATTCAGATTTTATTCATTCTGATCAAATCAAAGATCTTGGTGAAGGAAAAGGAAAGTTTGATTTGAATTTTATCTTCTTTGAGATTGGTGATCGAATTTCACTGAAAGTTTCTTACAACGAAGATGTTTATGAAAAACCATTAATAGAGCAATTAATTCGTCATTTCAAATCGTTATTGAGTCTCATGCTTGATAAAGTAGACAAACCTCTTGGCGAGTTAAATTACATGTCTCAAGAACTGCATGAAGAGTTAGTGTACGAATTGAATGCTACAGATTTAGCTTATTCTGATAAGTTGACACTTGTAGACATTGTGGAGAGCAGGACAAATAAAACTCCTAATAATGTGAGTTTTATAGATGAGAATCGAAGCATTACTTATCAGGAGCTTAATGATTTTTCCAACCAAATTGGACATGAACTTAAAGAGCAAAATGTATCGAATGGAGATTATGTTTGTTTACACATGTCCCGATCTGTAGATTTGATTGCTTCTCTAATCGGAATTTTAAAATCAGGTGGAGTATATGTTCCTTTTGAACCGACTATTCCGGCAGCCAGAAAAGAGCATATTATTGACCAACTCAAGGTTAAAGTGATTATCACAGATCATGAGAATTTGGATGGAGTGATGGATATTCTACCCAATTTACCGCAACTAGAAAAGATAATTTGTTTAGGTGGTCAATCGAACATACAAGAGAATCGAATTATTGGTGAAGAAAAGGTTCGTACAAATTCAGTAGACAATCTCAATATTTCAATTAATCCTTTGGATGAAGCTTATATCATCTTTACATCTGGTTCTACAGGAACTCCAAAAGGGGTTGTTGATCAGCATCAACCAGTAATCAACTTGGTAGAATGGGTGAATATTACATTCAATGTTTCGGAGGATGATAAATTATTGATGGTAGCAAGTATCAGTTTTGATTTGTCCGTTTATGACATATTTGGAACAATCTTAGCAGGTGCTACGGGTAGAATTGCTAGCCACGAAGAATTAAAAGGCAGTGAACGACTAGTCGAAATTCTTTATGATGAGGAGATTACATTTTGGGATTCTGCTCCTGGAGCACTAAGCCAATTAATGCCGCATATACTTGAAAAAGGAAAAGAGGGGATAAAAGGCAAACTGCGTTTGGTATTTATGAGCGGAGATTGGATTCCATTACCAATTGCTGATGAATTAAAACAATGCTTTGAAAACATTCGGGTAATTGCATTAGGTGGAGCTACAGAAGCTGTAATTTGGTCTAACTACTATCCAATCGGAGAAGTTAATTCACATTGGCAAAGTATTCCATACGGAAAACCGATTCACAACGCCTACTATTATGTTTTGGACGATCAATTAAATCCTTGCGCCTATGGTGTAGAAGGTGATTTGTATATCGGTGGAAAAGTGCTTGCAAAAGAATATAAAAATGCACCAGAATTAACATCCGGAAAATTTCTTGAAACTCCTTTTAAAAAGGGTGAAAGAATTTATAAAACAGGAGATAGAGCGCGATTCTTTTTTGACGGAAATCTTGAGTTTAGAGGAAGAAAAGATCATCAAGTTAAGATTCGTGGATATAGAATTGAGCTTGGAGAAATAGAACAAAATTTATTGAACATAGATACGATTGAAGATGCAGTGGTATTGGCTGTTGGTGAAGATAGAGGAGAGAAAGAATTGATTGCTTACTTAGTTTCTAGTCAAACAGAGAACTTGGTTGATTTACGTTCACAATTACGCAAGAACCTTCCGGAATATATGTTACCAGGACGTTACGCGCAATTGGACAAAATTCCAGTTACTGTTAATGGAAAAGTTGATAAGAAAAAATTAGCAGCATTACAGGGCCTTGAAATGGCAAGTGGTGTGAATTATGTTGCCGCTTCTTCTGAAGTTGAGGAGGCACTTGTAGAGATTTGGGAGGTTGTTTTGAATCGTGAAAAAATTGGTGTCAATGACAACTTTTTTGATTTGGGAGGAGATTCAATTAAATCGATTCAAGTTGTTTCAAGATTAAGAGAGCGCGGATATAAATTGAAAGTCGAGCAAATTCTTAGAAATCCAGTATTAAGAATCTTGGCAGAAAAGGCAGAGGTTTTAGAAGAACATATCAGTCAAGAATTAGTAACTGGTGAAGTTGTGTTAGCTCCGATTCAAAAAATGTTTTTTGAAGACGATAAAATGAAGAACAAAAACCACTATAATCAATCAGTGGTATTGGCCTGTAAGGAGCGAATTGATCAGAATGGATTAAAAAAATGCTTAGATAAAATAGTACTGCATCATGATGCATTGCGGATGTCCTTTAAAACAGAAGGGGATCTTGTAGCGCAAATAAATCGAGGCAATGAGGATAATGTATATCGCTTGTCTGAGCATGATTTCATTTCATCAGATAATCCTGAGTTATCCATGGAAGAAACGGCGACTCAAATTCAAAGAGAATGTGAATTGAGTAATGGCGCACTTTTTAGAGTGGGCTTATTTCATCTTCCAAAAGGAGACCGCCTCGTATTAATTTCTCACCACCTTGTTATAGATGGTGTTTCGTGGAGAATAATCTTAGAAGATTTAGCGGGGTTATACGATCAATTTTTGAATAATGAAAATCTAGTGCTTCCATCAAAAACGGTTGCATATCAGACTTGGACAGATCGAATGCAGTCTTGGGCAACGCCTGAAAATTTAAAACTAGACTTAAAATATTGGAAGAATTTCCAAAAAGAGTTAGAGGTGTCAAATGGTATCCAAACGAACGTTGAATATAAAGAAGAGGTAACCTTTATTGAGGAATCTTTCCAATTAAGTACAGAAAAAACAAAGGACCTTCAGACTCAAGTCAATAGTAAGTTTGGAACAAAATCTAATGAAATTGTATTGAGTGCATTTGCTCAATCAGTGAAAAATGAATTTGGAACTTCTCAATTTACAATTCAATTAGAAGGACATGGTAGAGATGAGGTTGCTGACAACTGTGATGTAAGTCGAACAGTTGGATGGTTTACTTCGGTATATCCTGTTCTTCTTGGTGAGAAAGAATTGAGTGATAATTCTCTTGATGGTTTGGTTCGCATAAAAGAGAAATTGCGAAGAATCCCTCATGGGGGAATTTCTTATGGTCTTCTTCAAGTAAAGGGAGAAATCAAAAAAAGAAGTGCAGCAGACGTTACCTTCAATTATTTAGGAGAATTTGGACTAGGTGAAGATGAGGGTAAAAGATTTTTCTCCTTTTCTGATGAAGCTAAAGGAAACGATTCTGCACAGATAAATGGGAAATTTCTTGAAACAGATTTAAGCATTACTGGGATTATAGAAAGTGGAGTTCTAACACTTATTTTATCAGGAAAAACTTCAAGATATAATCGAGAAGTATTAGTGCAACTTAGAGATGCTTTTCAAGATACATTAACGCAGACGATAGTAGCGTTAAAAGAGGTGCCAGAAACAAGTAAAACACCGGTAGATTTCACTTTTAAAGGAATGACGGTTGATGAGTTGAATACTTTGGAGGCTCCAGAACTAGTTGAAGATGTGTATAAGCTTTCTCCATTGCAAGAAGGAATGTATTTTCATTGGTTGGCAAATCCAAATTCGGCTTATTATTTCCAACAGTTTGGATACCGAATTAAAGTACCTGGAGGTAGCCTAGAGGATATTCAAAAGAGTTTTGATTATGTGGTAGCAAGACACGCCGTACTTCGAACTGAATTTACGAATGATATAGCTGGAGAACTGCTTCAAGTTGTACGAAAGGAAGCAAGTGAGGATCAATTTTTTATTACTGAACTATTATCAACGATTGCCCAAGAGCAGTTCATTTTAAATTTAAAGCAAGAAGATAGAGAAAAGGGATTTGATCTATCAGTAGGTTCTCAAATGAGGCTAACTGTTGTGCCGTTGGGCAATGAATCATACGAATTTGTATGGAGTTGTCATCATATTTTGATGGATGGCTGGTGTATCGGAATCTTAGTGAAAGAATTTTATCAAAAATTATATGCACTGATTTCGGGATCAGCTTTAAAAGCTGAATCTGCACCAAAATACAGTGATTATTTATCATGGTTGGATACAATTAACCCTGCAGATTCAAAGGCGTATTGGGCGACTTATTTAGAGGATGTCCAGCAACCAACTGGAGTACCTTTTAAAAAGCAAATTGATACACCAGTTGAAAATGATTATTCGAAAAAATCATTTGGATTTGAAAAGGAAGAGTTAGAGCAATTACGCAGCACTTGTAAACGCTTAGAAATAACTGAAAACACAATGATTCAAACTGCATGGGGATATTTGTTGTCAAAATACAATGCAACGAATGATGTGGTTTTTGGTGGAGTAGTATCTGGACGCCCAGGAGAAATTGAACGCGTGGATGAAATGGTAGGTCTTTTCATTAATACCATACCTGTGCGAATTAACCGAGAGGCAATTGATTCTCCACAAGGTTTAATGAAAAAAGTGCAAAAAGAGGCGCTTGAGAGTTTACCGCATCATTATGCCAACTTATCAGAGGCAGTTTCTGAAAATCAGTTTGGAATTGAGCTGATTGATCATATTTTAATTTTTGAGAATTACGCTATCCAAGATTTATCCGAGGAAGATGGGAATGATAACATGGAGATTTTAAGCCGATCTTCTTTTGATCAAAATCATTATGATTTTAGCATTCAAATAATGCCTGGCCGAGAAAGGATGGAAATTTGTGTGGTCTACAATACCAATCGTTACTTCGAAGAAGGTATGAATCGATTATTGGATCATTTTAATAATATGATTCGCGTTTTCTTCACTGAACCTCAAAAACATTTTAGTGAAGTTGGATGGCTGAATGAAAGTGAGAAGACTGAAGTGATCGATCTAGCTGGACAACAAGGGAATTATCCAAAAGAAAAAACAGTCGTTAGCATTTTAGAAGAACAGGTTACGCTAACTCCAAACAATGTTGCCGTTAAATTTGAAAACGCCCAACTAACCTATTCAGAATTAAATGCGGAAGCAAATCAACTAGCTAATTATTTGAAGCAGGAGTGTGGAGTTAATAAGAATGATTTAGTAGCTGTTTGTCTAGATCGTTCTGAAAAAATGATTGTTTCTCTTTTAGCAATAATTAAAGCTGGTGCGGCTTATGTTCCAATTGATAAAAACTATCCGACAGATCGAATTGAGTATATGCTTTCTGATTCGAATGCAAATTATTGTATTGATGATGTTGCGTATGAAAAATTTGAAAATATAAAGGAAGATTTCTCTAACGGGAATTTGAATTTAGAGCACTCCTCTTCTGATTTGCTATATGTGATTTACACTTCCGGAACGACAGGGAAACCAAAAGGAGCTTTAATTGAGCATGGTAATGTAGTGAGTTTGATGAAGTCGGAAGAGAGCCAGTTTGACTTTAATGAAAAAGATGTATGGACATTATTCCATTCTTATTGTTTCGACTTTTCTGTATGGGAAATGTACGGAGCATTACTTAATGGAGGAACACTTGTAATTGTTGCGGATGATGTTATTAAATCACCTCACCTCTTTGCTGAATTGTTGATTACTGAAAAGGTAACGGTACTTAATCAAACCCCTTCGGCATTTTATAATTTAAGTGCAATTGCAACAAAATTAGAGTCTTGGAATTCGGCGTTAAGGTATGTTGTTTTTGGAGGTGAAGCTCTTCAACCAAGACGTTTGCAAGAGTGGCAGCAAAAGTTTCCAGCGGTTAAGTTAATAAACATGTATGGTATTACAGAAACTACTGTTCATGTAACTTATAAAGAAATTACAGCGGATGAAATTGAATTGGGCGTTTCCAATATCGGACAAACACTTCCAACACTTAACAGTTTTGTCCTAGATGATTATAACCAATTGGTTCCATTTGGTGTTCCTGGCGAATTATATGTTGCAGGTGCAGGAGTTTGCAGAGGTTATTTAAACCGTCCTGAATTAACAGAATCAAGATTCATCAATATTCCATTCTTAGGACAAGAGCGCCTTTACAAAACAGGAGACAAAGTAATCCTAAATAAGAATGGAGAAATGACTTATTTAGGAAGGTTGGATCAACAGGTGAAAGTTCGAGGGTATCGAATTGAAACGAGAGAAGTTGAACAGGAAATGGAGCGCATTTCTGGCATTTCAAGAGCAGTAGCTTTAGTTATTGCACAAGGAAATGAAGAGAATGAATTGGTTTCCTACTTTACAGCTGACAAGCAATTTAATGTTGGAGAGATAAGAGCAGAGCTTTTGTCCAGAATTCCTTCATTTATGGTACCGTCTCAATTTATTCAAATTGACAATTTCCAATTGACAGTCAATGGAAAATTAAATAAAACGGCATTGCCAGATCCAACAGGAATTGGATTGGAATTAGCTACAGAATATATTGCACCAACTTCTGACACTGAAAAAAGGTTAGTAGAAATTTGGGAAGAAGTATTGAATAAAGACCGTGTGGGAGTGATGGACAATTTCTTCGATTTGGGAGGACACAGTATTAAAGCCTTAAAAGTAATTTCTAGAATTTATCAAGAATTTGACCTAAAGGTAGATGTCAAAAATATTTTCAATGAACCCATTATAAAAGAACTCGCTACTGAGATTGAAAATAGACTTTGGCTTAAAAATGAAGAAGCAGATGATAGTGAGGAAGTGGATATGGAAAACTTAACAATTTAAACGAATTTAAAATCAAAACTATGAATACAATGACGGACGATATTGTTTACTTAAAACAGAATGTTATTACTGAAGCTCTGTTCGACAGATGGTATGCTTGGTCACATCTTGTTTCTCCTGCTACATCAGCACTTAACATAAAAGATCGACATTTAAAGATTATGAATTCTTACATTAAAAATCCTAGAATTCATGCTGCTGCGGTGGCAAAGCCTGAAATGCGTGGTGGGCCGTTTATTGATTACGGAGGAGAACGCGTTGATGAAATAAAGGCACTTTATGATCATACACTTGAAAAGCATGCAAACAAGTTGGAGTTGGCAGATGCCATTAATGAACTTACACAAATGCTGCATTCCTCTGCAAAAGGAAATTCACTCAATGATTTATATGCCAAAGTACCAGAAATCTTAAAAGGTTACGTAGAGCTTTATTATGATCTAAGTAATCAACCTAATTTCCGATTTTTTGAGGCACTATTAATGGAGAGCGAGTACTATGACGAATCTTCGCAAACAATCGCTTTACAATTAGTCGAGGCAGATGACCAGAGACCTTTTGTTTTAAGTACTCCTCGATTAGATGATCCCAAAATTATTCATTGTCCAATTCCTATGAAGGATGAAAGAATTGATGAATTGTTTGATATGCAGGTGAATCCTAAATCATATTCTGAAATCAAAGAAAAGTTTGGAATTACAGCTGATCAGGAAGATCTTTTTAAAACATTTTTCACGAAAGAAACGCCTAAACCTTATGAGAAATATAAAGGGGAAGGAATCCGTACAAGATATTTTGGTCACGCTTGCATTTTAGTAGAAACAGAAGAAGTTTCAATGCTTGTAGATCCTGTAATTAGTTATGATGGATATGAATCTGATGTTCCTAGATATACGGCGGCAGACTTACCTGAAAAAATTGATTATGTATTAATTACGCACAATCATCAGGATCATATAGTCTTTGAGACGTTATTACAATTAAGAAATAGAATCGGAGCAGTTGTTGTTCCTTCTTATAGTAAAGGAAATGTTCAAGATCCTTCACTCCGTTTAATGTTCAAAAAGATTGGTTTTAAAAATGTTATTGAGTTAGATGACATGGAGTCTATTGATTTACCAAACTGTGTTATTACAGGAGTTCCTTTCTTAGGAGAACATGGCGATTTAGATATAAGAAGTAAGCTTTGCTTCCATGTAAAGTTGCATAATGAGTTTAAAGTGCTGTTTGTTGCAGATTCTTGCAATATCGAATCTAAAATTTATGACCGCGTGAAGGATGTATTAGGAGACATTGATGTTTTGTTTTTAGGAATGGAATGTGACGGAGCCCCTTCTTCTTGGTTGTATGGTCCGTTGATGCCAAATCAATTAGAACGAGAGCATGATCAATTTAGAAGGCTTGCAGGTAGTAATTGCGCCCAAGGAATGGATTTGGTAGAAACATTCAACCCGAAAGATGTTTTTGTATACGCTATGGGAATGGAACCATGGTTAGAATTCATTAGTTCAATCAAATATACAGATGAGTCCAGACCGATAATTGAATCGAACAAATTGGTGGAAATGTGCAAGGCTAAGGGAATCAGAGGAGAAAGACTTTTTGGAGAGCGCACATTAGAGTATATGAATGAAGAGATTGTATTGATTTAGAAAATTCATCCAATTAATTCTTAACCGAAAACGAAATGTCAGAGATCAAACAAATTGTTACTGATTTAAGAGAAGCCAATATTAGATTGGTACTCAAAGGTGAAAATATTGAAATTAAGGCGCCCAAATCGGCCTTGACTCCAGAAATTATTGGCCGAATTAAGGCCAATAAAGAGGGGCTTATTAATTACCTAAAGGCATCAGAGGAGAATGATGAAAAAGCATTTTCCGCCATCCCAAAAATTGCCGTTAGTAATCAATATAAATTGTCTTCAGCACAGCATAGAATTTGGGTACTAAGCCAATTTGAAGAAGGTAATTTATCTTTTAATATACCTAGAGTACTAAGCTTTGAAGAAGGCAATAATGAAGACCTATTAATTCAGGCAATTGCTAAGACAGTAGAGCGGCATGATATTTTGCGAACACTTTTCTTTCAGGATGAAGAAGGAGAGGTATGGCAAAGAATTTTAGCTCCAGAAAAATTTGACTTACAGATTGAATTTAAGGACTTTTCGGTTGAAGAAAATAGTCAAGATTTAGTTGACAATTATGTCAAAGCTGATAATCAATTAGCCTTTGATTTAGAGAAAGGACCTTTGTTCAGAGGTGTATTATTTAAGATTGGAGAAGGGAAATTTACTTTCTACTTTAATACACATCATATTATTTGTGATGGATGGTCAATGGACATCTTAATGCGAGATGTTTTCGTTTTTTATCAAGCTTTGGTAAGTCAAAAGGAGGCAGAGTTACCTTCTCTTCCAATTCAATATGTCGATTATGCGCATTGGCAGTTAGGACAATTTAAAGAGGCAAAAGAAAATCCGAGCAAAAACTATTGGCTGAATCGGTTTTCGGGAGATCTTCCAGTTTTGGATTTGGTGAACACAACCAATCGACCATTAGTAAGAACATTTAATGGAGAAACATTGGAGACCTTTTTGTCGAAAGAATTGACAAGAAAATTAAATGAACTGTGTACGACATATAAT
>CAKZPK010000251.1 GCA_937139035.1 uncultured Crocinitomix sp. | reverse complement strand
CATGGGTTTTACATTACGATTTTATTGATGGTAGCTCAGGTTTCCAAAAAGGAAACTCAACCTTAATTAGATAGACCTTACAATAGAGATTTTGTTGGTCAAGCGTATCATTTTGTATAATTGATGAACTCATGATTACAACCAATAATATTCAGTATTTCAGAGTGTTGGAATGCTGAGCTGAATATAATATATTTGTCGAATAACTTTTGCTATGAAAACCAATTATAATCTAAAACTAACCCTTGCTTGTTTACTGTCATTTTTTATAACAAGTGTAGGTGCTCAAACCGTATTTAGTTATACAGGAGGCATGCAAACATATACTGTCCCACCCGGAGTAACTTCAGTTCAAGTTGAGGTTTGCGGTGCTCAAGGACAGGCTATCACAGACGAACAATATGATGAATCTACTGGTGGATCAGGAGGTTATGCAATAGGAATATTAGCGGTAACACCTGGGGAAGTCTTAAATGTATATGTTGGAGGTACTGGTACAGAGGATGTTGCTGGATGGAATGGCGGAGCTTTAGGCGGATTTGGAACTGCGAGTGATGGAGATCCTGGTAGAGGTGGTAGTGGAGGTGGAGCTTCAGATGTGAGACAAGGAGGTACAGCTTTTGCTAATCGCGTTATTGTCGGCGGCGGCGGTGGCGGTGGTGGTCGTGACTATGTAAATGGATTTTGTCAACCTTGCGGAACTGGAGGAAACGGTGGTGTTGGAGGAAGCTTAATTGGTGGAGATGGTGTTGATCCAGATTGTGATTTATGTGGTTTTGGTCTTAATCCTGGTGCCGGAGGTAATGGAGGAACACAAGTAGCAGGCGGTGCCGGAGGTGATGGTCCTGAAGGTCCTGACGGAGCAGCTGGAACAATTGGAGTAGGTGCTGTTGGGGTTCCTGGAAATTTTAGTGTTGGAAGCGGCGGCGGTGGCGGCGGATATTATGGTGGTGGTTCTGGTGCAGGTGCCAATTGGGGAAGTGGTGTTGCTGCGGGAGGTGGTGCCGGTGGATCATCTTATGTTGGAGGTGTAACAGATGCCTCAATGTCTTCAGGAATATGTTTAGGAAACGGAGAAGTAACAATTACCATACTATGTACTGTTTTAGACTATACAGTAACGGCAGAAGAGATTTGCGAAGGAGAAGAGATAACACTTGATGCTACTTCGCTTGGAGGTGGAACAATAACTTGGGATATGGGTGTTGTTGATGAAGAGCCTTTTACACCAGTTGGTGTTGGAGTAATAACTTATACAGCAACCAGTTCAGATCCTGATGATTGTACATTAGAGGTTGATATTTTAGTAAATCCAAATCCTGTGGTAACAATTGATGTGGATGATGACGAAATTTGTGATGGAGAGATGGTTACGTTTACACAAGGTGGAGATGCTGATACTTATGTTTGGGATCCTGCAGATGTTGTGGATGGTGTACCATATACTCCTGGAACAACAGGAACAATAACTTATACTTTAACTGGAACGATAGATGCAACCGGATGCGAGACTGAAGCAACAATAGATGTAACAATGCATGAGTTGCCTACTGTAACAGCAGATGTTGATTTTACTGAAATTTGCCTAGGCGAAGAAGTTATATTCACTGGAGGCGGGGCTACAACTTATGTTTGGGATCTAGGAGTTGTTGATGGTGCGCCATTCACTCCGGGAGGTTTAGGAACGGTTACTTATACCGTAACAGGAACTGATGATGCAACTGGATGTGTTAATACTGCAACGGTAGATGTTACTGTAAATGATGCTCCAGTAGTTACAGCTTCTGCTGACGCTACTGAGGTTTGCGAAGGAGAAATGGTGACATTAACAGGAGGTGGAGCTGCAACTTATGATTGGGATTTAGGAGTTGTTGATGGTGTTGCTTTTGAGCCACCGTTAGGAACAACGACATACACTGTTGTAGGTGCAACCATTTCAGGTTGTGAAGGAACCGCAACAATTGATATTACAGTTAATCCATTACCAGTTGTTACAGCAACTGCAAGCGACATTATTATATGTGAGGGAGAAGAAATTACCTTAACAGGGTCAGGTGCGGATACTTATGTGTGGGATCTTGGTGTAACTGATGGAGTATCATTTGCTCCTGCTGGGCTTGGTGTAATAACTTACACTGTTGTTGGTTCAGATGATGTTACAGGGTGTGAGAATACTGCTTCAGTAGATGTTGAAGTTGAGGCCGTGCCAATTGTTACCGCAACTGCTAGTGCTACTGATATTTGTGAAGGTGAGTCTGTTACTTTAACCGGTGGCGGAACGGATTCTTATGTTTGGGATGGAGGAGCTACAGATGGTGTTCCTTTTACTCCAGGGACAACTGGCACGATTGATTTTACAGTGACAGGAACAGATGCTACTTCAGGTTGTGAAAATACAGCAACGGTATCTGTAACAGTTCATGAAACGCCTTTAGTCGTTGCTAATGCAACTACTACTGAGGTATGTATTGGAGAATCAGTGACATTAACAGGGTCAGGTGCAGATACTTATACATGGACAGGGGGAATATTTGACGGAGTTTCATTTACACCTGGTGCTCTAGGTTCGACCACTTATACTGTTACAGGGACGACTGCATTTGGATGCACAGCTTCGGCCACAATTGAAATCTCTGTTATTGATTGTGAACCAGTTTCGCCTGATTTTACAATGAAAAACCCTATGTGTGTAGGAGATTGCATTACCATATTAGATGCAAGTACTGGAGGAACAGTTGTGTCATGGGATTGGGATTTTGGAGGAGCAGTAGATCCAACAACCTCTACTGAGCAAAATCCTGAAATTTGTGTAACAACAGCAGGTTCATATACCATTCAATTAACAACTACAAGTGCAACAGGTGCAACTTCAGTAGCAGTTGAAGAATTGGTTGTACACGAAAATCCAATGATAAATGCGGCTGAAGATACTATCATTGATTTAAGCGGATCGGCAGTGCTGGTTGCCAATACAGTTTCTTCTGGTTCATTTATTTGGACACCTGATCAATATGTGGATTGTCCTACTTGTCAGTTTACATCTGCAGATCCTAGAGAGAGTACTACTTATACTGTTACTTTGATTGATGATAATGGTTGTACAGCTGTTGATACGGTTATGGTATTGGTTAATTTTGTTGAAGGAGTAGGAGTGCCAACTGGGTTCTCACCCAATGGAGACGGAAACAATGATGTATTGTATGTTAAAGGCTTAGCGCTAGATGCTTTACATTTTGTAGTGTATAACCGATATGGAGAAGTTGTTTTTGAAACAACTGAGCAAAGTATTGGTTGGGACGGAACGTTCAAGAATAGAGATGAAAACCCAGGTGTATTTACATGGGTACTTCACTATGAATTTATAAACGGAAATTCGGGAGTTCAAAAAGGAAATACAACGCTAGTTCGCTAAATTGTAGCTCGTATTAAATAAGTGAGTTGCGCATTGCACGGCTTGTGCATCTGCATGACTTAATCTTTAAAGTGATTATAGATTAATGTACCTTTTGAATGCCCAATAGCAGTAATTAATTCTTTTAATTCTGCTTCTTTAATGCGCTTTACAGATTTAAAATGTTTGATTAAATCAGTAGCTGTTTTTTCGCCTATACCTGTAATGTTTGTCAGTTCAGTACCTAAAGCATTTTTACTTCTTTTATTACGGTGATGCGTAATTCCAAAGCGGTGTGCTTCATTTCGCAGGTGCTGTATTATTTTTAATGATTCTGAACGTTTATCAATATAGACAGGAATCGAATCACCCGGAAAATAGATTTCTTCTAGTTTTTTAGCAATGCCTATTACAGTAATTTTACCACGTAAGTTTAACTTTTCAATACTGTTCATTGCAGAACTTAGCTGCCCTTTTCCACCATCAATAATAATAACTTGGGGCAATGGTTGATCTTCTTCTAATAAGCGTCTATATCTACGGTAAACAACCTCTTCCATTGAGGCAAAATCATCTGCACCAACAACTGTTTTAATATTAAAATGACGATAGTCCTTTTTACTTGGTTTACCATTTTTAAAAACAACACAAGCCGCAACAGCATTTGTACCGTGGAAATTCGAGTTATCAAAACATTCAATATGTACTGGCCATTCCTTTAAGCGCAAATCTTTTTTCATGGTTTCCATGATGCGCTCAACATGCCGCTCTGGATTTACTAATTTTTCTTGCTTGTGCTTTTCTATCATAAAGAAAGTAGCATTCCGCAATGATAAATCAAGCAAGGCCTTTTTCTCTCCGCGTTGTGGATGAGTAAATTTTAAATCCGGAAAGGTTTTTCCAAATTTAATATCCGTTATTATTTCAGCAGATTCATCACCATAACGTTCGCGCATGTCAATTAATGCAAAAGGCAAAATTTCTTCTGGTTTCTCTTCCAGTTTCTTTTTTACCTCAATAGTGTGGCCATGAATAATAGCACCATTATTAATCTTCAAATAATTAACAAAAGCAGATTTGTCATCTTCCTTTAATGTGATAACATCTACATTATGAATGGTGGGGCTAACCACCGCGGATTTTGAATAATAATTTTGTAGGTTATGAATTTTGTTTTTAACCTCTAAAGCAGCTTCAAAGTTTAATTCTGCCGAGAAATTTTCCATTAAAACTTTCATTTCCTTAATAACAGAATGAACATTTCCCTTTAGAATATTTGATATTTCATCAATGTATTTTTGATACTCGGCTTCACTTTGTTTATTCTCGCAAGGTCCTTTACAATTGCCAATATGGTATTCTAAACAAACCTTATAGTTCCCTTTTTTAATGGCTTTTTCTGAAAGATTTAAGCGGCAAGTACGCAAAGGATAAACATCCTTGAATAAATCCAGCAGCGTATGCATCATTTTAACAGAGGCATAAGGACCAAAATATTTTGATCCATTTTTTATTACCCGCCGTGTAGGAAATATCCGCGGATAGGCCTCCTTCGTAACGCAAATCCAAGGATAAGTTTTATCGTCTTTCAATTGAATATTGTACTTGGGCATGTACTTTTTAATCAAATTGTTTTCCAATAAAAGCGCATCCATTTCAGTGTCTACAACCAAGTATTTTATATCTACGATTTTGCGAACTAGAATGTATGTTTTGCCGTTATTTTGCTGCGATTTATTAAAGTAAGAAGAAACTCTCTTTTTTAAGTCTTTTGCTTTCCCGACATAAATAATGACCCCATTTTTATCATAATATTGATAAATTCCTGGACTATGGGGGATGTGTTTTATCTTATCGCGAAGGTGCTCAAACATTAGTACAAATTTAACTGAATTTATAAAGATTTTGAATTGCCTATTATAAAAGACGGGATTTTACTTTAGGGGTTGAGTCGAATTGATTTGTTATGTCTGCATAGTTCAGTATATTTGTTACAAAGAATCGAAAAATTATGAAGCACGCAATCACAGTTCTACTAGGCCTTTTAGCATTTAATAGCTTTGGGCAAGATTTTCACCGTTGTTATACACACGAAGCAATATTAGATCAGGAAGAAAAAACACCTGGATATATTGATAGAGTAAATGAAATTTTTGAGCGAGCTAAACACACACATGGGCAAGATCGTGAAGACCTTTATACGATTCCAGTTGTTGTACACATTGTGTATAATACAGAGGCTGAAAACTTAGCAGACAGTGTAGTGTTTAATCAAATAGCAAGTTTAAATGCTGACTATAGAAGGTTGAATGAAGATGCAGATAATGTAAGAGACACTTTTAACACGATTGTGGGAGATACTTTTATTGGATTTGAATTAGCAGCATTTGATCCAGAAGGAAATCCAACGAATGGAATTACAAGAACAAGTACAGATGTTGAGTCATTTTTCAGCATTGATATGTCCCCGGCTGAGGCTGTAAAGTCAACTGCAGATGGTGGAATTGATCCTTGGGACCAAAGTAGATATTTGAATATTTGGGTTTGCGATATGTCAGTTTTCGGGACTGTATTTTTATTAGGATATGCTACTCCTCCAGATGGATTACCACATTGGCCAGAAGATGCAACATCTGGATTGGCAGATGGTGTAGTAGTGCAATATGAAGCATTTGGAAGCAATAACCCAAATCCACTTGTGGCAGGAGGAGAAGAAATTGATGTACGTGGCAGAACAACGACACACGAAGTAGGACACTATCTTGGACTAAGACATATTTGGGGAGATGGTGATTGTACAGAGCAAGACGGGGTTGATGATACTCCAAATGCAGAGGATCAATCAGGAAGTTGTGATCTTGAAAAGAATACTTGTGTTGATGATATTGCTGATTTAGGTGATTTACCTGATATGGTTGAAAACTACATGGACTATTCTCCAGAAACTTGCCAAAACTCATTTACTTTAGGCCAGGTTGGAATTATGCGTGGCGTATTAGAAATAGAAAGATATGATTTGGTAAACGATAACCCTGCTTTGAGTATAAATTCAAATTCAGGAAACGAAGCAACATTTAAACTTTATCCAAATCCATCAACTGGAGCGGTACAGTTTACTATTTATAATGAAGTTGAAAACCAAGCAGCTCAAATTGAAGTATTGAGTGAAACAGGACAATTCGTTCAAACAGTAACACTGGCTGCAGGAACACAATCTGCAGTAATTGAAGGATTATCTAAGGGAATTTATTTTGTTCGACTTTCAAATGAAAGCGGAATAAGAACAGAAAAATTGGTGATTTTATAAGATCATCTATTTAATTCGAACTACAAAATCTTCAGTTGATCGACGCACTTTTTTGACTTTAGCGTTTGCATCATCTTCTGATCGATATCCAATTGGGATAGTAAGAACTGCGCTTAGATTTAAATTATCTAAGCCCAATTCCCTATTATATTCTTGGGCTTGAAATCCTTCCATTGGGCAAGCGTCTACTTCTAATAATGCACAGGTGTTTAATAAATTACCAAGTGCAATATAGGTTTGCTTATCCATCCAGGTTGAAGATGCTTCTTCGGACATGTTTTTAATGGTGTCCAGCATCATATTTTTAAAACCGTCTAAGTTTTCAGAAGGAATATTACGCGTACTTGAAATGGTATTGATGTATCCATTTACATGGCTTGGTTGAGCCATTTTTTCTCTACATAAAATTAGTAAGTGAGAGGCATCCACAACTTGGCGTTGACCATATGAATAAGGTAAAAGTGCATTTCTTTTATCAGCATTTTCAACAACAATTAGTTTCATTAATTGCAAACCATAAGAAGTTGGTGTTAACCTTACGGACTCTAAAATTGTAGCCAATAATTCTTCCGAAATT
>CAKZPK010000250.1 GCA_937139035.1 uncultured Crocinitomix sp. | reverse complement strand
CAGCCTATTGTTACGGAAATTTCCGAGGCTAGTAAGTTCTATGTAGCAGAGAATTACCATCAAAATTACCTTGAAAACAATCCTGATAAAGGATATTGTGTCGCTGTAATCCGTCCTAAATTGGAGAAATTTAGAAAAGTTTTCAAAGACAAACTGAAAAAATAAAAGATTCTATGCTTGAACTCCATACTATCCTTAACTTAGCTTTTGAATGCAAGAATTAATCAAAGGAACCGTATTGAAATCCACAGGGAGCTGGTACAAAGTAAAATCTGAAAATGGAGATTACTTAGACTGTCAAACTCGTGGGAAATTAAGACTCGCTGGAATTAAATCAACGAACCCGATTGCGGTTGGAGATGAGGTTTGGTTTATTGAAGAAGGTGAAACAGGAGTGATCCAAAAGATCGAAGAGCGTCGAAATATCCTTGTCCGTAAATCAATCAATCTGAGTAAGCAAACGCATATTCTGGCTTCAAATATTGATAGAATATATTTGTTGGTGACCTTGGCTGCTCCTCAAACAAGAACCGCCTTTATTGATCGTTTTTTGGTTTCTGCAGATTCATTTCGTATTCCTGTGACGATTCTTTTCAATAAAATTGATATTTATGAGGATGAGAGTCTAGAAATGGTTCGTGAGATCAAATCAATTTATGAAAACATAGGTATTGAATGCCACGAAATTACGGCTACTGATGAAAAATCGATTGAATTTTTAAAGAAGGAAATCGCTGGGAAAAAAGTCATGTTTGGCGGACATTCAGGAGTAGGTAAATCTACATTGATCAAATGTATCACAGAAGAAATGGCTTATGACGGTCAGATTGAACATGGACATAATGTAACAGTGGGTTATTTTGCTCAAGATTCTGCTGAAAAATTAGATGGAGAAAAAACGGTTTTTAAAACCATTGATGATATAGCGAAAGGGGAAAAAAGAAAAGATATCCGTTCTATTTTAGGAGCCTTTTTATTTAGTGGAGAAGAGTCTGAAAAAAAGGTGAAAGTTCTTTCAGGAGGAGAGCGAACACGATTGGCAATTTGTAAATTATTGTTTCAGGAATTTAACTTCTTGATTATGGATGAGCCTACCAATCACTTGGATATTCAGAGTAAAGACATTTTAAAGGATGCGCTTAAAAACTATGAAGGAACGTTGTTGTTGGTTTCGCATGATAGAGAGTTCTTGGATGGATTGAGTAATAAAATTTGGGAAATCCGTGAAGGTAAAATCAAAACACATTATTTTGGTGTGAATGAATTTTTGGAGCGTATTAATTACGAAGAAAGTGAAATGGCTTCCAGTAAGAATTCAAAAGCTACAGAGAAACCTAAAAAGACAGAAGAAAAAAATCAACTCTCTTGGGAAGATCAAAACCAATTAAAGCGATTAGAAAAGAAGATTAAGAAGTACGAGCGCAAGATAGAGGATTTAGAATTGGAGTTAAAGGAGAAAACAACTGCTCTTGAAGAAACTCCATACGAAGAAACTGAAAACTATAATGCTGCAGCTGCAGCATTCAAAAGCACTGAAGCTGAATTGGAAAAAGCTATGAGTATTTGGGAGGAGTCTGAAATGGAATTAGACGAGCTGAAAAGCCGAATTCAGAGCTAAACTTTTTTAAATTCTCGCCTAAACCTTAAGAGTGGTTTTTCAAATAATTTATAGCTAATATCTGCTGCAACCACTGTGCCTATAAAGCCTGCAAGAATTACAATGCCAATAATGTAGAATGAGGTTAGATTATAATCTAACGATTCTATAGCAATGGTCATCATAACGCTAATAATTGCCTGATAGACGATCATGCCATAACTGATTTTCCCAAAATAGGTTAAAATTTTCTTTGTTTTGAATTGGATAAAAGAGTTTTTTCCAAAAGTTTGTTCAATAATTACGTACCCAAAAAAGAGTGAGGTAAATATTGGAATTACGGCAGTCAGATAAGAGTTTGTGCTCAAAATATATCCGCCCAAAAACAAGAGGCAGCCAGTGATATAAATGAATGAGTTTAGATTTTTGGAGATCTCTTTTAATTTTACGACTACAGCATTCTCGTTTCGTACGGCAGTTGCGGTTAAAACTCCAATCCCTATTGGTACGCCAAAAGCCAAAGTATCCATTAAATATTCAGAGCCATTTAATTGGTGGATAACTCTGCTTACAATTCCAACACCTATTAACAACAATGCAATTATGTTTAGATAATTGTGAAAGAAGCGTAAAATCAGTCCCCAAAAAATATAGAATTGCAAAAACATGAATACGGTACAAATGAATGTGAAATAGATTAATTCAGGCCCAGCAAAATTAGAAAGGTAATTGGGGATTAACCAAAGATAAGGTTCTGCACTTGGAGTTATCATTGGTTGCAGGTCTAATATGCGAATTAGCCACGGATGCAAAACAAAAGCAAATAAAAGCGAGAGAAAAAGAACTGGGGCTAAACGCAATAAACGCCGCAAGTAAAAGTTCTTTAATGAAAAACTAGCCAAATACTTATATTCTCGTAGCCCGTGAGACGTGACTAAAAATGCGGTTAAAAAAAAGAGAAAATCAAAACTACTTTGCGATATTTTACCCGCTATATTAGAAACTTGGGATAAGGTTTCAGAGTTTTGCGGACTGATTAATGAAAGTATAGAAAAGAGATAAATGGGAATAAAAACTAAAGCTTTTAAAGCATGAATGTCTTTAAAGTGTAAACGTTTATTTCTGGGCATTCGATTTTACTTTTGTGGTTCATTCTTCGGGTTTTAAACAAATATATAAAAACTATTCTAATCAATGAATTTAGGTGAAATTCTGCAAATAATTATAACTTTGTTTTCATGGATATTAAGCCACTAGTTTTATTGTTACTTGCTGTTGTTGGCGGAACTTTGATGGGGATTAGTTTCCCCTTTACGGGAGGGATATTTCCTTTGGCATTTGTGGCTTTTGTCCCGTTGATTTTGATTAATCTTGAGTTAAATAAGAAAAAGAAAGGACGCTTCTTTAAGCGTTTCGGTTATAATTACCTCTATTTCTTAATCTTTAATTTAATTACAACCTGGTGGATTTATTATGCTTCTGAAGGAGGTATGTACATGGCTGTTTTATGCAATTCACTTTTAATGACTCTACCTTTCTTTTTCTTTGGTTTTATTGCACGGCAATTAGGCGAAAATAAAGGATTACTTGCGCTAGTTGTGTTATGGTTAGGGTTTGAGTATTGTCATTATTTTTGGGAATTATCATGGCCTTGGTTAAGTTTTGGGCATATTTTTGGAGAATATCCATGGCTTATACAGTGGTACGAATATTCAGGTGTGACTGGGGGAACCTTGTGGGTTTTAGTTGTAAATATCCTAGTGTATTTTGTAATACGCAATTTGAAAATCCGAAAAGAGTCAATGAAAATTCAGGCTCCAATTTTTCTTTTTATAGGATTGGCAATCCTCGTTCCAGTAATAAGTTCTGTGCTTATTTATGTTTCTTATGATGAAACGGAAGATCCAGTAAATATGGTGATTGTTCAACCCAATTTGGATCCCTATACGGAGAAATTTGTAATGCCTTTGCCTGATCAATTGGATATTATGCTCAATTTGGCAGGAGAAATGGCGAATGAAAATACGGATATTATTGTTTGCCCTGAAACGGCCATATCTAGAGTTGTAAATGAGGATAATTTAGAGCAAGAGCCTAATATGAATCGCATAAAAGATTGGTTGCGAGCACACCACAATGTTAATATGCTAATAGGTGCAGATTCATATAAATTTTTCAAAGAAGAGAATTCTTTAGCTTCTAATTTCAACAAGTCAATAAATGCTTATGTTGAAAACTATAATTCAGCATTTTTGATCGATCCAAATCGCCCAACCCAAATTTATCATAAAGCTAAACCTGTGCTTGGTGCTGAAAAAGTACCGTTTTTGTCGTGGTTTCCATCTTTAAAAGAATACTCAGTAGAGCTTGGTGGAACCTCTGGTATGATTGGTTTAGGAGAGGAAGCAATAAATTTATCTTCAGAAGACTTACTCTTAGCGCCTCTTATTTGCTATGAATCCGTATACGGAGATTATGTATCTTACTTTACAGGGCATGGCGCAGATATTTTATGTGTAATAACCAATGACGGTTGGTGGGATGATACTCCAGGGTATCGACAACATAGAATGTTTTCACAAATTCGAGCTATTGAAAATAGACGATCTATTGCACGATCTGCAAACACTGGTATTTCTTGTTTTATTGATCAAAAAGGGAATGTTATTTCAGAATTGGGATGGGACGAAAGAGGGGCGCTTCAAGCAGAATTGAACAGAAATAAAGAAATTACCTTCTTCGTTAGATATGGGGATGTTTTAGGAAGAATATCACTCTTTTTATTGATAGCATTGTTTATTTATGCTTTAACAACCTATGCCAAAACAACAGGTTTGGCAGACAAAGCCCATCTTACAAGAAAGTAGTCCAATTATTTCGAAAGAAAATTTCTATAAAACGTCTTGTTTTAACTAGTTTTGCACCGCTAAACCTGACAGATATCTGCGAACAATTGTCACTTTGCCATTAGATTACAGGTGTAATAGCATAAAAAAGTGACAGATTGACGGAAAGCAAGCACTGGCAGCCTTTTTGCGTATGCAATAAAAAAATGAATAGAAATGTCTGAAAAAGAAAACTTAGAAGAGCAAGAACAGGAAAGAAATGGAACTGTTGATGATGCAACTGACGCCCAAACAAATCAGGACGGAGAAAATGTGGAAGAAGAGAAAGTTGTAGAAGCGGCTAAAGAACCAACTTTGGAAGAGCAATATGCAGAATTGAATAATAAATACGTGCGTCTTTATTCTGATTTTGATAATTTCCGTAAAAGAACAATTAAGGAAAAAGCAGATATTATTAGTACAGCGAACAAAAGTTTAATGGCTGATTTATTAGGAACATTGGACGATTTTGAACGTGCAATTGCTAATAATGAAAAAGTAGAAGATGCAGATAGTTTGCGTGAAGGGTTTAAGTTGATTTATAATAAGTATTTCATGACTTTGAAAAATAAAGGACTAGAACCAATGGATTGCAAAGGAGATGTATTTGACGCTGACAAGCATGAAGCAATTACTAACATTCCAGTTGAAAATTCAGCGGATAAAGGTAAAATTGTAGATGTGATTGAACGTGGATATAACCTACGAGGGAAAGCACTTCGTTACGCTAAAGTTGTTGTTGGACAATAAGCGGTTTGAAAAGTTAAAGCATGAGCGAAAAACGAGATTATTATGATATCCTTGGCGTAGAACGTAACGCTGACGAAAAGACAATAAAAAAGGCGTATCGAAAGATTGCCTTAAAGTTTCATCCGGATAAAAATCCTGATGATGATACTGCGGAGGAAAAGTTTAAGGAAGCCGCGGAAGCATACGAAGTATTGAGTAATGCGGACAAACGTGCACGTTATGACCGTTTTGGTCATCAAGGTGTTGGTGGTGCTTCGCAAGGAGGTCACGGAGGTGGTTTCGGCGGGATGAATATGGAAGATATTTTCGATCAATTTGGAGATATTTTTGGAAGTTCGTTTGGCGGAGGCGGCGGAAGAAGAGGTGGCGGCGGTTCACGCGTTGCGCGTGGATCTGATTTAAGAATCAAGATTAAATTGAATCTTAAAGAAATTGCCTTAGGTGTAACGAAGAAGATTAAGGTGAACAAATTGGTGAATGCTGATGGTGTTACCTACAATACATGTAAGTCTTGTAATGGTCAGGGGCGTGTTATGCGTGTTACTCAAACCATGCTAGGACCAATGCAAACACAATCAACTTGTCCAACTTGTCATGGAACAGGTAAGATTATTGATAAAAAACCTTCTGGAGTTGATGCGCAAGGCTTGAGACGAAAAGAGGAAGTGGTTGAGATCAATATACCTGCTGGAGTAGAGGAAGGCATGCAATTGAAAGTGGGCGGTAAAGGAAATGCAGGACCATTCAATGGAGTTCCTGGTGATTTACTAGTTGTGATTGAAGAGTTGAAGCATGACGAATTACAACGTGAGGGAGATAACTTGCATTATGAAGCTTATATAGGTTTTATTGATGCTGTTTTAGGTGCTTCAATTGAGATTCCTTTGATAGAAGGCAAAGCAAAAATTAAAATTGAACCTGGTACACAAAGTGGTAAAATGCTTCGTTTAAGAGGTAAAGGTTTGCCAAGTGTTCAAGGATACGGTAGTGGAGATTTATTAGTACATCTAAATGTGTGGACTCCTAAGAAGGTTTCTTCTGACGAGAAAGCAGCATTGGAAAAATTGAGAACTTCAGAAAATTTCCAACCTAAACCAGGAGGAA
>CAKZPK010000249.1 GCA_937139035.1 uncultured Crocinitomix sp. | reverse complement strand
AGGATCGACTCCATCCGGTAAGTCTTGTCCCGCTCGTAATTGCCCATCTGGTGTTATAGAGTATAGTTGGACACGCAGTTGATCAATGTTTTGGCCGTACCTTTGCAAAGAACACCAAGCATTCTCAGCATCAAAAATAGGAAAGTAAGCAACTGTTTTAAGGTCATTAAATACCTTTAACTCTGTGTCCAAAGGTTTTACTTTTTGACCTGTAAAACCAGGGCCGCTAACCTCACCATCTATATCGTAAATAATAGTTACTGGCCCAGTATCTGCATCCATTGTAATTGCACGAGGCAAATATTCAATCCAATCCTCAATGCTGGATGTCGTTAACCATTCTCCACTTAAAACAAAGTTTTCGCCCACATTCAAATTAAGATCCCAAGCGGGGCCTGTTAATTCAACTTCTCCAGTCCCAAGGTTGATAACTGTTTTTTCAACAACTCCCCATGTACTGTTTAAACCTTTCCATAAGGTGTTGATTTTCCAGTTTTCAAGGTTTACTACACCTGTGTTTTCAACTTTGAAATAATACATTCCTCCAAAACGTGCGTTTTCATCTGATGGTGGGATGGAGTATATGAAATAACTCTCGTCATCTGGATAGGCAATGGTAATCGTTACTTCTTCTTGTGCTCGGCCAAGTATTCCTGCAAATAATATGAGGGTTAAAATGCTGTTCTCAATGATCTTCATTATTACTATTTTTTAATAAATTTCTGATTAATTGGACCTTTGTTAGTGTTGATTTTAATAATGTAAACTCCACTTTCAAGAGTCGATACATGGATTGAAGTAGGATGGCTATTGATATTTATTAATTGTTTTCCATCCAGTGTTAGAATTTGGATTGAATTTATGATTATACCATTCTCAATCTGTATGTTAAGATCCGTGTATGCAGGGTTCGGATAAACATGTAGTGTTAAGGGGAGTTGTTCTTCTGTGATTCCGTCTGTTTCGTCAACTTCTGTTGGAGCATGGCAAAGAGATAGTTTTAATGTGTCTGCTAAAGGAGTGTTGGCAATGATGCCCGATCCAGGACTTGATTCTATATAGTCACCAGTAATTTCCCAAATAATGGCACCAGCTAATTCTTGATCCACTATGTATTGTCCTTTCATTCCAATTGATTGTTCATCATCATAAGAAACAAAAGTGTAAAGCTCGTCTTTTCCCAATAAGTATGGAACTTCCGCTAATGCATCCCAATTGACATCAAATAATTCCATTTTTTGAAGAATATTATAGTACAAGGGGGTGCCTTCATCCATAGCGAATGTTATTATGTCAGATTCACCAGTTGTAGGTCCATGTAGGACAGGTGCCTCAATTGTTTTTGCAGATCTGCCATAAAAGGCAACTCCTAAATTTATCATGCCTGATGGTACGCTATAATCATTTATTAGGCGTTCAATTGCGCTGTTACAGTTAAATGTTGGGTTGCCAGACTCGGGTGTGTAAAGTGGAGAGTTGTGATTCGTTTCTGAACTAAAAGCTCCAAAAAAATCGTATGACATGAGGTTGATATAGTCCAATATTTCGATCATTTGATCCCATTCTATATCGTCCATTTTATCAGGAGCTGCACCAAATGCTGCAGTCAGCATTAAGTTTTTTGAGAATTCATCCTCCGCAACATCTAGCGAGTCCCTAATTTCTTGTAATAATAGCGTGTAATTATATATGTCATCCGGTGTTCCACCATGATCGGCAAAACCTGGATACTCCCAGTCTATGTCAATTCCATCTATATTATATACCCTAACCAGTTCATTACAAGAGTGAGCCAAATTACTTCGTTTAATAGGGTCTGCTGCAATTGTAGAAAAGTCATTCGATAACGTCCATCCACCAATTGAAATCATTACTGGAACATTGTTTAAATGGGCATGATGAATAAGTGAGGTGTTGGGGTGATGGTATGCAGGGTTTCCTAATTCAAATTCTGAATCGTAGCCAAGCGGTGCAAGAGCCCAGTTTATTGTGCCTAATAGTAAGTTTTTGTCTCCCCATGGATCTGTTATCGTAATTGTGCCATCTTCTAGAGGATAAAGAAATGCGTAATTAATAATTGTATATTTTGAATAATCAATTGTCTCAGGATTGACAAGTTTATCACGATCATACCATTGCCATCCGGGATAATAACCAATGACTTCTTTACAATGGTCTTGTCCAAAGGACGTAGATGTAAAAAATGTAATAATGAAAAATAGAATATATGTAAAGGCGTAATGGTGGTATTTAAATTTTGATTTCATAATGCATTTTTAAATGAATTGTGTTTTTTTTTGTTTGGACAAATTTATGTTACTCCTTAGTCAAAAAACAAAAGTTTATTTGCCGAATTGATAAATCTGGAACAGTTTAAGGGTGTGTTAAGTTATTGCCTTGTAGGTGTTAAGGTTGTTTTCTATTGCCTTTGGAAGAAAAGAGAGTCAATTATGTTAATTGATTCATTTTTCTAAAATATGATGGGGTAATTCCAGTTTCTTTTTTGAATGTTGAATTGAAAGTGGAGATACTTTTATATCCAACAGACTGAGCAATTCCCTCAATACTGTAATGATCAAAGTTTTTGTTTATTAAGAGTTCTCTGGCCTCTTGAATTCTAAGTTTATTTATAAGGCGGCTAAAAGAAATGCCGAAGTGTGCATTAATGCTTTCAGATAAATAAGTTCTATTCGTTTTTAATATACGAGCTAGTTTGTCAAGACTAATGTCTTGTTTACAGTATAACTTTTTATTTATAAAAACTATTTCGATCTGTTCTATGAGTTCTGTAGAGACATTTTTCGAATTATCATTAATGTTTCTTTTAGGCTTAGTTAATTCTAAGTTTTTTTTTGCAAGCAATACATTTTTTTGATTCTTTTTAATGTAAAGAACAAGTATTACAGCAAGCAATAATCCCGTAAAAATTAAGAAAAGTAGATAGAGTTGTTTTACCTTCTGTTCATTTTTTGCCTTTTCAAGTGAAATTTTAGCTTTTTCTTCAAGAATGACCGTGTTGTACTTAAAGTTGTATTCATCCAATAATAGATTCGTGCCAACTTCATTTTCAATTTTTCTGAGGCTATCTGCGGTGAATACTGCATTATAAGCTTGTTTGAAGTTCCCGTTTTCAAAATATGAATAACCTAAAACTCGGTAGATATTGGATTTAAGCTTCTGTGATTTTTCGTTTGACAAACTTTCGAGTGATCTGTTTAATGTACTGATTGCAAATTTGTGTAAACCTTGTTTTTGATATACGATTCCAAGATTAAAGAGAGCTGTTGAATTGTTGTTTTGTGTATTTGTGCTGGAGTTTGAAGTGTGTTCTATAAGATCTTCATATATGATTTTTGATTCATTAAATCGACCAATGTTTAGGTAAACAGCCGCAAGATTATTCTTTAAATTTTTGTCAAACTGTTTTATTCCTGCATTGGACAAGACTAATGCCTTTTGAAAATAATGTATTGCAGAGTCGTGATTCTCTTCAATGAAATAAGTGTTACCAATGTTGATTAAGTTCCCTTTTATTCCAACGGAATCTGATAAGAGTTTGTATGAAACTAAGGCTTTTTGGTAATGTTTCCTTGCTTTTTCGCTGCGTTCATTGTCGTAATATATGATTCCGGTTAGTGTGTGGAATGAAGCATTTAATTCACGATCATTTATCAATAATGGGGAATCTATTAGCTTATATATAATAGGGATAAACTCATTTTCTCTACCCAAATTTTTGTAAAAAAGAACTCGGGCTAGTTCGTGTTTGAAATATAGCTTTGGTAGTGAGTTTTTTAATTTGTTCGAATTGAATTCCATTATGCTTTCAATTTCGAATGTTGTTTCAAAATTTTCGTAATAAAGATTCAAAATTTGCGGAGGTAAAGACTTTTTTACTTTTTGATCTAAATTAACTTCGTGCTGTTCTAAATCAAGATGATTTTGTTGAGATATACTTGCAAATGGTAGCAAGAGTAGAATAATCGAAATTGATTTAATGACCATTTCGGATGGTAGATGTTCAGTGACTTAGTTGTTGCAAAGTGTAAATATGGTGGTTTTAGTCGGTAGTTGCTTAATTATTTGTCCTAATTATTGGAGTCCTGATTCTATTGGAATTGAGGCAACAAAAAATGGCGCCCAATTTATATTAGGCGCCATCATCAAATTATTTGATTTGTTTTATTTCTTTACAACTTTCACTGTTTGAATGGTGTCATTTGATCTGATCATTACAAAATAAACTCCACGAGCTACATTTTCTAAAGAAATGATTTCTTTATCAGTAGCAGTTGCTTGAGCAATTACAGCACCATTGATGTTTGTTAGTGCATAAGTAAATGTTCCATCAAGTTCTACAGTAACTAATCCAGTTGTAGGATTAGGATATACATTTAATGTAACTTCATTAGCTTCGTTAATTCCAACTTGCGAATCAACTGTGATTTCAATTGTTGTAGTACAACCGTTGTCGTCTTGAACAGTTACTGTATATGCACCAGCAGGCAAGTCAGTTAAATCTTCGTCATCATCAAAATCACCAGTTCCATCATTATCCCAATCGAAAGTGTAAGGAGCAACACCACCTGAAACACTGATATCAATATCTCCATCAGTTCCCATGAGTTCGTCACCAGTTATATATGTTACTACAATTTCATCTGCCACTTCAACATTAATTGATGCTGTGTTTTGACAACCGTTGTCATCCGTTCCAACTACAGTAAATGTAAGTGTTCCTTCTGTGTCCATAGTTGCAGGTTCACTGTCAGTTACTCCCATGTCCCAATCGTAGCTAGTAGCTCCGCTACCTGTAAAGGTAATTTCGGCGCCATAGCATACTTCAGTTTCAGAAGCTGTTGCTGTTACGGTTGGCAATTCATTTACCGTAATATCAATCTCAGCCGTGTTTTCACAACCATTATCATCTATTCCAGTTACTGTGTATGTTTCTGTACCAATATCTTGCGTAAATGCTTCACCATCTGTTACGCCCATGTCCCAATCATAGTCAGTTGCACCTTCGCCGGTTAGTGTAATTTCCTCACCATCACAAACTTCATCATCTGCTGCGGTTGCTATAACCGTAGGTAAACCATAAACAGTTGCATCAATTGTTGCTGAGTTTTCACATCCATTAGCATCTGTTCCTGTTACGGTATATGTAGCTGTTCCAACTGCAGCTGTAAAAGCAATGCCGTCTGTAACTCCTAGATCCCAAGAATAGGTAACGGCGCCTCCACCGGTAAATGTGAATGCTTCACCATCACAAACTTCGTCATCATCAACAGATGCTGTTACTGTAGGTAGATTATGAACAGTTGCATCAACTGTTGCTGTATTTTCGCATCCATTGGCGTCTGTTCCTGTTACGGTATATGTAGCAGTTCCAACTGCAGCTGTAAAAGCAACTCCATCTGTTACGCCTAAGTCCCAAGTGTAAGTGGCAGCACCTCCACCAGTAAATGTGAATGCTTCACCGTCACATACTTCGTCATCATCAACTGATGCTGTAACTGTAGGTATGTCATGAACTGTTGCGTCGACTGAAGCAGTGTTTTCACATCCATTAGCGTCTGTCCCTGTTACAGTATAAGTAGCAGTTCCAACTGCAGCAGTAAAAGCAACACCATCTGTTACACCTGAATCCCAAGTGTAAGTAGCAGCACCTCCACCTGTAAATGTGAATGCTTCACCATCACAAACTTCGTCATCATCAACAGATGCTGTAACTGTGGGTAAATTATGAACCGTTGCATCAACTGTGGCAGTATTTTCACATCCATTAGCGTCTGTTCCTGTTACTGTATAAGTAGCGGATCCAACTGTAGCTGTAAAAGCAACACCATTTGTTACACCTAAATCCCAAGTGTAAGTAATGGCACCTCCACCTGTAAATGTGAATGCTTCACCATTACAAACTTCGTCATCATCAACAGATGCTGTAACTGTGGGTAAATTATGAACAGTTGCATCAACAGTTGCTGTATTTTCGCATCCATTAGCGTCTGTCCCTGTTACGGTATACGTAGCAGTTCCAACTGCAGCTGTAAAAGCAACTCCATCTGTTACACCTAAGTCCCAAGTGTAAGTGGTAGCACCTCCACCGGTAAATGTGAATGTTTCACCATCACATACTTCGTCATCATCAACTGATGCTGTGACTGTAGGTAGATTATGAACCGTAGCATCAACTGTTGCAGAGTTTTCACAACCATTGGCATCTGTCCCTGTTACTGTATACGTAGCAGTTCCAACTGCAGCAGTAAAAGCAACACCATTTGTTACACCTGAATCCCAAGTGTAAGTAACGGCGCCACCTCCCGAAAATGTAAATGCTTCGCCATCACAAACTTCGTCGTCATCAACAGACGCTGTAACTGTGGGTAAATTATGAACCGTAGCATTAACGGTTGCCGTGTTTTCACATCCATTAGCATCTGTTCCAGTTACCGTATAGGTAGCGGTTCCAACTGCAGCTGTAAAAGCAACACCATTTGTTACACCTAAATCCCAAGTATAAGAAGTGGCTC
>CAKZPK010000248.1 GCA_937139035.1 uncultured Crocinitomix sp. | reverse complement strand
GTAGACGCACTCAAAAGAAGAAAAAAACCTACTACCAATGCCCTAGAAGGCCTAAAAGTAGTAGAAATTATTGAGCGAATTTATGCCGTTAGAAACAAACAAGAAATTAAATAAAACGTAAAAAATGAGTAGTAATATTTACGAAAAATTAATTAACAAAGAAACTAAACTCGCTGTTATTGGCTTAGGCTATGTAGGCTTACCAATTGCGCTTGAGTTTGCACGTAAAATTGATGTTATTGGGTTTGACATTAATGAAAAACGTGTTGAAATGATGAAAAACAACATTGATCCGAGTGATGAATTAGAAGCATCTGACTTTGAAGGATGCAGTATTCAGTTTACCGCGTCAATTGATGACCTAAAGGATGCCACGTTTTTCATTGTAGCCGTTCCTACACCAATTGACTCTGGAAGAATGCCAGACTTACGTCCATTATTGGGCGCAAGTAAGACGGTAGGATCTGCTTTGAAAAAAGGAGATTATGTTGTTTATGAATCTACGGTTTATCCTGGTTGTACTGAGGAAGATTGTATTCCTGTATTAGAGGAAGTTTCTGGATTAAAATTCAGAGATGATTTTAAAGTAGGTTATTCACCTGAACGAATTAATCCAGGAGATAAAGTTCATACACTTTCTTCTATTGTTAAAGTTTCTTCAGGTTGTGATCCTGAATCTGCTGAACATATTGCAAAAACCTACGAATTGGTTGTTGAAGCAGGTGTACACCGCGCTGCATCTATCAAAGTAGCTGAAGCTGCAAAAATTATAGAAAACACACAACGTGATGTAAACATTGCATTGATCAATGAGCTTTCAATCATTTTTAACCGATTAGGAATTAATACTTATGATGTATTAGAAGCCGCGGGAACTAAATGGAATTTCTTGAATTTCAGACCAGGTTTAGTTGGTGGACATTGTATTGGTGTAGATCCTTATTACTTGACACACAAAGCAAAACAACTAGGTTACCATGCAAAAATTATAAACTCTGGACGTTACGTTAACGATTCAATGGGCTTTTATGTTGGTAAACAAACGGTTAAAAAAATGATCGGTCATGGTAAAAACCCAATGGAATCTAAGGTTTTAATTATGGGAGCTACATTTAAAGAAGATGTAAGCGATATCCGTAATTCAAAAATTGAAGATGTCATTAAGGAACTACAATCATTTGCTTGTACGGTTGATGTAATCGATCCGCATGCTGATTCTGAGGAATTAATGCATGAATATGGTTTTGGGTTAAAAGCTGAAGCAGCTAATGATTATGACGCAGTGATTGTGGCCGTAAATCATAGAGAATATTGTAATTTTACTGAAGCTGATTTTTCAAACATGCTTAAAGGCGACCAAGGAATCATTGTTGATTTAAAGGGAATCTATAAAGATAAGATTGAGAATATTGATTATTGGAGTTTGTAATTCGTTACTTGCTTTTTAGGGTTAACAAATAATGGCAAAAAACATACTCATAACAGGAGGAGCTGGATTTATAGGCTCACATGTCGTAAGACTATTTGTTAATCAGTATCCCGATTATCGCATCATCAATTTGGATAGTTTAACATACGCAGGAAACCTTGAGAATATTAAAGACCTCGAAAACGCTGCAAACTATTCATTTGTGAAATGCGACATTAGAGATACTGCTGCATTAGAAGCTATTTTTCTAAAAGAAAACATTACCGATATAATTCACTTGGCTGCTGAGTCTCACGTTGATCGTTCAATTTCAGGGCCAATGGATTTTATTACAACTAATATAGTGGGCACGGCTAATCTTTTAGACTTAGCACGTACACATTGGAAAAATAAGGAGGAGCATGTCTTCTACCATATTTCTACTGATGAAGTTTATGGATCTTTAGGCGCTGAAGGTTTTTTCACAGAAACCACAGCTTACGATCCCAAAAGCCCTTATTCCGCTTCAAAGGCTAGTTCTGATCATTTGGTAAATGCTTACGCACACACCTATGGAATTCCTGTAAAAATGTCTAATTGTTCTAACAATTACGGCTCGCATCAGTTTCCAGAAAAGCTTATTCCATTAATGATTAATAATATTCGTCATAATAAACCTTTGCCGGTTTATGGAACAGGTGAGAATGTACGCGACTGGTTGTGGGTGGAAGACCATGCTAAAGCTATAGACGTTATTTTTCATAAAGGAAAAGTTGGCGAAACCTATAATATTGGTGGTTGGAATGAATGGACAAATATTGATTTGGTAAAATTACTCTGCCAAATTATGGACACCAAATTGGAGCGCGAAAAAGGAACTTCTGAACAACTCATAACTTATGTTACTGATCGTGCGGGTCATGACATGCGCTATGCAATTGATGCCTCTAAAATTAAAACCAATCTAGGTTGGGAACCGTCTATTCAATTTGAAGAAGGACTGGAAAAAACTGTGAGTTGGTACTTAGCAAATGAGAAGTGGATTGACGCAATTACTTCAGGATCGTATAAGGATTATTATTTGCAGCATTATTCTGAAGAATAGGTCTCGCCTCTTTAATTTTTTGGGTTTGTTTCCCTCCCAAAATCACCATCACATATGCTTTCGGAATTCTCCGTCTACCAACCGAGCTTGGATCTACGCATAGAGACAGCCCAATGTGTGTATAGCATTTAGAATAAAACTCCCTTGCGCTCATTTCTTTTTTAATCTTTTTCACGAAATTATTTACAAAGTCCTGCTCGCTTAGTTCATCAACAGGAATCGCTTCCTCGTCATCTACAATTACAGGTTTTCTAGTTAACCTTTTTTTACCTTTATACAACTGCAATTCACTATCAAAGTTTCTTCGGTCGAAATAAAAATATTCATTGTAACCAATATCCGCCAAACGAATTTTAAACATAATCACTCGAAACAAGCGATTGTTCCCCTGCATTCTACGAATTCCAATCTCCGTGTATCGGTGAACCCTCGTTTCATTTTTATGACTCGTATAATAACCTTTCGAAAAAGTAGCAATCCCTGTCAAGCACATTCGATTATAAGCC
>CAKZPK010000247.1 GCA_937139035.1 uncultured Crocinitomix sp. | reverse complement strand
AATATGTTTGGCTGTGCTAACTATGGGTATGATGGAACTATGGATATTTGTGTGAATTCAATTGGTAACCCCGCGGGTTCTGTTATTTTCTTTGTTTCGTTTGTTTTAATTGGTACCATGATTTTCTTGAACTTATTCATTGGGGTAATTATGAATGGAATGGATGAGGCTAAAGCAGAAATGGCGTTGAGTGATAAAATTGAAAGTGGTGAAGCCAAAACAAATGTGGATGATTTAGAGAAGAAGTTGCAAGAAATGCAGGAGTTATTGATCCTGTATAAGATGCAGAATAAAGAGGATTAAACTATAACGATTTAAAGGGCGGCTACATTAGTCGCTCTTTTATTTTGAATAAAGTTGTATATACAACTTTTGTTTTTATATTTGAGATATGAATTCACATCCAAATCTTGAAACATGCGATCCAAGACAGTGCATTTCGTCACGAATATTAAAATGCAATCGCATTATTTCAAGTGTGTTTAGAAAACATTTGTTGCCTTATAATATCACAAACAGTCAAATGAGCATTCTTTTCATTTTGGCGAAAAAAGGAGCGTCTACACAACAAGAGCTAGCCACCATGTTGTATTTAGAAAAATCAACAATTAGTCGAAATATGAAGCGACTATTTGATGGTGATTTAATTGTGAAAAAAATCGCCAAACAAATTGAAATTACTATTGCAGGTAAGGACTTTTTGGAGAAAATTATTCCCGCCTGGGATTGCGCCATGGAAGAATCAAGAGCACTTTTAACCGAAAAAGGGGAGGAAGCATTAACCCTATTATTAAACCAACTAACACACGTATAAAATGTCATTATCACCAATTGGATACACGGGGCTTTACATATTTGTTATGGCAGCAGTTGCACTAACTTATCGTAACGGGCTTTTAAAAATGGGACTTGGACACAAAAAAGTCAAAAATCGTTTAGTTGCTTTATTGGCAGCTTTTGGTATTTGGGCCGTGTATCTCTATTTTATTGGTGAGTCAGGGTTTTTATGGCATTTTGGTATGCCGCCAAGGTTCTTATTACTGATTTTTTTACCCATTGCTATTATAACGGCAATAATCTTTATCAAAAACAAGAATAGTGCAATTTTTGAAGTCATACCTAAGCAAAAAGTTATTTATTTTCAAAGTTTTAGAATCATTGTGGAATTGATGATTTTGTCTACATATCTAGAAGGAATTTTCCCGGTAGAAACAACCTTTGAAGGATATAATTATGAAATAATAATTGGGCTATTGGCTCCAATAGTTGCTTATTTGGTTTATACAAAAAAGCGCTTGTCAGAAAACGTGGCGTTAGTCTTTAATGTTGCTGGTTTATTAACATTAGGAATCATTATTTTCATAGTTATAACTTCCTTATATTTGCCAAGCGTGTGGGGAGATTCTCTACCAAGAATTTCTGAAGAATTTTCACACGTACCGTATTTATTATTACCTGGGTTTTTAGCTCCAATGGCCATCTTTGCGCATATTTTTTCAATTGTTCAAATTCGAAAATCTAAAAGACAGCTCTTGAAAAGTTAAAATTTGCATTAAAGTTTATTTTTTTAGCAATTCTCAATTTTTCAAAGCCGATTAATAGCTATTTTGGTAGAAATTTAAATTACCAAAATGAAAATTAGCTCAAACTTTGATAGTGGAAATATTGAAATCATTTCAATTAAGGATAATGGAGAAATCAATTTGAATATCCCTAAAGATACAAACTCAGATTTTTATCAATGGTTTCATTTTAGATTGACAGGAGCTTTAGATAAAGCTTGCAAAATTTCAATTCTTAATGCTGGCGGATCATCTTATCCTGAAGGATGGGAGAACTATCATGCATGTGCATCATATGATAATATTGAGTGGTTTAGAGTGCCAACTAGATATGAGGATGGGGTTTTAGTAATTGACTATTTGCCTTCAAACAACAGTGTTTATTTCGCCTATTTTGCACCATATTCTTCTGATAAACATCAAAACTTAATTCACAATGCGCAAGTGTCAGACCTTTGCCGTGTAGATGTAATTGGAGAGACTTATGAGGGGCATGATATTGATATGTTAGTTATTGGTGATGAGGGGGTAGGTAAAAATGTTTGGATAATTGCTCGTCAGCATCCAGGTGAAAGTATGGCAGAGTGGTTTGTTGAAGGAATGGTTGACCGATTATTGGATGAAAGTGACCCTGTAGCGAGAAAACTGCTTGAAGATGCTTGTTTTTATATCATTCCGAATATGAATATTGATGGATCTATAGCGGGTAATTTAAGAGCGAATACAGCCGGGATGAATTTAAATAGAGAGTGGGCTAATCCTTCTTTAGAGAAAAGTCCAGAGGTTTTTCATTGTCTAAAAAAGATGGATGAAGTTGGGGTTGATTTAATGTTAGATATTCATGGTGATGAAGCTATTCCGTATAATTTTGTTGCGGCTTCAGAAGGTATTCCAAGTTATACACCAACTTTGCAACAATTAGAGAAGAAATTCAAAGATCACTGGATGCATATTTGCCCAGACTTTCAAGATGAATACAATTATGGTGCTGACGAACCAGGAACGGCTAACTTAACCGTTTGTTCAAATGCAATTGCAGAAAAATTCGGATGTTTATCTTTTACAATTGAAATGCCTTTTAAAGATAATGATGATTTACCGGATCCAATGTATGGATGGTCATCTGAACGATCAATGTTATTGGGCGAATCTATATTAAATCCGGTTTTATTTGTACTTGAGGATTTGTAAAGCTAATTCCTTTTTCTTGTCAAATAATTGCTTGCAGCTACTGGTAGTAGATGACTCGAATATTTGAACCATCTTTTGATGTTAAACTAATACTGCCGCCAATTTGGTGAACAAGTAGGATTATTATTTCATAACCCAAGGTTGTTGGATTTTCCAAATCAAGAGGGGAAGCAAATCCGCATCCATTGTCATGTACATTTAAAATGACCTTTTTATGGTCTGTACATTCTAACGATACTGTTACTTTCCCCCCTTGTCTGAATTTAAAGGCATGTTTATATGCATTTACAACTAATTCGCAAATAATCAATCCCAAACTAACTAAATGATTATTATTCGAAATTTGTCCAGCAAACTCTACCTTTAATTCAATGGTTCTATCTTTTTTATGTCCTCGTTCAATAAACCGAACAAGTTTATTAAGGTATTCGCCAAATGATTGTTCACTTAAATATTCTGATTGACTTATATAGTCTTGAATGCATGTCATAGCAATCATTCTATCCTTACTTTTAGCAAGTGCTTTAACTGCCTTATTATCCCTTACATTACTAAATTGTAAATTCAGTAAACTAATTACAATTTGCATATTGTTTTTGACTCTATGCTGCACTTCCTGCCCCAGAATAGTGTTATGCCTTTGAAGCGTTTCAACGCGTTCAGCTAATTGTTGCTTTTCACTAATGTCCTTAATCGTGTACATAATTAGTCCTTCACTAATTTTAGTGTTAGACCATTTTGTCCATAACTCTTTATCGTTGTGTTGCGCAATTAAATACTGAACCGTGTTTGAAACAGCTGAATCACCTCCGTTTACATGAATTGTTTCAATATTATGATACAAATGACATATATCATTTTGATCATTTAGTGATGGAGGACACCATTTACTTCCTATTATATCTTCGACAGCTATGTCTAATAACTTTGAGGCAACTGTATTTGCATAAATAGCATTGCCATCTTCAGTAGAAATAATTATTCCATCCTCAATTTCATTTAGATATCGAAATTCAGGGTAAACCTTAATAGTGTTTATTTCCATTTATTAATTGTAAATGAACCAATTCGGGAGCTGTTATGTACTAGAATTAACGCGTCATAAATTCTTGAAAGTACTTTCTTAAGCACGAGTGAGTTGGGCGAGGAGGAAGCAAATGTCAGGTGTATTTGCTTAGAGTAGATTACAGCATCAGTAGCATGGAAAACTAGTGATGTTTGGCTAGCTTTTATTGGGTTTGTTCTTCTTTTATTTACATAAGCAAAGCAAATTATATTTAATACACCAATTGGTGGTAAGCTTTTTGTCATAAGTAAAATGGTTGGGTTAATTCTGAATTCGAACTTAAAAGTCAGAAAAAAAACTTTACTGAATTGTTAAATAGCTGACAATCTGTACTGATTCATGAATTAGCACAGGTTTTCGGGCAGCAGAGGTATGTTCAAGTGAGTTTTTACTCGGATTTATTTGGATATTTGCCGGATGGAAAAATTTCATTTTTCTATTCAGGATTTGATAGAAATAATGACCCTAACAAT
>CAKZPK010000246.1 GCA_937139035.1 uncultured Crocinitomix sp. | reverse complement strand
TGCAGTGTATCTTGGTGTCGGTCTAGTTGGCCTTTTTCACCGTCTAAATCGGGGTAGAAGCAGGTTTGCTCAACAACAAAGACATCAATACGAAGCTTTAATAAATCATAGAGTTGATCGAGCGTAAGCTCATTAAAAGTTTTTGCTGTCCAAGTGGTGCAATGAGTCATGTTTCCTACTATTTTGTTAACGATGAGTAATACTATATGTGGTTTATTTTCTGGTATAGCAGCTGTATTATTAGTTGGGGCATTAAATTCGGCACAACCACAATCAGGAGTACTTTATGAATTGACAGCAATTGCCGCAGTGGTTATTGGTGGTGCTAATTTATCTGGTGGCAAAGGTTCTATTACAGGAACTTTTATGGGAGTGCTAATACTGGGAGTCATCAATAATGGACTCTCTATCATGAATGTACCTTCTTATTACCAATATATTTTAATAGGACTCATAATCGTTCTTTCCGTATCAATTAATAATAATTTTAAAATCATAAAAAATGAAAAATAATAAATCTATTTATTTAGCCATTTTTGCGATTGTAGTTATCGCTATTGTTGGTTATTTCATTTATCAAAACTCATCTAAAGATGATGATATAATAAAAGTAGGCTATCTCGTACCAACACTTGAAAATCCTTTTTTTGTTGATATGACAAATGCTGCCAAAGCAAAAAGCAATGAAAAACTCCAAGTACTTGTTCAGGCTAGTCCAGACGAATTGAAACAAAATCAAATCATCGAAAATTTCATAACACAAGGGGTAGATGCTATTTGTGTTGTTCCTATAAATTCTGAAACAATTATTCCTGCTATAATTAAAGCTAACAAAGCAGGCATTCCTGTAGTAAATGTGGACAATAAAATTAATATGGAATCTGCTCAAAAACAAGATGCTAAAATTGCTTTTTATATAGGATCAGATAATTTTGAGGGCGGTCAATCTGCAGGGCAGTTTATTATAGATCAACTTAATGAAAAAGGAAAGGTAGCTATTCTGGAAGGTGTAGCAGGGAATGACGCAGCCATAAAAAGAAAAGGTGGTTTTATGAAGATAATTAAGAATACTGAAGAGATTGAAGTGGTGGCTTCCCAAGCTGCAGATTGGAACAGGCAGAAAGCGAACGATATTTTTCAAGCTATCCTAGCGGCAAATCCTGATATAGATGCTGTCTTTGCCTGTAACGATGAAATGGCTCTTGGGGCAATTGCTGCCATAAAGAATAAAGGAGTTGCATTAGATTCTATAGTCGTTGTTGGTTTTGACGCAGTAGATGAAGCGATAAAAGCTGTAGCGTCTGGAGAGTTAAATGCTACGATTGCTCAACAGCCGAAATTGATGGGAGAAACAGCAATAGAACTTGTTCAGTCTTTATTAGCTGGTGAAACACTAGATAAAAGTTATTCAACACCATTAAAAGTAGTAAAAAAATAAGATGAAGGAATGGTTCAATTACATCAATAGATATAAAAAAAGACCTTTAAAAAGGAAAATTCTTTTTATTAATCAACCATTATTTAAAGACGGAAAGGAGGAGGTTGATACATTCGACTATTTTTGTCAATTGTTTGCTTCTTTGAATATACATCTTGATTCATTAAAAAAATTTGATGTTGTAACTAAAGTTGTGTCCTTTGATAAGGCAATTGAAGAACAAAACCTCCTCATTAAGTACTGCGTAGAAAACCCATACGAATATGATTATTTAATTGTCAATTTGTTTTCACGAAAAGAATCAATAGATAATATTAAAGAACTAATGAATACTGAAGGCGCCCCTAAACTTATTTTGATTGATAAAGGTTTTAGAGACGAAGCTTGTTGTAAAGATGATGAAATATGGAAAATGAAAAAAACAGGCAACCAAATGTTTAAAAATAGTTTTGACTCTTTTGATAAAGTAATGCCATCATATTTTCAAGTGAGTTGGGAAAAAGGAGGCGAAATGGCTGCACTACAAATCTTTGATTATGCTAAGCACTGTTTTAAAAAGTACGACTATAATGAGTATGACATTATAGTCCTTCATGGTAATGATTGTTTTGAAAGAGGGTTGAAATTCAAACAAAAGATAGAGACACTTAATTCAGGTTTTGAAAAGAAATTGACTGTTCAGGAACTTGAGTCTGATTTTTCTAATAATGGAGGTTACGATGAGATTAATAATTATCTAAATACTAAACATAATGGAGATAGGCCTTTAATAGGTGTTTTTTGCTCTAATGATGAAATGGCATTGGGAGTGAGAAGAGCATTTATTGATTTCGAACTTGATTCAAAGTTACCAGTTAGACCGAAAATTGTCGGTTTTGATGGAATAAAAGATGTCACACTTCATATTGATCACCAAATGGAGAAATATATTTTAAATACTGTGAATGTTAAGGTTAATGAAATGACCAAAAATGTATACTTATTCCTTAATCGTTACAATACAAATCCAAAGGCAGATTGGGTTGAGAATTATATAGAAGCTGATTGCAAATTATACAAACCTATCCATCAACAAAGAAACAGATATGATAAGTAAGTTAATTGGAATTTTTTTCTCCCTTTTTTTGGTGCATTTTAGTGACCTTTTATATGGGAAGTATATAAAAATTAAATTTGATTCACTTTTGCAAAATGAGGGTATACCTGTAAAAAAAAGGAAGATAATTATTCCTTTTTTTAAAGCTCACATTGATTTGTTAGCTTATATATCAAGTGCAATTGCAGCCATCGTAACTGTTTCACTGGGATATTCTTTACAATTAGAAAAGTTTAAAAATATCATTGGTTGGGAGTTTAATAAATTGAATATATCTGAAATTGCTTTCTTAGTAAGATCACTTGTCCCAGTTTTTATATTGATAGTTATTGCAAAGAGTTTTTTAATGCTCCCAAATGATCAGCCTGGCAAACTTCAAAAGATTTCCATATGGGTTACCTGTATACTATTATTAATTGAAATGTTTGGAATTATATGAATTGGGGTATAATCGGATACGGAGAAATTGCACCTTCATTTATTGAAGGATTAAGGGCTAGTTCAAAATCAAATTTAGTTGGGATAGCTTCAATTTCATCTTATGAATATCTTAAAAAGAAAAGATTTTATAATGACACTATAATTTACAGTAACTATAATGATCTATTTAGTGATGAAAGTATTGAAATAGTTTATATATGCACAACGAACCAATTACACTACAAAAATGTTAAAGAGGTATTAAATGCTGGAAAACATGTCCTGTGTGAGAAACCCATGACGCCTACCTTAAAGGAAACAACAGAATTATGTGAATTGGCAAATAAAAAAGATCTATTCTTAATGGAAGGAATGTGGACTAGATTTCTTCCAGCCTATAGAGAAGCTATGAAAATGATTTCAAAAGGAGTAATAGGCAAACCAAAATTATTAAAAATTGATTTTGGGTTTTTGAATAATTGGCCAAGCCATAGGAGGCTATTAAATCAAGAATTATTTGGTGGTACGTTATTAGACAATGCAGATTATAATATCTTTTTAAGTCAAGATGTCTTCAAAGAAATGCCAATTCAGATACATGCCCATGCAACATTTGCAGAAACAGGAGTAGAAGATGCTTGTTCAATCATTTTAAAATATCCATCTGGAGGAATGGCCCAATTGTATTCTTCTTTCCGATGTCAAACACAGCAGGAAGCCATAATTTATGGAGATAAAGGATATATAAAGCTCCACGAATATTGGCATGGCACAAAAATTGAGTTAAATTTAGGCAAAAGAACAGAGTTTATTGAATATCCTTTTCGATCTAATGGTTTTGAATATGAGATTGAGGCAGTAGAAATAGCAATTAGAGAAGGAAAGACTGAAAGTGATATTATACCACATTCGGTATCTAAGGAAGTAGCCACAATAATGGATAAAGTTAAAAAAATAGTTAAGAATTAATGAAAAGAATACTTTTAGTAGAGCCAAGTGGTGGGTATATTAGGTTAGATAGATGTATGCAAAGCATCAATTCATGGGGTGGTGCGTATAGATTTCCATTGAATTTAGCTCGAATAGCTGCTCATTTGAGTAGTATTGGTTATAAGCTGGATTTTATTGATTTGCAGGCAGACAAAACTTCTAACCTCAAAGAGAAAGTTACTCAATTTAAACCAGATTTATGTATCCTTTCCTGTGGTTTTCCAAGTATGAGAATTGACTCTGAAACTGCTAGAGATATAAAACAAATCTCAAATAAGATTCATGTTTCTACATTTGGTGTTGCCCCTACATTATTAAATGATTCTTTTTTTAATTTTGACACTTGGGGCTTTAAAATACATTTTGATAGCATAGTAGTTGGGGGAGAGCCTGCTTTGGGTTATGAGGAATTGATTTCTAATACAGAAATCAAGGAAAAGGCTATAATTAAAAGCTCTTTGAAGAAGGTTAAAGCAATTAAAACACAATTAGCAAGACCTCTCTTTAATCATAGTCTATATAAATCACCATTTACTGGGCAAAATGCTACTTATATTGAAGGTACATATGGTTGTCCATTCAGATGTAATTTCTGTGTAGTACCTGTTTTATATGAAGGAAGGTTCTCGAGAAGAACTCCACAAGATATTATAAATGAGTTTAAATATGTAATTGAAAACGATAATGTAAGTCAAATTACCTTATGGGATGAAGGCACAACATTTCAAAAAAGCTTTATAAGAGAATTATGTGATGGTTTGATCGAATTACGAAAGAGTAAAGATGAACGATTTAGAAACTTTGTCTGGACTACAAGATCAACTACTGCACTATTAGATGAAGAAATAGTTGAAAAAATGAGTAAATCTGGATTATCTGGAATCACTTTAGGAATTGAAAGTTTTTCTGATTCAGTATTGGAGAAAATCGAAAAAAATATATCAGTAGACTCAAACTATGAAGCTATAAGATTACTTAAAAAGTACGATATAATCTCTATCGGACATTTTATATTAGGCCAGTTACAAGACACGAAACAGTCCGTAGAATATACAATTGAATCCGCCATAAATTCGGATTTGAACTTTGCTCAATTCTACTGCGCTGTTCCGTATCCTGGAACGAAACTATATGATATGGCTTCTCCTTTAAATTTAATAAGGGAAACAAATTTTACAAAATATGAGTTATCCAATCCAATTATGGATACAATGAACGATTTGAGTTATTTAGATATAGGTAATTATAGAAAAGAAGCATTAAATCTATTTTGGACTTCCAAAAGATGGGCTAAAATAGATGAATTACTTTTAAAAAGAGGTTTGTCAAATAATATTTGTAAGGATAAACTAAAGCAATGGAGTAATTCTATAGATATTCAAAAACAAGTAATATTTAAAGATAGTTCATTATAAATTGATGCTTATGGTAAGCATAGGTAAGGAGAGTGCAGATACGTCTTTTATCTTCCATGTCTGATAGACCTGAGGTAAAAATGCAGCAGTGGTAAATACGGCTGCTATAAGCCCAATAATTTCTATGCCTTCCATATCTTACTTCGTTAGTGTATTTATTTTCTTTTCGATCTCGGCTACTTTTTTACTCCAATATAAGAGCGCTTGTTCTGCATCGTATTTGGGTTTGTTTTTAGTTCCTTTTCTTAATTCCTTAGGAATACGACCAAGAAATCCCCAATGTTGACGCTGATCTTTTGCTACTTGACTTTGTGTTTCAGGATCTTCTTTCCTTCGTGCCCAAAAATACAGGTGTTCTAAATAGGTATTTTTGATTCCTGTAAAATAATCTTTCAGTTGATCTTTATCATTAGGAATGTATCCTGGTCCTGAGCAACCACAAGAGTGAAACGTAATATCAACACTATATAATGTCGCGATGTGATCCCACGCTTTGGTGTCTTTTTTCTTAGGAGATTTAAAATCTAACCCCATGTCTGCCATAACGCCACGACACTCTGGACACGTAGCAGATTTTTCTTGAACATCTTTGCTATATCCACCTAAGACATCACCTAACAATCTTCTTTTAAATGTCTTCTGGCATGTAAAACAAGCATAATGCGGTTTGTAAGATGTCATTGAATATCTGCACATTTGATCTTTATTTTAAATGAATATTGATCATTTTATAAATAGCATCTATAGATTGATTTCCATCAATCTCAATAACTGTAGCTCCTGATTCTCTTATATACTGTATTGCAGGAATAGTTCCATTTTGGAATTCGTCTATTCGTGTTAAAACAATCGAGCTGTCTTTGTCATCGGCTCTATTTTCGGCTTCCGCTCTTTTGATAGCTCTTTTGAGAAGTTCTTCTTTAGGAACGTTTAAGAAAATCACTTTATCAATCGTATCTCCTCCTTTTGCAATTACTTGTAATAGGTGCTCCGCTTGTTTGATATTTCTTGGATACCCATCAAATAAAATTCCTTTCCCGTTTTTATGATTGTGATAAAAGCGTTCTACAATTTGAGCTACTAAATCATCAGGAGCTAATAACCCTTTGTTACTATATGTCGCTGCTTTAATTCCTAAATCTGTTTTTTGAGCCTTTTCTGCTCTTAAGACATCACCTGTAGAAAGGTGTGTTAATCCAAAATCATTAATAATCTTGTTGCTTTGTGTTCCTTTTCCAGCAAGAGGAGGTCCAAAAATAATGATGTTCATGTTTTATTTTAAATTAAAAACCCTCTCCGTGAGGAGAGGGCTAGGGTGAGGTGTTATCCCACTATATTGACAATCTTTCCTGGAACGATAATCACCTTTTTAGGAGTTCGTCCGTCTAGATACATTTTTGTTTTTTCGTGAGCCATGACTACTTCTTCTATCTGATCTTTGGTGTAATCCAATGGAAGCTCTAAGGTAAACTTCATTTTTCCATTAAATGAAATAGGATAGTTTTTAGCACTCTCTACCAAGTGACTTGCTTCAAAAATAGGAAACGGTGCTTCAGAGATACTTTCTGTATGCCCTAATTTGCTCCATAACTCCTCAGCAATATGCGGTGCATACGGTGCAATCAAAATCAAAAGTGGCTCTAGTATACTTTTAGACGTACACTTTTGTGCAGCCAACTCATTACCAGCAATCATGAAGGTAGATACTGAAGTGTTGAAACTAAAGTTCTCAATATCTTCTTCTACTTTCTTAATCGTTTTATGAAGCGTCTTTAAGTTATCTTTTGTTGGCTCAGCATTTGTCACGTTAAACGACTCCTCATTACCAGAATGATACAATCTCCAAAGTTTCTTTAAGAAGTTATGTACTCCTGAAATACCAGCTGTATTCCATGGTTTTGCTTGTTCAAGCGGTCCTAAAAACATCTCATACATACGTAAGGTATCTGCTCCATACTGATTACAGATGTCATCAGGATTTACCACATTGTACCAACGTTTAGACATTTTCTCTACTTCACGTCCAACTATAAATTTACCTTCTTCTAAGACAAATTCTGCATCCTTAAATTGAGGTTGCCAATTCTTTAAATTCTCAACATCAATTTCATCAGAAGCATTCACCATGTTCACATCAATGTGAATACCTTCTGTTTCGTGTTGACCTTTAAGGCTTGCAGAAACATAGGTATTTGTTCCACTTATTCTGTATGCAATAGCACTCGTCCCCAAAATCATCCCTTGATTGATCATTTTTTGGAATGGCTCATCGATACTTACATATCCGCGATCGTGTAAGAATTTTGTCCAGAATCTACTGTATAATAAGTGACCTGTCCCATGCTCGGAACCTCCAATGTATAAATCAACATTCCCCCAATAATCCAAGGCTTCTTTAGGAATCGACCCATCTTCAGTCGTATTGTCCATATACTTTAAGAAGTACCAACTACTTCCAGCCCATCCGGGCATCGTATTTAACTCTAATGGGAAAACAGTTTTTCCATCCACCAAGTCGTTTGCTACGACTTCATTTTTTGAAGTATCCCACGCCCACACATCAGCGCGACCTAATGGTGGTTCGCCGTCTTCGGTAGGTAAGTATTTTTCAATCGCAGGAAGCTCCACAGGTAAATGCTCTAAGGAGATCACTTGTGGCATTCCGTCTACATAATACACTGGAAATGGTTCTCCCCAATAACGCTGACGGCTAAATACCGCATCACGTAAACGATAGTTCGTTTTACCCGTTCCTGCGCCTATTTTTTCTAGCTCGTAAATCGCCAGTTTAACCGCTTTCTTATATTTTAATCCGTTTAAGAAATCACTGTTTGCAATAACGGTTGTCGCTTTATCTGCAAACGCTTCTTCAGAAATATCAACCCCTTCAAACACATTAGGAATTGAAATTCCGAACTTCTTTGCAAAATCATAATCACGCTGATCTCCACATGGTACTGCCATTACAGCACCTGTTCCATATCCTGCCAATACATAATCGCCAATCCAAATAGGAATCGGTTCTTTGGTAAATGGATGCTCTGCATAGGCTCCTGTAAAGACACCAGAAATGGTTTTTACATCGGCCATACGCTCACGTTCTGAACGTTTTGATGTTGCTTCTATATAGGCTTCTACTGCTTCTTTCTGTTCTGATGTAGTGATTTTTGCGACTAAGTCATGTTCTGGAGCAAGTGTCATAAACGAAACTCCGAAAATCGTATCAGGACGTGTCGTAAAGACATCTATTTTTTCTGCGTGGTCTTTTAATTGAAAAGACACCATCGCACCCACCGATTTTCCAATCCAGTTGCGTTGCGTTTCTTTGATCGATTCGCTCCAATCAACCCCTTCTAATCCTTGAATCAAACGTTCTGCATAGGCAGAAATACGCATGGACCATTGGGTCATTTTTTTGCGCACTACGGTATGTCCACCACGTTCTGAAACGCCGTTTACAATCTCGTCATTAGCAAGTACGGTTCCCAATGCGGGACACCAGTTGACTTCGGTTTCGGCTAAATATGTAAGTCTGTATTTTAATAAAATTTCTTCTTGTTCTTTATCAGAATAGGCATTCCAAGCATCGGCTGTAAATGGCTCGATAGTATCATCGCATACCGCATTTACAGATGCATTACCCGCTTTCGCGAAAGCGGATACCAACGTATCAATCCCTTCCGCTTTATCAGTATCAACATTGTACCAAGCGTTATATAACTCGGTAAAAATCCATTGCGTCCATTTGTAGTAGGCAGGATCTGAGGTGCGAACTTCACGGCTCCAGTCAAAAGAGAATCCTATTTTATCTAGTTGGTTACGATATCCAGCAATCACATTGCCTTGATTATCGACACCACCTTCTATATTTACTTTGGTTGTCGTTGCAGGATGTTGTCCTGTCTGAATCGCATACTGCTCGGCAGGCAATCCAAAAGAATCATATCCTTGCGGATGTAATACATTAAATCCTTTCAAACGCTTGTAACGTGCATAGACATCACTGGCA